>CASETM010000054.1 GCA_949290865.1 uncultured Bacillota bacterium
AATGAAATTAAAGCAAAGAAAATGAGACAAAAAGAAAATATTATAAAAGAAATAAAAAACAACCCAAACCAGATTGGAATGGGTTGTTGATCGATGAGATTTTTAAATATTTACTTTGTCTACTTGACTAGGGATACATCATTATACCTGTTTTTTTATCTTATATCGTGATATAGCGATTTATATGAAGATAATAGACAATAGCCTGAATAGAGCAGTTAGGAAATACCTTAGACATGATCATCTTGTAATAAGTCATCTGTTCTTTATGCAGGTCCTTTAAGATATCATCTGATGTATCTTTGGAAATTCTGTCAGTTTTGTAATCAATGATCGTGATTTGTTGATCTTTAATACAGATGACGTCAAAGATTCCATGAACAATCTGTTGATTGTCATCAACAAAAGAAAATGATTTTTCTTTATAGCAATGATCGCTGTTAAGCATCAGCTGATAAACGGTACTGTCTAGAAAATCCTGAAGATGATCTTTATAGTTCATGATCATCCTATTATTTTGCTCATCATAGTTTTCCTGAATCAGTAACGCTGGCAGGATTTCATCCAGATTGATATCAGACTTTAATGGCAGAATTTCTAGAATATGATGAATGATCGTTCCACGGTCAGTGGCAGCTATGGATGAATTGTCTTCATCAAATTTTAAATCAGGATAATATCTGTCACCATCAGCAATGATGGAGGTGACTGCAATGCTTCTTGCCATATCTTTTTCTGGAGTATAGTGAAACTGACTGTTTTGTTGATATTCGGTTTCTAAATCTGAAGATATCCTGATTTGAGGAAACTGATATTCATCGATGGTCTGACAGTCAATGATCTTGGTTGAAAATCTGGCATGTCTGGTGTTTTCCTGGAATTCTTTTTCCTGATAAATGCTGATCTTCAAGGCCTGATCTTTTATTTTTGACAGATCATATTGATTGGATATATGATCGGAAAACATTGACTGATCACAGCACTGGTGAATAAAATCAGGATGTCTAATGACGGCAAGCATGATCCATGTCAGCATATTGTCAGTTTTTCTGATCTGTGCAGGCAATAGATGTTGAGAAGCATCAATACAATATTGTATGATCTGCTGTTGCCATTGTTCGATCATATCGATCGATTGAATATGTCCGGTGAGGATCAGTTTCTGTGATGCTCGTGTTAATGCCACATAGAGAATACGCATTTCCTCATTAATCGTTTCATTGTCGAGCAAAGTTCCAAAAACACCACGTAAAGGGTTCTTGTATTCAATTAGGACATCTTTATAGTCATCTAGATCAGTCTTTTTAAAGGCATTCAATATGATTCCAAAATTTTTATCCTGTATTAAAGGCGCTTTGCTGTCAGAAAAATTAAAGCGATGTTCTAAAGAGTTGACAAAAACAATTGGAAATTCTAAACCTTTGGAGTGATGAATGGTCATAAATGTGACAACATCACCATCTTGTGCAATGGTTGCTGGTTTATAGTCAACACCTTCTTTGATTGTCTGCTCAATTTTAGAAACAGTCTGATGTAATGAAAGCTGCTGATCGTTTTTAAGCATATCAATAAACAACTGAATATTTTCATATCGCTGTTTTCCATTAAAAAGAGATGATACAAAGATGTCATACTGACTGTCTTTTAAAAACTTTTCCAGCAGCTGATAAACTGGATGATGCTGACTGAAAGTTACCATTTGCTGATAGTATTCTAAAAAATGCAACGTATCATCATCATCAAAAGATAGCAGAGAATCATACATTGACAGATCTTTGATTTTATGCTGGTAAAGCCATTGTTCATCAAAATGACTGAACTGATAAGGCCCTTTTAAAACACTAATCAGAGCAATATCATCTAAACAGTTACTGATAGCTTTTAAAAATGAAAAGCAAGCCATGATTTCTGGACTTTCAAAAAATCCCTTTGTCAGAATGATAAGATTAGGAATATTTAACTGATTAAATATTTTTTTATAGGTAATCAGCTGACCGGCATGTCTGTTTAGAATAACGATATCTTTAAAAGTGGCTTTTCTGTGACTGTTTCCAAAGTCCAATTCTAAATGACCAACCATATCATAAATTTTTTTGCCAATCATTTTTGCTTCATATTCATGAATATGAAGTGATGGGTCTTCATTCTTAACAACAAGCATGATTTCGGTATCAAAACGTTTTTCTGCATCCAGTTTTCTGATTGCGTGCTGTTTTTGAGTTATCGTTAAACATTTTTCTTTTCTTAAGAAATCATAATTGAGCTGTGCATGTGGATCGCTGTCATACTCTAAACCACCAAAACGTTTATCCATGATAGCATTAAATATATAATTGATACTGTCCAAAACAATCTTATTGGAACGATAGTTGAATTTAAGGTCGATACGGATATTGTCATCTGTGTGACCATAATTCATATATTTATGATTAAAAATATCTAAGTCAGCTTTACGGAAACGATATATCGATTGTTTCATATCACCAACCATAAAACGATGAATTTCGGGCTGATGGCATTGTGCAATTTTTAAGATCAGGTTTTCCTGTATTTCATTTGTATCCTGATATTCATCAATCATGATTTCATGAAGCTGTTCATAAAGCAGATCACTGACCCCATATTGTTTGTCTAATAATTGAAGACTGTACTGTTCAAGGTCGTTGAAATCCAAATAAGAGAATTCTTTTTTATAATTCTGATAGGCATTCTGGAATTCTTTGAGATAAATCATATACTGCTGTAGACTTTGAAATGAGATTTTTAATATTTCAGTAAGATCATCGATTGATGAAGGAACGCATCTGTCATAAGTTTTAGCAAAAGACGTTTTGGCTGTTTCCAGAAACTGCTTATATGTTTCTTTGATTTCTTCATCAACATCTTTGAATGAAGCGTTTCGATGTCTTTCCAGTGGCAGTATAGTTCCTGCTAATAGCTGATCTTGATCTATACATATCTTGAGAGAATGATAATAACTTTCTAAAACCTCATGTGGTGACGGTAATGTTTTTGTTGCTTCAAAGAAGAAGTGAAGACCATGGCCCTGACAGAACTGGGTCAGTTTTAAAAAGGCATCATAACCATTTTGATATGCCTCAATCAGAATCATTTTTAAATAAGATGCAAATGAAGTCGACTGAAAAGAGTGATTTTCTATGATCGTATCATACAGTGTTTTTTTAACACTGCTTAGATATTCATCAAAATGATAGACCGTGTGACTTAGATTATCTAACTGCATAATGATTTTCTTAAAGTTCTGAAAATGATAGTCAGTATAATGGTTTTGATAGAAATCGAGAAATGATTTTTCTTTGACCCATTGATCTAAGCACTGGTCAAAAATGTGCTGTTTGATGACATCGGTATTTTCAAGTATCTGAAAATGGGAATCGATGTTGATCATGTATCCATACTGACTCAATATATCACTGCAGAAAGAATGAAAATTAGTAATATAGGCATCGTTTAATAAGATTTTCTGCTTTTCAAAATGATTTTTCAATTCTGGTGCGCATGTCAGTATTTTTTTGTTTAACTGTTCGATCAGTCGCTGTTTCATTTCTAAGGCAGCTGCTTTGGTAAAAGTCAATACCAGCAGTTCATTGACGTTGACATGGTCATCTTCAATTAATGAAAGAATACGATTGACCAGAATTTTTGTTTTACCTGAACCAGCCGGAGCAGAAACAAGAATAGAGTGCTCTCTTGTGTAGACGGCCAGATTTTGTTCGTCGTTTAAGCTTTTATCGGTTTTCATCATTGCCTCCTATTTGAATGAGGTGATCCTCATTATAGAATACATCATAGCCACAAAGTGGGCGATATGGACAGAATGGACATGGATTGACAGTCTGATCAATGGATTGGTTATCGCTTCTGGTAGGATATATGCTGATATTTCCATTGGTCATCTCCTGATAGAGATGCTGGATATGACAGATGATATCCTTGATGATATCATCCAGTTCTTCTTGCGTAATGACTTTTGATTTTTTATCTGGAGTACCATCTTTTTTGAGTTTGACCTGTATCAATGTGCTTTCTTTGTCAATTTCACTGTCGATTTGCTGGTAAACAGGATCGATACTGTAGCCGTCCATTTTATACAGTTTAAAGAAATTTTCTGATGTTTCCTGTTCCAGAATGGACAGTTCACTTTTTAGCAGTCTTTTTTTTGTATTAAAGTAAAGAACTGCGCCTTTTTTGATGTTTTCTGTTTTTGACAGCATTTCCAGATATAAAAGCATCTGGATTTTAAAGCCAAGACGTGCCAGTTTCAGGTCAAGCTTTTTCTGAGAAGATTTATAGTCGATTACTTTGATATAATCCTGAAAAACATCGACACGATCGATAAAGCCTTTTAGCTGCATATCATCAATTTTCTCATAAATTTTTTTCTCACATGATTTGAGAACAAATAAACCCTGTGCCATCTGTTTCTGCAGAACAAGAATAGTATTATAGAGATCTTTTTTGATCATGCTGATAAAAAACTGATTCTGTGGCAAAGAATATTTGAGACAGCTGTTTTTTAAAAGATAATCATTGATTGTCTGATTGATATCCTGCTGCAGTTTATCATTGTTTTTTGGTGAATTGTCATAAAAATATTTTACATTTTTCTCTAATGTATAATGAATTAGTGTCCCGATTTCATTGTTTTGCAGATGACTGTCACGGTATTCATCGATATTCATCAGATACTGATGAAAATATTTATAGGGACATTGATTATATACTTCTAATTTGCTGGCTGACAGAGGATTATGATCTATTGGAACTGTCAGCTTTGCAACCTGATTTTTCGATTCTTTATAGTTTCTGATCTGCTGATTTAAAAGTGTCAGCTGCTGATCATACTGATCCTGCAGGTACAGTTCTTCTTTTAATGCCTGATGCAGCAGTTGATGTTTGATAAATTCTTTAACCGGTAATATAGCTGTTATTTTCTTGATCAATGAAGAAACGACCAGTTCTGTGCCATCATTGTTTCTTAAGGCATAACATAAAACGATTCGCTGATGACGGTTAGAAAATAAATGCTGAAGCTGTTTTTGATGCTGTTCCAGCTGATCATATGTGGTTGGAAAATGAATACATTCAGCTTCATGGTTTAATAATAGCTTTGTATTTTTAAAATCCTGTGGAATGATCGTTTCATTCAAACCTAAACAGTATATGATTTTGGTATGAAGCAGTTCACTGTAAGGCTGATGGTAAGACAAAAGATAGACACTGTCATATTGCGGTCTGTCATAATGAATTACCGGTTTCATCAGACAATCCAGTAGCTGCATATATTCTTTTATGGAAAGAATATGATCAACTGTTATTTTTTCTAAAGAGGCTGTCAGTGATAGAGTTTCTTCATTTTTTACAAAATACTGACTGATAAAAGTAATCAAAGCCCTAGATAGATCTTGAAAAGTAGTATTATTTTTAATAATAAGAATATCATTTTTCAATTGTCTATAGTTTTCATCAGTAATGATACCTTGCGTCAGATACTGTCTCTTTAACTGTGAAATGTATCGGATATCTTGAAACTTTGTTAATAAACCACTGCTTAATAAATCAAGGAGATGATCCTCGTTATGGTCATTTAAATAATGTAATATGTCTTTAGCTGCATGAAATGTATAGTTTTCAGTGATTTGATGTTTATTATAGGAAATTTCAAATCTGTCAAGAATTTCTGTCAGCTGCTGATAATATGTTTCATCAGGATAATAGATGGCAAAATCATAGCAGTGACCGTTTTTTAAAGACTGATAAAGATCAAAAACAACCTGTTTGATTTCTTCCTGTACGTTAACAGCTTTGAATAGTTCAAAAGGATTGTCCAGGTTTTGTTTTGTCTGATATGAATCGAACAGATGATGACAGACATATGAAGAATAGTCTTCCTCCTGGTCTTGAATATCCTTAAAAGTATAGACATGGCCGTTATGGTCTAAACGATCCATGATTTTTTGCATTTTTTTATTATTGATTGATGAAGACAGAAAATAGTAGTGCTGATGATCGTTTTCATTGATCAGGGAATAGACAAAATCATGTTCGAGAAAAGTGGTTTTGTCAAACTGTTCATACAGATTCCATAATGCAGCTATTTTCTGTTTGGAAAAAGCAGGAAGTTTGAAATCGTTGATCTGAATATCATATAAATAAAAGTTTTTAAAAACGTCTAAAATATTTTTTGCCGTTTGAAAAGGATTCATGGCTTGAGAAAAAAGACATGGATTTGATTTGATAAGCTGAACAATCTCTATGATATTTTCATAAAATGTTTTTTTATGAAAAGTTTCATGATGATGATCGATGATACTTTGCAGAAAATGTGGTAAAGATACAATTTCGATATTGAAAAGAAAAGATGTTTTCTTTAAGATAATTTCTTCAAAATAGGCTTCATCATCCACGATAAGATAATGAAGCTCAAAAGGGTTTTGTTGAGCGTGCTGGATGCAGTCATCCAGTATTTTGTTTATCGTTGCAGTATAATGATTTGATTTATAGATATACATTTCTTTCACCCCATATCATTTTAGCATGGTTAATAAAAAAAATCATAGTATGTACTATGATTTTAGAGTTTTTCTATTTCATCGATCCATATCTGCACATTGGCATCACTTGGCATACGCCAGTCACCACGAGGAGAAAGTGCCACGGAACCAACTTTAGGACCATCAGGAATACAGCTGCGTTTAAACTGTTGAGTAAAGAAACGCCAGTAGAAAAGACGCAACCATTTTTTGATGGTTTCTTTATCATATTTTTGACCAAAAGCCAGCTGAGTTTTTCTAAACAGTTTTCGAGGTTCATCACCAAAACGCACCATATGATAAATAAAGAAATCATGCAGTTCATAAGGGCCAACGATATCTTCAGTTTTTTGAACGATCTTATCAT
The DNA here is from genome assembly GCA_949290865.1 of uncultured Bacillota bacterium. Classification (GTDB taxonomy): domain Bacteria; phylum Bacillota_I; class Bacilli_A; order Erysipelotrichales; family Coprobacillaceae; genus Faecalibacillus. Next base: position 6,922 of record CASETM010000054.1, read on the forward strand.
TTTCCTGTGGCAAGAGTTCAGGAGAAACCGGTGTTGCCAGAATATCCTGTAAAATATTTTCTAAAGGCTGACCTTTGTATAATGTTGAAACATAATCAACCAGGTAGCGAACCAGAGTTTTTGGAACAGAAACATTGACTGCATACATTGACATGTGATCACCATTGTAGGTTGACCATCCTAGGGCCACTTCGCTGAGATCACCTGTTCCGATGACCAGACCACCAACCTGATTGGCTTTGTTCATCAGGATTTCGGTACGTTCACGAGCCTGAACGTTTTCATAAGTGACATCATGAACATTTTCATCCTGTCCGATATTTTTAAATTGAGCTCTTACGACATCAGCGATATTGACCGTCAGGCTGGTTACCCCAAGTTCTTCCATTAACCCGAGTGCATTGTTTTTGGTACGGGATGTTGTTCCAAAACAAGGCATTGTTATAGCAATGATATTTTTCTTGTCATAACCGAGCTTTTCAAAAGCCATAACACATACCAGCAAGGCAAGGGTCGAATCAAGACCGCCAGATATACCAATAACGGCTTTTGTGATATGGGTTGCTTTTAATCTTTGCATTAATCCGCGAGTCTGAATTTCAAAAACCTCTTTACAGCGCAGTTCACGTTTGGCTGGATCATGAGGTACAAAAGGATGAGGGTCATAATAGTAATCTGTATCTAGATCGACCATATCCATATTAAAGTAAACATGATCATACGAATCATGAGATTTATAAGTTGTCATTTTTCTTCTTTCGCTGGCCAGTTTGATAATATCCAGATCACCATAGATGATTGATGCATCAAATCCATCGCTTTCATTGATGATCACACCATTTTCACAGATCAGGTGATGACCACTGAAGACCACATCGGTAGTACTTTCACCACTGCCGGCATTGCTGTAGATGTATCCAGAAATCAGTCTAGCTGACTGCATGTTTACAAGTTCACGACGATAGTCTTTCTTGGCTGTTAATTCATTGCTGGCACTGGTATTAGCGATGATCATTGCGCCGTTTAAAGCCAGCATTTGACTTGGCGCATCAGGCAGCCACAGGTCTTCGCATATTTCTACACCTAATTCCAGATAAGGAATCGTAGCACATGAAAAAACAGTGTTTTTCCCAAAAAGAACGATTTCATCGAATAATTCTATTTCTGTGTTACAGGCAGGGGCTGTTTCAAAACGTCTGCCTTCATAATATTCATTATAGTTAGGAATATGGGTTTTAGGGACGATACCCAGAATACTTCCACCATAAATAACAGCAGCGACATTGTATAGACTGTTTTTATAACAGAATGGCAAACCTAAAACAATGATCTGCTGATAGCCTTTTGTGAAATCTCTGATGACTTTTAACTGCTGCAGGCATTCATGAAGCAGTCTGTTTTGTAAAAATAAATCTTCCAGAGTGTATCCTGACAGTACCAGTTCTGGGAACACAACGATTTTTGTATTGTTTTTTCGTGTTTCTTGAATGACTTTTTGAATTTCCTGACTGTTATGTTTGACATTGCCGATAAGTGTATCAATGGATGCACTGGCAACTCTTATATATCCATCTTTCATATCATAACCTCCAATTCATATTATATCAAAATTAAATGATTTATAAATGGTTTTATTTGTTGACAATTCATGAAATATCATTTATATTAGAATTAGAATAGTTTTAATATTGGAGAATGTTATGAAAAAGAATGCGGAGCTGATATTATCAATTATTAATGAAGCAAATGAACATCTGACAGCGGAACAGATATTCTTTAAAGCAAAAGAAAAAAATCCCAGAATCGTGCTGGCAACGGTTTATAATAATTTAAATAAGCTGGTAGATGAAGGCAAGATTCGCCGTTTGAATTTTCAGGGGATGACTGCCTTCTATGATAAAGCAGTCAAGCATGATCACCTGATCTGTCAGAAATGTGGAAAAGTCAAGGATGTTTTTCTGGACGATTTGTCACCAATGATTGAAAAAAAGCTCAATATTAAGATTATTTCATATGAAACAGATATATACTATATTTGTGATGAATGTTTAAAACAGAATTAAGGAGGAAAAACAAAATGGATTTAAAAGGATCAAAAACTGAAAAAAACTTGTTAGCTGCATTTGCTGGAGAATCACAGGCACATACAAAATATAATTACTATGCTTCAAAAGCAAAGAAAGATGGTTATGTGCAGATTTCGAAAATCTTTGCTGAAACTGCTGCCAATGAAAAAGAACATGCTAAAATCTGGTTCAAGTTATTACATGATGGTGGTATCCCATCTACGATGGATAATCTGAAAGATGCTGCAGCTGGTGAAAATTATGAATGGACAGATATGTATGCGGGATTTGCGAAAGAAGCCAAAGAGGAAGGCTTTGATGATATTGCATTCTTATTTGAAGAAGTTGCAAAAATCGAAAAAGAACATGAAGAACGCTATAGAAAATTACTTTCTAACATCGAACAGGGAATTGTCTTCTCTAGAGATGGAGATCGTGTATGGATCTGTGGAAACTGTGGACATATCGTTATTGGTCAAAAAGCACCTGAAGTTTGTCCTGTATGTCAGCATCCTCAGGCTTATTTTGAAATCAGAGCTGAAAACTATTAATAGAAAGCTGTCGGTTATCCGACGGCTTTTTTTTGCTGATTTCATGACTTTTCTTTGATATAATGATTTTAATGACTGAACTACGGAGGATGAAAATGAAAAGAAAACTCATATTGCTGGATGTTGATGGAACGCTGATCAGTTATTCAAATATTTTGCCAGACAGTGCGGTAAAAGCGATACATTCAGCACAGCAGCAGGGACATTTCTGTTATATTGTGACGGGAAGGAGCCGTTCTCATATTGAAGATGAAATCCTGAATATAGGATTAAATGGGATTATCGGTGGAAATGGAGCCTATATCGAATCACAGAACAAGGTTATCAGAAATCAGGCATTTTCTTTAGAAGAAGTAAAACGTATTGTTGATTATTTAGATCAGCAGGGATTGGCTTATTTCATGGAAGCTAATGATGGACTGTATGGCTCTCATCATTTTCGGACAAGAGCAATTTCCGCTTTACAGAAGTATGGTATAAAAGATCCAATCATTGCAGAAGTCTATCCGAATATGACATTTCCACAGTCTTTATATCAGAAAAATGTGATTAAGATCAATTTTATTTTAGAATCATATCAGGATTATTTTGATTTTAAACAGGCTTTTCCTGAGTTTCAGGTGACGACCTGGGGTGGTCAGGGAGAAAAAGCTTTGTTTGGTGACTGTACGCTTAAAGGGATTGATAAGAAAGATGCTATTTTGCAACTGGCAAATTATCTGCATATCGATCAGGAAGATATTATTGCTTTTGGTGATGCCGAAATTGATATCAGCATGTTTGAAATCAGTGGCATCAGTGTCTGTATGAGTAATGGCAGAGAGAAAGCAAAAAAGGCAGCTACATATATTACTGATGATGTTTTGGATGATGGTTTGTATAAAGCATTCAAACATTTTCAATTAATTAAAAAAAATGAAAATAAAGGTTGATTTTATTAAAAAAATATATATAATGTTATATGGACATTGGGGTATAGCTAAGCGGTAAAGCAATAGACTCTGACTCTATCATACGCAGGTTCGAATCCTGCTACCCTAGCCATGTATATATAAGATAGGTTTAAATTTTATATTGAACCTATCTTTTTATTTGAATATCAGCATTATTTTTTGGTGGAGGAAATTATCATGTCAGATTTCGAATTATTGAATGGTCTTGCAATGGCAAAATATAAAATGGCAAAGGAAGATCCATTTCGCTTTTTTATCAGGAGCATTGTTGCTGGATTATATTTAGGGATGGCAACGATCCTGTCATACACTTTATCCATTATATTGACCAGTGTTTCTCCAGAAATAGCGAAGATTGCTTTTGCGGCTGCTTTTGGAATCGGGCTAGTTATTATTGTACTGTTGGGTTCTGAACTGTTTACGGGAAACTGTTTTACAACAATGATGCCAGTTTATCATGGTCATTTAAAATTCTATCAGCTGTTACCGATGTGGATCATCTGTTATATTGGAAATTTTATCGGAATTACATTTCTGATGTTTCTGTTTATCAAAACGGGATCGAATCAGGATCTTCTGAACCCGTATTTAACCAGTGTCATTAATGGTAAACTTGATTTTAATGTCTTTCAGCTGTTTATTAAAGGGGTTTTATGTAACTTTATTGTTTGTGTTGCTGCTTATGAAGGGATGAAACTGAAAAGCGAAAGTGCAAAGGTAATCGTTATGATGATCGTGGTAATGTCTTTTGTTTTACCAGGATTTGAACATAGTATTGCGAATATGGGAACATTTTCAATGGGATATTTTTCATTAGGACAAAGTATTTCATGGAGCGGTATAGGGTTACATATGGTTGTTTCAACAATTGGAAATATTGTTGGTGGCGGGGTACTGCTGGCGCTGCCTATTTATCTGATGTCAAAACCAGAAAGAAAAAAAGGAAAAAAATAAGATAGAAAATATTATTCTGACGGAGTTTGGGAAAATATATAGGGAATACTGATTTTTCATCGGTATTCCCTTTTTGTAGTGTGACATGATCTTGTAGCTTTGATAAAGTTGTTTTTTCATGTCTATTTGATTTTTTTGATTTGACCATAATGAATCAGCTCAAGAGAAGTCATCATTTCCTTGGTTTGCTGATCACAAAGCAAAGCCAATTCTTCGGTTCTTTTTATATGATATGCTGAATGATGAAATAAATAGTCATCAACAAAAGCAGGATGACACATCATTTCAAATATATCATCAGGATAATGACAGATGTCCTGAATCGTCTGTAATGAAACAGTTTCATTATAGAAAACTTCTGTAAATCTGACATATTCAAAATCTGTCTGAAGATATGATTCCTGGCGTAGAGGCAAATCATATTCACGAGTGAGTTTTAAAGCAATGCTTTGATATTCTGGCAATAAATGGACATGATGATGTGAATCCAGATGCGTTGGTTTATGGCCAGTCAAGGCGATAAATCTTTCAATCTGAGCTTTCCATTCTGCATAAAGTTCTTCCTGGTTGACTTGGGGATGACAATCAGGATAAGCGCTTCGCGGTCTGAAAATACCCTGATCATCGGTAAAACTGTTTTTGGTTAGGGCAGGTCCAACTGTTATGTTCAAATGGACACCGAGTCCTAAATCTGGATATTTTTCAGCAATTTTCAGATATTTTTCAATTTCTGGCATATTCATCATACATGTTGTTGAAGTCAAGACGCCATCGTGGTGGGCTTTCAGGATACCTAGTGAAGCGCCATCACACAAACCATAATCATCAGCGTTGATAATAAGTTTCTTTACCATAATTTCCTCCGTTTTTAACAGCTTAATGGTATTATAAATGAAATCTGTCTGAAGATAAATCATTTATAGAGAAAACGATTTTATTTTTTCTCTTATATTGATATCACCAGTTTTCTATTATAAAATAGTGGGCGAAAGAGAGTGATAAAATGAAAGAATTAGTAATTGCTACGACTAATGAAGGAAAAGTTAGAGAAATAGCAGCTATGTTGAAAGATTTAGACATCGAAGTCAAATCTATGAAAGATGTTTATGATGATGTTCCTGAAATCGTTGAAGATGGGAAAACATTTAAAGAAAATGCTTTGATCAAAGCAAAATATGTGGCTGATGATCTTCATAAGATCGTTCTGGCTGATGACAGTGGTATCGAGATCGATGCTTTTGGAAAACTGCCAGGGATTTATTCTGCCAGATTTTTAGGAAAAGATACACCATACGATATTATTAATCAGACCATTATTGATGCCATTGAAGGCAAAGAGAGAACGTGTCGATTTGTCTGTGCCTTGGCGTTGGTCATTCCTGGTGAAGAACCAATTTTAATTGAAGAAACCTTTGAGGGATTGATCAATGATAAAATAGCCGGAACAAATGGTTTTGGCTATGATCCAATTTTTTATTTTCCACCATGTCAGAAAACCAGTGCCGAAATGTCACTGGAAGAAAAAAATCAATATTCACATCGTGCTAAAGCATTAAAAAAATTATACAAGATCTTAAAGGAAAAATTATAATGAATCATATTGTTTTAGTTCATCCTGCAATTCCGCAGAATACAGGAAACATTATGAGGACATGTGTGGCAACCAATACATCATTGCATATCATTAAACCAATGTCTTTTGATTTGGATGATAAAAAGATGAAAAGAGCAGGATTGGATTATATTAAAGATCTTGACCTGCATATTTATGATTCTTTTGAAGAGTTTACTCAAACCAATCCTGGAGAATATCATTTTTTCACGAGATATTCTAAATTATGTTACACGGATCAGGATTTCAGTGATACAACAAAGGATCACTATTTGTTTTTTGGGCATGAACATGATGGTATTCCTAAAGATATTTTAAAGGATTATCTGGATCGCTGCTTAAGGATCCCAATGTCTGATAAAGTCAGAAGTCTTAATTTATCGAATTGTGCTGCTATCTGCATATATGAGGTGTTAAGACAGCAGGATTATCCATCTTTAAGTAAGGTAGAAGTCCAAAAAGGAGAAGATTTCTTATATGATCTATAGCAAAAAAGATATACTGACAAGTATATCTTTGATGTTTCTGATCATCAGTTTTGCAGTTGTTTTTACGGTTTTTTTTAAGCCGCTTTATTATAGTGATATCTATCGTTTGCATATCGATCAGATTTCGGGTCTTTCTGTTGATGTGATCAAGGAAAACTATGATATCCTGATCAGATATCAGTCTATTTTCTATCAGGGACCATTGATTTTTAAAGATTTTATCATGTCAGAAGCGGGAAGGATCCATTTTGAGGAAGTCAGAATGATTTTTGTGATCGTTCAGATCATTTTCATGATTTCATTGTGCAGTTCTGCTGTTTTGATTTACAGTCAATGGAAACATCGACAATTCAGATTTTTGAAGCTGACAGCTATCATGACGATTGTTGTTCCTGCTGTCATTGCTTTTTTAGCGGCTCTTGATTTTGATCGTGCCTTTATTATATTTCATCAGATTGTATTTAGAAATGATTACTGGATTTTTGATGTGGCAACAGATCCGATTATCACGATCCTGCCCGAAACGTTTTTTATGCATTGTTTTATGATGATTATCGCACTTATTATCATTGCTGTACTGATCTGTTACAGCATTTACAGAAGAAAAAGAAAAATATTATTAGCACAAATGGATGACTGATGATCAGTCGTCCATTTTTTCGTTGTCATGATGAATCAGGTTATCTTGTTTTCGTTGAAAAAAAGAATAGTAGAGCGTTTTACCGGTCATGAACAGAAAGAGAAACAGCAGAAAAATGAAGATCATCATAAACTCTCTGCACTGCCACTTGATCCATAACAGGTAGGACAGATAAGAGAAAACGATAACGATCAGGAAATAATAAAAAGGAATAAAGTGGTAATACATTTTTGTTTTTTTCATCATTTTGATGAGCTGGGGACGATCGATCAGCTTTATATCATTGCATTGGGCCAGGGCATAGGCATTGCTGGTGAAAAAAGAATTGGTAATGACACTGACGATATCCAGTTTATAGTAGGCCTGACCAGCTTTTGCCTGCTGAATGGCATCAACACCAATGTTATGCTGATATCTTTTGCATTGAAAGCCATAAGTCAGACTGTTTTTTTTCGCAAGAATATCAATACCGTAGTCATTGCTGCTTTTGGTCAGAATGACGGAGTGATAATGATCTTTTTTGAGAATGTCTCTGATCAGTTCTTCAAACTCGATACCGGTAAGCTGATCGATTTTCTTTTCATTGATATTGAAACAGAAGATTGTTCTGATCGATGAAATACCAGCATGACAGATAATTTTTAAAAACCAGTAGGGATATAAAAGACAGAGATTGTATAAAAATTTCATGCGCTCACCTCTTTGGCATTGTAACATATTTTTTGTCATAATAAAAAGCAGCTAGGCTGCTTTTTGCTGATGCAGGCACTCCTGACAGATTCCTGTTAATTTGATATCAATACTGTTTATCTTGTGAGGCTGCTGCTCCTGCAGCTGTCTGATAAGTGCCGTATCAATTGATTCAATGTCATAAATCTTACCACAATGTTCGCAGACAAAATGAATATGTGGCTTTACGTTTCCATCATATCTGACCATTGGACCGCCCATATCTAATCTAAGAATCTGATTGCTTTGGCACAGCTGATTTAAATTGCGATAAACTGTTCCTAAACTTAAATTTGGATGATCCTGTTTAAGATCCTGATATATCATTTCAGCAGTAGGGTGGTCACAGCGGTTTTGCAGATTGGATAGAATCAGTTCACGCTGTTTAGAATATCTGATCTTTGTATCTTTCATAACGCCCTCCTTAATAGTAATGATTACTATTATTATATATTAAACACGAAAAGTATGTCAATCATAAGTCTATATATAAAAGGAAAAAACAGATCAGAGCTGAACATATTCCATGAAATAAGCGAACAAAAAAATATTTTGTAAAAGAATAGGGGATATCTTCCAAAAGATTATCTGCCTGCATCATAACGCTTAAACCACTGAATGACAGAAAAAAAGCGACAATTGGCAGATTACGACTGATCAGATGCAGTGAACCACTGCTGAATTCCATGATACCTTTTAAAATATCGATTAGAATATCACATTGAAAGGTTTCTTCAAGGAAAGACCCAATAAACTGAAAAATCAACATATATCCTAAAATGAAAATAAAAGCATATAAGCTTGATATAATGCTTTTTTTAAAGGCTTTGACAAAAGAAAGATGCGGCTGTTTTAATTTGCTGACAGCATCATGAAAAGAAATATATTTTTTTTCATGTTTATAGAATAAAGCAAACAGCAGACTGGGCAGAAGATGTGATATAAAAAGAGTCAATGTATCTGATGTTTTTAATGATACAAAAATAAAAGACAGTGAACTGAAAGAAGCAATGTGCAGCAAATGCTGCAGTTCCTCTAAATTAATATATGATAATTCATAAGCTTCCTTGATCAGTTTGATATTTGTTGGATAACCACAGAAAAATGATACAAAATATAATGAAGACATCATAGGTGTCAGTGAAAACAGCTGATAAAATGGTTTCTGTATCAGATAACTGAAAATATCAAGAATACCAAGATTGAGACAGAGAGATGTCAGGATCATAAATGGCAGTAAAGATGGAAGAAGATTATTAAAGACGATATCGATGACTTCACGAGAGACCTGAACGATCGTAAACATATGAAAAAAAGAAAATACTGTTAAAAAAGTGATAAGGGTAAGCGTAACTATATAATTATATCTTTTCATATCTGCTCCTAATTGATAGAATACATACGAGGTGTAAAAGATGAAAGCAATTCTTGTCATGACCAGTCGAGATCAATATGCAATTGAAGAATTAAAGGCATTATGTTCAGCATGCCAAATAGATGTTGCCCGCGTGGTGATTCAAAAAGTTGAAAAAATCAATGCTGCAACATACATAGGCAAAGGGAAAGCTGAAGAAATCAGTCATATGATCGATGATGAAATCATTATTTTTGATAATGAACTGTCATCGTTGCAGGTAAGAAATCTGACAGATATTCTGCATACAGAAGTGACTGACCGCAGTGATCTGATTTTGCGTATATTTGAAAAGAGGGCAAAGACCAAAGAAGCAAAACTGCAGGTAGAAATTGCCAGAAATCAGTATCTGTTACCACGGCTTATTGGTATGCAGGAACATATGGCGCATCAGCAGGGTGGATCCGGATTTAGAGGAAGCGGCGAAAAGCAGCTTGAACTGGACAGAAGAATCATTGCTCGAAAACTAACAAAAGCAAAGAAAGAATTGGCTCAGATCGTCAGACAGAGACAGGTTCAACGTAGCAGAAGAAAGAACAATGATGTTTTTGTGATTGCTTTGGTTGGTTATACCAACAGTGGCAAATCGACTTTGCTGAATGTATTCTGTAAAGAAGAACATAAAAAGGTTTTTCAGGAAGATATGCTGTTTGCCACGCTTGAGACAGCTACACGAAAAGTAAAAATTAAAAATCACATGTGTCTGTTAACAGATACTGTAGGTTTTATTGACCGTTTGCCTCATCATCTGATCCAAGCTTTTCGTTCAACGCTCGAAGAGGTCAAAGAAGCTGATTTGCTTTTGCATGTCATTGATTCAAGCTATAAAGACTGTATGACGCAGATTGATACAACCAATCAGGTCTTAAAATCTTTAGGAGCTGAAAATACACCGGTGATTTATGTTTATAATAAAGCAGATCTGCCTCGTTCTACTTTTATACAGCCGTGTTCACCTTATGTTTTTGTTTCTGCAAAATATAAAACCGGATTGGATCAGCTGGAAGATGAAATTGCTCATCTGCTCTTTAAAGAGTATGAAGTTTTTGAATTTTCTATACCATATTCACATGGCGAAATTTATAAGCAGTTAGACCAGTTTTGTCATATTATTGATGTCAGATATGAAAACGACTTTATTTATGTAAAACTGGAAGCTAAAAAGCAGGAAATCAGTCAATACCGTCAGTTTTTGTTACAGCATGAAAAAAACTACAGTTGATGGATATCGTTTTTATCATGATATACATCATGGCTGTAGTTTTTATTTTTGAAATATTTTTTTAAACTGAAATTTATCTTCACATGTGAGACGGATATCAAGCTTTCTTAAAGTTGTGGTATCAACTTCAGAAAGAATAACTGATGAATGTGCTTCACAGTACTGTAGCTGAGAAATACATTCTAAGGCTTTTTTAGCATTTTCATTATGTGTTGCGGAAATAGATAAAGCCAATAATACTTCATCAGTATGCAGACGAGGATTTTTATTTTTTAATATTGTTGTTTTTAATAATGAAACGGGTTCAATAACTTCAGGTTCAATCAGCAGGATTTCATCATCGATACTAGCTAGGTATTTTAAGGCATTAATCAGACAGGCTGATGCGCAACCTAAAAGTGATGAAGTTTTTCCAGTGATGATCGTACCATCGTTCAGTTCCATCGCAAAACCAGGATTTCCGGTCTTCTGTTCAATTTTCAAAGCTGGATCGACACATTTTCTGTCAGTTGGTTTTAAGTCAAGTGATAACATAATTGCTTCTATTTTTGATATGGCTGTTTTATTGACCAAACCACGTTTATAGTCTAATTTGATCTGAAAATATCTTCTGATGATTTCGGCTTTGCTGGCTTCTTTGCAGGCTTCATCATCAATGATGCAGTTTCCTGCCATATTGACACCCATATCAGTTGGTGATTTGTAAGGACATTTAGACATGATTTTCTTGAATGTCGATTCTAATACCGGGAATATTTCTACATCCCTGTTATAATTGATGGTTGTTTCACCATAGGCTTCCAAATGATAAGGATCGATCATATTAACATCGTTAAGATCAGCGGTTGCAGCTTCGTATGCAAGGTTTACAGGATGTTTTAAAGGAATATTCCAGATTGGGAAAGTTTCAAATTTTGCATATCCCGCTTTGATACCACGAATATAATCATGATAAAGCTGTGATAAACATGTTGCCATTTTACCGCTGCCTGGACCAGGTGCAGTAACAATGACCAGTGGTTTTGTTGTTTCAATGTAATCGTTTTTACCAAAACCTTCTTCTGAAACAATTTTTTCTACATCATTAGGATATCCTTCGATTGGGTAATGTCTAAAAACTTTGATTCCTAATGATTCAAGTTTCTTTTGAAAGATCAAAGCATGTGGCTGATTTTCAAAACGTGTGATCGTTACGCTGCCAACATATAGACCGATATTGCGAAAAGCATCAATCAGTCTTAAAACTTCCATATCATAGGTAATACCAATATCGCCACGAATTTTATTATTTTCGATATCATTGGCGTTAATAACGATAATGATTTCTGAATCCTGTTTTAAAGCTAACAACATTTTCAGTTTGCTGTCTGGTTCAAAACCAGGAAGAACACGTGATGCATGATGATCATCAAATAGCTTTCCACCAAATTCCAAATATAGCTTGTTATCAAACTGTTTAATTCTGTCTCTAATATGTTTTGATTGCAGTTCTATATATTTCTCGTTACTGAATGCTGTTTTTTTCATTTTCATTTTTCTCCCTGATTTCTATTATAGCGAAAACAAATTTTTTTAAAACAAAATAATAAATATTTATCATTGTTGAAGAAAAGAACATATTTTGGTAAAATAAGATCATTAAAAGGGGGATACGCTATGAATCTGAAAAACAGAAGTTTCTTGACTTTAAAAGATTTTTCAAAAGAAGAAATCAGATATCTGCTGGATTTGGCACATCAATTGAAAAAGGATAAGAAAGATGGGAAAATCGGTAAACATCTAGAAGGAAAAAATATTGTTTTGCTGTTTGAAAAAACTTCAACAAGAACACGTTGTTCATTTGAAGTCGCTGCACTGGATGAAGGTGGACATGTTACTTTTTTGAGTAATTCTCAAATGGGGAAAAAAGAATCGATTGAAGATACAGCAAAAGTTTTAGGAAGAATGTATGACGGGATAGAGTTTAGAGGCTTTAAACAGGAAACGGTTGAAGATCTGGCAAAATATTCAGGTGTTCCAGTATGGAATGGTTTAACGGATGTTGATCATCCAACACAGACATTGGCTGATTTTCTGACTATTGAAGAACATCTGCATAAACCATTGAATGAAGTAAAATTTGTTTTCACAGGTGATATCAGAAATAATGTCTGCTATGGTTTGATGTATGGAGCAGTCAAGATGGGAATGCATTTTGTTTGTTTAGGACCAAAATCTTTGAGCATTGATCCAGATGTGCTGTCATACTGTCAAAGTGAAGCACAAAAATCAGGCGGAAAGATTGAAGTGACTGATAACGTTGATGAAGCGGTAAAAGATGCTGATGTTATTTATACTGATATATGGGTAAGTATGGGAGAAGATGAAAGCTTATATAAACCAAGAGTTGAAATGCTTTCACCATATAAGGTAACACAGGAAATGATGAAAAAGACAGGAAAGGATTCAACGCTGTTTATGCATTGTTTACCTTCTTTTCATGATTTTGAAACAGAGGTCGCAAAAGCAAAACAAAAAGATGGAATCGACATCAGAGAAGTTGAAGATGAAGTATTCAGATCGTCAAATTCAGTCGTGTTTGATGAAGCAGAAAATAGAATGCATACGATCAAGGCTGTTATGGTTGCTACTATTGGCAAAGACATCTAATTTTATTGTTTTTTGTAACAGCTTAGCAAAGATATTTGGACTCAGTAGATTTTTATCATGTTGATAATCAAATCTATTCAGAACGAATATCTTTTTTTATAATGTTTTTAAATTGTTGTGTTTTTATCATAGAAAACAAAGAAATTTAAGGTTGATCTTTTTTTTGAACGGATGAGAAAAGTAGTTGACCTGTTATAAAAGAAAGCTATAATACCTGACTTTGGTATCCAGCATTAAAATATAGTGATAGTTTGAAAAAAACAGCAGAAAATCAGTTTAAGATTTCCTGCTGTCTATTATATCTTGTGATTGAATATTTGTTTGATCTGCCTTTCTGTAAGGTAATAATTTGTTAATGGCAGATTGGTCATGCTTTCAAGATCTTTTATAAATCTGCTTGAAGAAGTAATGTTGATGTATTTGTTTTCACCTTTTATCACTCTAAAGCTTCTTACGAATTTTATGATTTCCGAAGTACTGTATCTGTTGTCCAGGATTTTAAACTGCAGTATTCTTTCCAGCAGGACAGAAAGATAGCAGATCAGGAAGTGTCCCTTAATTGTGTTTTCTTTCTGCAGAAATACTGGTCTTGCATCCAGGTCGCTTTTCATTATTCTGAAGGATTCTTCTATCCTCCACAGATTGTGGTAGGTATCATAGATATCCTGATCATTCATTTTTGTTTCTGATGTAACCAGTAGATTGTACCCTGCAAACTGAAGTTCTTTTTCTATCATGGAATGATTAACAGTTGCTTTTGCTTTTTCTCCTTCATCATCTACGAACTGGACATATTTGCCCAGGTCACCATATTCCGCACGTTTAGCCTGAGAATAACATAAGGCTTTTGCCTTTTCAATCTGTCTGTTGACCTCATGTTTTTTCTTGGAAGCCAGTTTGGGATTGTACGTTAAGAGTCTTTTTTCAGTCAGATAGACCGTTTTCTTTTTGCCGTCTGCTTCAACTGTATAAGGGAATTTATCAGTACATGATTTGTATCTGTACAATAATGTACCATCATGACTTCTGACTTCCTTCCAGTCATCGCTGTCAAGCAGGACCCATTTTTTTTCTTTGTCTGGCAGACCCTTTACTGATCTGGAAAAGAGATATCCATCCCCGTTTTCTCTGGAAAAGGCAATGTTCTGAGCACAGTTTAATCCTTTATCTGCCACATGGATGGTTCTGCCATCAATGTGGTTTTTCTTCTTCAGGTCACTGATGACACTACGCAATACTGGCTTTTCACTTTCGCTGCCCGGATAGAGCCTCATGCCAATGGGTATCTGATTGGCATCAAGCAGCAGTCCCATACCTACAATGGGATCTTTTCTGTTTTCCTTGCTGGGACCTTTGCGTCTGAAGTCATCTTCTCTGTCAATTTCAAAGTAGAAGTTCGTACAGTCAAAATAGGTCTTGTCAGTACTGGTTTCATACAGAGATTTGAGCTGCTCATTGAATATTTCGATGAACTTGTGATAATCATTGCCGATAAATTCAAGAGCGTCTAATAACTGATCATATGAGTAGTGGACAGGATCCTTGAGCTGAGGAAGAACTTCATGAAAGGTTTTATACTTGCTGCAGGGGCAGACCAGACGTGCATAGACAAGAGAAGACAGGACCTCATAGAGGTCATAGTGAAACTGATGACCCAGATGAAAATAGTCGACGTACTTTTGAATATTCATCTGATTCATAAGTGAAACAAAAGGGAAGTAACCAAGATAGCGTTCAGGAGAAACATGTGATATTTTAGGAACACCTTCATTCTTACGGGCGTTATTAAGTTCATCGACCTGTTTCTGGAAATAGGCAACAGGATCCTCGATGCCTTTGGCCTTCCATGTTTCAACAGAAGCAAGAGATTTATAGGTACGGTGAGCAGCACCGCGTTTTTCATGAGAATAAAAGCTTTCAACAATAGAGAGATAGGTACGACCTTTAAGGGTGGATTTTTTAAGGAAATAAGCCATGAAAACACCTCCGATAATATATCACCACTATCACTATGCGTATTATAACATAAAAAACAAATAAAAAAAATCAAAAACGCTGAGAAAATCATTATTTTTGATTGTAAATTTAGACATAAGTTCTAAAGAAATGTAGTGATAGTTTCGAAAGACGGGTATATCACCACTATCACTATGCGTATTATAACATAAAAAATAAATAAAAAAAATCAAAAACGCTGAAAAAATCATTATTTTTGATTGTAAATTTAGACATAAGTTCTAAAGAAATGTAGTGATAGTTTCGAAAGACGGGATTCAGAACGAATATCTTTTTTTATAATGTTTTTAAATTGTTGTGTTTTTATCATAGAAAACAAAGAAATTTAAGGTTGATCTTTTTTTTGAACGGATGAGAAAAGTAGTTGACTTGTTATAAAAGAAAGCTATAATGTTA
>CASETM010000055.1 GCA_949290865.1 uncultured Bacillota bacterium
AACAGAAGAAAAATCAATAAAAATATTGCATCTTGAGACCAGGAAAAGAGAGAAGATGTTTTTTTATTGCCTAAAAGCAGAAAAAGAAAAGAGCTGAAACAAAATCAGCTCTTTAAAAAGTTATTTCGTTACAGCCCCTTTTTGTTGCTTTTTGTTTTACATAAAGATATGAAAAAAACATATGATGTAATGGTGATAAGATGAAATTGTTGATGAGCCTGTTTTTTGTATTGAATTTAATGGGAAGTAAGGTGGAATTTATTGGTAAAAGCTATATTGTTTATGATCATATCAATGACTATGTTGTAGAAAGCTACAATGAAGGTCATATTCAAAGTGTTGCTTCGATTTCAAAGATCATGACTGCTGTTCTGGTGATTGAAAATATGGATCTTGATAAAGAAATTACCGTTGATCATACCATTGACAAGGCCTATGGAAGTTGTGTTTATATACATATAAACGATAAGATAACTATCCAGGATTTGTTGTATGGTCTGATGCTAAGAAGTGGGAATGACTGCGCTTTGATGCTGGCTAAAGCAACAGCAGGCAGTGTGGAAAAATTTGTCAAAATGATGAATGATAAGGCGCAGGAATTGAATATGGTGGATACATCATTTTCCAATCCTTCTGGGCTGGACGAAGAAGATGATGGCAATCTTTCGACCGTCAAGGACATGGCTTTATTATATGATTACTGCAGCAGCAATCCTGTTTTTAATGAAATTGTAGGAACTCAAACCTATCGCCGGCTTGACGGTAAAGGAACATGGCATAATAAAAACAGACTTTTAAAAGAATATGAGTATTGTGTTGGCGGGAAAACCGGATATACCAAAAAAGCCAAAAGAACCCTGATTACCAGAGCTGTCAAAGATAATAATGATTTGATCATTGTTACTTTTAACTGTGGAAATGATTTTGAATTTCATCAGGAAAAGTATGAAGAATGCTTTGATCATTATGAACATGTGACGCTTTTTGATAAAGGGGTCCGTTCGATTGATGGCGAGCTGTTTTTCTTTGAAGATGATCTGGGTATTCATCATTATCATGACGAAAACGTCAGTTATCAGCTTAAAGATGATCAGCTGCTAATTTACATCAATCAGCAGTATGTCAGAAAGGTTTCTTTGCAGAAATATCATTTTACTGATGTTTTGCAGATGATTTTCAGGGATATGCTTGATGTCTAGGCTTATTCATTATGGACTGGTCGTTTTTGTGATCATTGGCATACTGTTTCATCGTCAGGATCTGATGATGAATGCATTGCTGGATACACCATTTCAGGTTTTTGATCTGGTCAAAACCTTGGTTTTAAGTGCCTGTCTGTGGAATGGTCTGTTAAATATCATTCAGTCTGCAGGAATCATCGACCGGCTGTCTTTTGTCATCAGACCGGTTCTTGCTTTTATATATGGTAAGACGATCGAAGACAAAAACATCTATCGTGACCTGTCAGCAAATTTACTGGCCAATCTGTTAGGACTGGGAACATTGGCAACGATCAGTGGTTTAAAGGCAATCAGAAATCTTAATGCAGAATATCCTCATGATTCTCCTTCACAGGCAGTAAAGATGCTGGTCGTGATCAATACGGCAGGATTTTCTTTGTTGCCGACGACCATGATGACCTTAAGGAGAAATTACCACAGTCAAGATATTCTGGCTTTTTATCCTTATAGTCTGCTGATTGGTTTCACGATTACTTTGATTGGAATATTGATTATCAGGATATGTGGTCATGAATAGTTTTATTCTGTTATTACTTTTATGGAGCCTGATTGAATGTGCTATCAAGAAGGTCTCTGTCTATGATGAGTTTATCAAAGGAGTTAAAGAAGGATTAAAGCTGATTATAGTTATTTTTCCAGTTTTGCTGGTACTGACACTTTGGGTCAATTTTTTTCAATGCTGCGGGATCGTGGATATATTAGAGGAACTGTTTGCTTATGTTGTCGATTGGCTGCAATTGCCAGTTGATATCTTGATGATGTGTTTTATTCGACCAATCAGTTCACAGGGAGCAATGGTCGTATTGAAAAGCATTTATGATCATTATGGCGTGGATCATAGTTTGAGTATCCTGGGATCGATCATTCAAACAGGAAGCGATACAACTTTATATGTTGTTTCACTGTATTTTCAGGCTATTCATTCAGGTCATCATCGTTCTGTGCTTTGGCTGGGGCTGTTTCTTGATATGATAGCCTGTGTGATGGCTTTGTTCTGTTATTACCATTTTCTCATCTAGCCAAGATTTTCAATCTTGGTTTTTTTAACTGAAAAATGTTTTTTTATTGGATAATGAGGGGAATTTTTTTAATTTTTTGTGGAAATTCTGTTAAATATGGTTATACTATACATGTGCAATGAGGGGGCGTTAATTATGTTTAGTGATTCAAGAATAGCAAAAACAAAAATAGTATGTACGATTGGACCTGCGTCAGAAAGTAAGGAAATGCTGACAAAATTAGTGAAGGCAGGAATGAGCGTCATGCGTTTGAACTTCTCACATGGCAGTCATGAAGAACATTTAGGTAAGATTGAAAGAATGAGAGAAGTCAATAAGGAATTAAGAGCAAATACGGCAATCTTATTAGATACAAAAGGACCAGAAATCAGAACAGGTGATTTTGAAAATGGTCAGGCAATATTTAAAAAAGGACAGACCAGTGTTATTTGTACAGATAATGTACTGGGAACAAGTGAACGTTTTACGATTACTTACAAAGAGCTGTATAAAGATGTTAAACCAGGGGGATTTATCCTGGTCAATGATGGACAGGTCGCTTTACTGGTCGATCATGTTGAAGGAACCGATATCGTTTGTGTATGTGCCAATGATGGGGTAGTGAAAAATAAACGTGGGATCAATGTTCCAGGTATCAAATTAGGTTTTGAATACTTATCACAGAAAGACATTGATGATATTACTTTTGGCTGTGAACATGGCATTGATTATATTGCAGCATCATTTTGTCGACGTGCACAGGATATCATTGATGTTAAAAAGCTGCTGGTGGAACTGGGACATTCGGAAGTTCAGGTTATCGCCAAGATTGAAAACGATGAAGGTGTCAGCAATGTTGATGAAATCTTAAAGGTTGCTGATGGAATCATGGTGGCCAGAGGTGACTTAGGTGTTGAAGTTCCTGCGGAAGATGTACCTTTGATTCAAAAGAGCATTATTACAAAATGCAAGGAAGCAGGGAAAGTGGTTATTACTGCAACACAAATGTTGGAAAGCATGCAGTATAATCCAAGACCAACAAGAGCGGAAGTATCGGACGTTGCTAATGCCATTTATGATGGTACTGATGCAATCATGCTGTCAGGTGAATCAGCAAATGGTCTATATCCAGAAGAAGCGGTACTGATGATGAAGAAGATTGCTCGTAAAACGGAAGCAAGCTTAGACTATGCTTCACTGCAGAGAAAAGCGATTCGTACATCATCAAATGATATTTCAGAAGCAATCTGTATGTCAGTGGCAGAAATTGCCTTAAAATTCAATGTTGCGGCCATTATCGCATTCACAGAATCTGGATTTACTGCCAGAAGAATGTCACGTTACCGTACAAAATCTTGTATTATCGCACCAACACCATTTCCACAGACAGAAAGGGCCTTGGCTTTAAGCTGGGGAGTTAAACCTGTTTTGTGTAAACAGTTGTCAAGCCGTGTTTCAATGCTTGATTATGCAAGTATCATTGCCCGTGAAGCAGGAATTGATGCTGGAGAACTGATTCTTGTGACTGGTGGAACGCCAGGTGTTGAAGGAGCGACAAATTATCTGGAACTGGTTGTTGTTAAATAAAATCTGGAGAATATCCAGATTTTTTTCATATCTCATATTTCTTTTCATATATTACAAATAAAGGAGTCATGAGAAATGGAAACAAAAAAGATTTTAACAAATATTGCGAAGCGATGTCATGGTGATATATATCTAGGTGTCGTTGGTCCAGTTCGAAGTGGAAAATCTTCGTTTATTAAGCGTTTTATGGAAATGGCGGTTATTCCTTATATAGAAGATCAGGATGTCAAGCTTAGAACAATTGATGAGCTGCCACAGTCTGGAAAAGGGAAGATGATCATGACGGTGGAACCGAAGTTTATTCCAAATAATGCCGTATCGATTGATCTGCAGGATGATTTGACAATGAAAATCAGACTGGTTGACTGTGTCGGCTACGTGATTGAAGGGGCAAGTGGCTATCAGGATGATAATGGTATCCGTCTGGTGAAAACACCATGGTATAATGAAAGTATTCCTTTTGATCAGGCAGCCAAAATTGGTACCAAGAAAGTTATTCAGGATCATTCAACATTGGGAATTGTTTTAACAAGTGATGGCAGTATCCTTGATATTGCTGAAAAAAACTATTATCAGGCAACAAAAGAAATCATTGCTGAACTGGAAGATATTGGTAAACCATTTATCGTTGTTGTCAACAGTAAAGATCCTTCAGGACAGCAATGTCAACTGGTTGTTGAAAAGTATCAGAAAGAATACAATGTACCGGTTATACCTTTAGATGTGACCAATATGCTGGAAAGTCAGATTGGTTCATTATTACAGGAAGCGTTAAATGAATTCGGCGTCAGTGAAGTTAAAGTAGAAGTTCCTCGTTATCTGGCAATGCTGAATAATCAGCACTGGCTTAAACAGACTTTAGATCAGGCTTTAAAGGATTCTCTGGTCGAAATCAAGAAAATCAGAGATATTCATCATTTGACGGAAGGTATTGAAAAACATGATTTTGTGAAAAAAGCCTATTTAAGTGGTGTTGATCCAGCAACTGCTTCAGCAACGGTGAAAATCGTTGAAAGAAATGGTCTCTATGATGAACTGCTAACGGATATTGTGGGATATGAGGTCGACAGGTCATCAATTCTTTCATTACTGCAGAAACTGATGGATATCAAAAAGGAATATGAGGGTGTTTCCAATGCTATTTCAATGGTTAGACAGACAGGATATGGCTATGCTGTTCCGCGACTAGAAGACATAGAGCTGTCCCAGCCGGAAGTTATTAAGCAGGGGAGCCGTTATGGAATGAAACTCAAGAGCAAGGCGGCAACGACATATATGATCAAAGTTGACATTGAAAGTACTTTTGAACCGATTATCGGTTCTAAACAACAGGCAGAAAGTTTTATTGATTATCTTAACAGCAACGGTGATGACAAACAGGCTATTTTTGACTGCGATGTTTTTGGTAGAAAACTTGGTGATCTGATCGAAGAAGGTATGTATTTTAAGCTTAATGGGATACCTGAAACGGCCAGTTTACGTATTCATGACATTCTGTCAAAGATTGTCAATAAAGGGAAATCGAACGTTATAGCAATAGTCTTGTAATTCGTAAAAAATTTGCTTGAAACCCTATTTTTATAATGTTATACTTACCCTTGTATTGAATACGGGGGTATTAAATTATGAATAAGAAAGAGTTAATTGAATCAGTTTCTATGGAAAGAAACTTAACAAAAAAAGAAGCAGAACTTTTAGTTGATACAGTTTTTGATACGATTTCTAGAAGTGTTATTGAAGGTGATAAAGTTTTAATTTCTGGATTTGGTACATTTAAAGTTAATGATCGTAAGGCGAGAAAAGGAATTTCTCCAAAAACACAAAAAGAAATGATCATTCCAGCAAGTAAAACGGTCACTTTTAAACCTAGCAATAGATTGAAAGATGCGATGAATTAATCGTATCTTTTTTCATATTGAGTTCATAATAAAGTGTATAATTATTCTTATATAAAGGAGAGAAAATATGTTTTACGGATTTTACGGAAATTCCAGTTATTTATTAGGATATATACTGGTGGGAATTGGGGTTGTAATCATGGCTATGGCTCAGGCGAAAGTGTCAAGTGCCTACAGCCGATATTCTAAAATTTATAATAGTCGAGGAATGACAGGGAGAGAAGTTGCTGCTGAAATACTTTATCAAAATGGTTTGGGTCATGTAGAGATTCATGAAGTGAGAGGGCATTTAAGCGATCACTATAATCCTGGAAACAGGACATTGAACTTGTCAAGTGAAGTTTATCATGGTAAAAGTGTTGCGGCTCTGGCGGTTGCTGCCCACGAATGTGGGCATGCTCTTCAGCATAAAGAAGGATATAAACCATTGATGGTGAGAAATGCTATTGTTCCTGTATGTAATTTTTCACAGTATATTGGCTGGATTGCCATTGTGGCTGGACTTATTTTAAGCAGACCGACATTAGCGTGGTTTGGTGTGATCCTGATGGGGGCAATGCTGGCTTTTCAGTTAATTACTTTACCAGTAGAATTTGATGCATCTTCACGTGCTTTAAGTATTCTTAACGACCGTTATCTTGCTAATGATGAATACAGTGGTGCCAAAAGTATGCTCAATGCGGCTGCATTGACTTATGTTGCCAGTGTTTTTGCGACCCTGCTTTCGTTGTTGAGGATAGTTTTGATCGTTTCCTCATCAAATAATAGAGATTAAAGCCTTGCATAGGCTTTTTCTTTTTATTTAAAAGAGTTATAATGGATAAGCGGAGGTGTATGATATGAAAGCTTTTTTACGAAAACATCGTTTTAAAATCATTATTACGTTACTGCTTATCGTATTTATTTATGTAAGCTTTTATATGCTTTGGGTACATGTTCCATATGCAACAGAACAAAATAAACTGATGAAAATTCAGGAAGAAATATGTCAGGAAAATGATTATGTCTATGATGATTATTTTCATGAATATAACAGCAGTCAAACATATTATATTATCAAGGTGAAAAAGAAGAAAAAAACATTATATGCTGTTTTTGATGAAAAGAAGAAGGAAATAGCATCTTATGATGGGGAAACAGTTAAACAGAAAGATGTTAAGGCAGCATTTGAAGAAAAGTATGGTGTTTCTTCAACAAAAATAGAAATAGGCTATGAAAATGACAGGCTTGTTTACTGTTTAACCTATAAAGGGAAGGATATACTGATTTATGCGTTTTATGGAATTGATGATGGTGAATTCATAAAGGCATACAGGTTATAGAATAATGATCAAATACTTGCAGGATATCAAATGTATTAATGTTGAAAGGCTGCTGCTTTTAAAAGGAAAACAGGCAGGATTAAATGATAATGAAATCTTTGTCCTGTTGTTGATCTATACGTTTTCCTATTTACATAAAGAGATAATCACACCATCGTTGCTGTTAAATTATTCTTCTTTGTCAAATAAAGAAATGGATCTGATTTTAGATCATTTGCTGAAGAAAAAATGGATCTTCAATCATAGTGGAACCATTTGTCTGAATAAATTTATTGAACGTTTATTAGATGATAATCAGAATTCTCATCAGGATATCAGTATGATCGAAATTTTTGAAGAACAGTTTGGCAGACCACTTACACCAATGGAAATGGATATCATCAAGGAATGGGTTAATCGTGGTTTTGCTGAAGATATGATTTTAAAGGCTTTGAAAGAAGCTGTTAAGAGTCAGGTTCTCACTTTACGCTATATTGATGGAATTCTTAATAACTGGCAGAAAAATGGAATAAAAGAAAGATATATCGAAGAAAAACCAAAGGAAAGAAAAGTGGCTGAAAGTCATTATCAGTGGTGGGAAGATGAATAAAGAAAAAACACAAAGAGTTTTAGATTATTTTGAAGAGCTGTTTCCAGATGCATCTTGTGAATTGAATCACCGTAATGTTTTTGAACTGATTGTTGCCGTGATGCTTTCGGCGCAGACAACGGACAAGAAAGTCAATGAAATTACTGAACATCTGTTTGTCAGATATCCGACAGTTCAGGCGATGGCTGAAGCTCCTGTTGAGGATCTGGAACAGGAAATCAGGACGATTGGTTTATATCGTAATAAAGCTAAAAATCTGCATAAACTGGCTAATATCATTTTAACGGAATATGATGGGCAGGTTCCCTCTAATCGCAGGCAGCTGGAAAGTTTGCCAGGCGTGGGGCGTAAGACAACCAATGTTGTTTTATCGGTGGGGTTTGATGTGCCGGCTTTTGCTGTTGATACCCATGTTGAGCGTATTTCCAAGCGTTTAGGTTTTGCCAAAAAGGATGATGATGTACTCACTGTTGAAAAAAAAGTATGCCGTTCAATTAAAAAGGATCAGTGGAACAAGGCTCATCATCAGTTTATCTTTTTTGGCCGTTATTTTTGTAAATCACAAAATCCTAACTGTCAGGAATGCCGTCTCTTTGATATGTGCAAAGATGAAATTAAATATCGTAAAAAATAAAAACGAGTATGTATTTTGAACTGCTCCTGTTTATTTGACAGGGGCGGTTCGATGAAACATACTCGCTTTTTTTTGAACTAAATAACAACATTGAAATTATAGGTCTTACTTACAGTGCTCTGTGAGTTGGCTTCCGTCATCGTTATTGAATAACTGCCACTGGATAAATTAGAAAATGTTGCACTGCTGCTGCTTGAAGTCGCAACAACCTGACCACTAGCATTCTTCAGTTCGATTTTAAATGTATTGGCAGCATCATGCGGAGTGATGGTTGCCGTAATTGCGTTGACATGGATCGTTGAACCATTGCTGATTGCTGAACCATTGGCACTGATTGAACAGTTAATGCTAGTCAATGAATCAGCTACCGTAATGGATTTTTCAATTTTATTTGATGTTTTTTCTGGCGCTTTTTCATAACTATAATAACCAACGATTTTCATTGTACCACTGGCCTTATAGCTGAGTGTACCCGTAGGAGAATTAAAGCTCTGGGTATGCACGGTCGCACCCGAGGCATCGATGACAGCTACTGTGTAGACAACTTTTCCGAACAACTGTGTTCCTGGTGTTGCTTTTTCATCTGTCGTTGCGTTGACTGGATCATAGGCAGCAAAGGCAAAACTGATATTTTGTGAGCTGTCAACTGTGACATCAAAAGCTGAAAGATTGTTCAAATTATAGGCTTCGCCATTTGATTCAGCGGTTGGTGTCGTTCCTTCTTTGAACCAGGCTTCAATAATAGCTTCCTGAGGGACTCCATCTGTTGGTGAAACATAAGGGTAGATGCCTTTGACAATCTGTGCTTTGACAACGTTAGATGGCTGATCAGGATAATTTTTTTCTGATTTTTTACTACTTAAATGATTCATAATTGACTGAACAACCTTACCAGGATAGGCTTTATAGCCACTTGTTGTTTTTCCCTGTTCAATTCCTTCTTGACCAAATCCCATCCATACCGAGCAGATGTAGTCGCTTGTAAAGGCACTCATCCATAGATCACGTGATTTTCCAGACATGCCTTTTGATGAACCGCTTGGCCAGTTCGATGTCCCTGTTTTGGCACCGCAGTTGCTGATACCTGAAAGATAGGCATAGTTGCCACTGCCATTTTTTGTATAGTCGATCATTGTTTCTCTGACCATAAAGGCGCTGGCTTCACTGTAGCTGCTTTGTGTTTTATCTTTTTGAATATCTTCATCAATTTTAAAGATTTCGTTGGTTTGGACAACTTCAACATAATTGACTGTATGTGATTCAACATAGACACCATTGTTGGAAATTGTTGCGTAGGCACTGGCCATTTCTAATGGTGAGATTCCATAAGACCATCCACCTATACCATAGGACAGATTTGGTTCTTCGTTTTTCATAGAAATACCAATCGACTCCATGGCTTCAGTTATACCATCGTCTCCAATTTTTTTCTGTACTTCTTCATAGGTCATTAAAGCAGGAATATTCCATGAATTTTCCAAGGCTTCACTAATCGTTACCAGCCCATGATACTGACCATCCCAGTTTTTAGGACTGTATGAACCTCTGACAAAAGGTTCATCATTGATAGAATGTCCAGTACACCAGTCAAGATATTCAAAGGCCAGTCCATAGTCAAGGAATGGTTTGACTGATGATCCCGGCTGCTGTTTTGATGTCGCATAGTTCAGATCGCCAAACGTATAGTTTCGACCACCGATGATGGCAACGATA
>CASETM010000056.1 GCA_949290865.1 uncultured Bacillota bacterium
CCTTTGATTTTATATTCAGCTGCCAGGCTAAATATATCTTATCATTGGAGGTTTTTATTCACAACGCTTAAGCTAAAATCTTACCACGCGCATAGCACGTGGTATTCACTTCGTTAATAATAAAACTTCAGATCAGCTCTGAAGTTTTTATTTTTCAACAGAAAGATGAAATGGTTTCATTTTTGTATATTTCACTCCTGCAGCGTCCAGCATTCTTTTTGCAGCTCGGTCACTGTCAGTACCATTATACTTGTCATCTTCATAAACAATTTCCTTAATTCCGCTTTGAATGATGGCTTTAACACATTCATGACATGGAAAAAGCGAAACATAAATCGTACATCCCTGCAGTTTATCAATACTGTTTAAAATTGCATTCAGTTCTGCATGAACCACATAAGGATATTTTGTTTCATACAGTTCCCCTTCTCTTACCTGCCATGGAAATTTGTTATCTTCACATCCCCAGGGAAGTCCATTATAACCAACACCAACAATTTTATTAGCCGGTGAAACGATACATGCTCCAACCTGCGTATTAGGATCTTTAGAACGGTACGCTGACAGCTTGGCAACTCCCATAAAATATTGTTGCCAGGAAATAATTGTTTTACTCATGATCTTCTCCTTTTAGTTCATTTAATTTATTTTCAAAAAAATCAGGCAAATCACTGTCAAATTCCATATATTCTCCATTTATTGGATGAACAAAGCCCAAGGTTTTGGCGTGGAGATACTGTCCATAAGTCTGATCATCCTTTTTATATCCATATTTAGGATCACCATACATCGGATAGCCAATATACGCCATATGCACTCTAATCTGGTGCGTTCTTCCTGTTTCCAGACGACATTCAATCAGTGTCATCTTGTCAAAACGCTGCAGAACCGTAAAATTTGTCACCGCTTCCTTGCTGTTGATCTTAGTTACAGCCATTTTCTGACGATCTTTGCTGTCACGACCAATTGGTGCATCGATCTTGCCATGATTATGAGGAATGACACCATGAACCAGCGCTACATATTTTCTCGACACGCTATGCGCTTTAAGCTGTTCACTTAAAGACTGATGGGCCTTATCATTTTTAGCAATCATCAGTAAACCACTTGTATCCTTATCAATACGATGAACAATTCCTGGTCTTAAAACACCATTAATTCCCGACAGATCATGACAGTGATATAATAAGGCATTGACCAGTGTTCCACTGTAAATTCCACTGCTGGGATGCACGATCATCCCTGATGGTTTATTGACTACGATGACATCATGATCTTCATAAACAACATTCAATGGAATATCTTCCGGTAAAACATCCATTTCCTTGTTATCTGGCAAATTAATTTCGATCACATCACCCAGACAGATCTTATAGCTCACTTTTTCACTTTTCCCATTAACAAGAACATGACCTTCCTTGACATACTGCTGAATCAGCGTCCTTGACAGTTCAGGTAATGCCTGCGTGATGAACTTATCTAAACGTATATTTTCTTCATTCACTTCTAATCTTACTGTTTCCATATATATAATCCTCAAAAATAATCTCTATGATAATCAGACATACACCTATGACAATGCTTATGTCCGCAATATTAAAAACCGGAAAATCATATCCAAATATCACAAAATTAATAAAATCTCGTACATATCCTAACATGACCCTGTCAAGAAAATTTCCCAGCGCTCCCGCAAACAGCAGCACAATGCCATAACGCATAAACCTTTGCGATTTGTTCGTTTTGAAAAAATAAAAGAACATCGCACCAAAGGCAATAAGACCAATCAGGATAAACAAGCCAACATGTCCTGAAAGAATTCCCCAGGCACCTCCCTGATTATGCGAATATGTATAATAAAAAAAATTATCGATGATCGTCTGTGACTGACCCAGGATCATTGCTGATGAAACCAGCATTTTGGAAAGCTGATCCCCAATGATGACGACCAGAAACGTCATCACATAAAATATCATTTCTTTTTTACTGAACTTTTTCATGTTATCACCCACGGACATTATACAATAAAGCTGAATAAAAACACAACAGACAATCTTATAATTATATGGTTTTGGAAACTATCTGATATATTCATAAATATAATTTTATATTGCATTATGATCATATTCTTAATAAAATGAGATAGAGGTATAATTATGAATAAACAGAAATTAGATGAAATTATCGATAAAGTCACTGCCCGCAGTGATATTACAAGTTCAGAAATTCCTGATCTGGATCTCTATATGGACCAGATCATGACATTGTTTGACCAGCATTTAGATGATAACAAAAGGTATGAAGATGATAAACTGCTGACCAAAACAATGATCAACAACTATTCCAAAGCCAAACTGTTATCTCCTGTCAAAGGAAAAAAATACACCAAGGAACAGATTATTCAGATGCTGATGATCTATTATCTAAAAAACAGTCTGACTATCCAGGAAATCAAAAAAATACTGACTCCCATGTATGATCTCGATATCTCACTAAAAGAAACCTATGATCAGTTTCTGAAAATGAAAGATCAGCAGATCCAGCAGTCAAAACAGCTTGTTCAAGATCAGCTTCGACAATATCATTTAGATATTGAAAATGAAAAAGACCGACTGCTTCTGGCCATGCTTTTGTCATCATTGAGCGATTATCTAACTAGCATTGTTGAACTGATCGTTGATAAAATTGAGGAACAGGAATGACCCTACAACAGTTAAAGTATGTTCTGGAAGTCGCAAAATGCGGATCGATCAATGAAGCCAGTAAAAATCTTTTTATCTCTCAGCCCAGCCTGTCCAACGCCATCAAAGAGCTGGAAAAAGAACTGCAGATTACGATCTTTAACCGCACTAATAAAGGTATTATTCTTTCTAAAGAAGGAACAGAATTTCTAAGTTATGCACGGCAGATCATTGAACAGACCTCTTTATTAGAAGAAAGATATATTAACAAGAAAAAAAGAAAAGTTAAATTTTCTATATCCTGCCAGCACTATTCTTTCGCTGTCAAGGCTTTTATAGAGCTGATCAAAGAATACGGCTTTGATGAGTATGACTTTTCCATTCAGGAAACACGAACAGCAGAAATTATTGAACATGTCAAAAATATGACCAGTGAAATTGGGCTGCTTTATCTTAATGATTTTAATGAAAAGGTTCTTATGCATTTTTTTAAAGATGCCAAACTTGAATTTCATGAATTATTCGTTGCCAAACCCCATGTCTTTCTGTCAAAGCATCATCCTCTGGCACAGAAAAAATCTCTCGAGCTGTCAGAACTGGATGATTATCCTTTTTTATCATTTGAACAGGGACAAAACAATTCTTTTTATTTTTCAGAAGAAATTCTCAGTACCTATCCTCATAAAAAATCTATTAAGGTTTTTGACAGAGCAACATTGTTTAATCTGGCTATCGGCCTCAATGGGTATACGATTTCAACAGGCATTATCTCCAATGAACTCAACCCTGACATCATCGCTATTCCTTTAAATGTCAATGACTGCTTTAAAGTAGGCTATGTCAAACGGAAAGATACCAAACTGTCAATGATTGGTGATATTTATCTGCATAAGCTGAAAGATTATATCAATAGCTTGTTATAGTTTAATTCTATAATAAGCTATATTTTTTTGGTATGTTTACTATAACAGATGAATTTTATATAATAATAAAAAGCGAGGTGCCACACATGAAAATAAATGAACTGCTAAAAAAAAGACCAACGTTATCATTTGAAATATTCCCACCAAAGAATAATGAAAATGACATTACATCAATCTATACAACCATATCAGAATTATCAAAGCTGAATCCTGATTTTATTTCTGTCACCTATGGTGCCAATGGTTCAACATCAAAAAATACCTGTCAGATAGCTTCAACAATCAAAAATAAATATGGTATTGAAGCCGTTGCCCACCTGACCTGTATCAATTCTTCCAAAGAAGAAATCCTGAAGATCCTGGAAAAACTAAAAAATAATAATATAGAAAATATCCTGTCTTTGCGCGGCGATTATCCCAAAGACTATGATGGTCATCTCAAAGGGGACTTCAAATATGCCAGTGAACTGAATGAATTTATTGAAGCCAGTTTTCCTGATACATTCTGCTTATCTGGAGGGTGTTATCCAGAAACCCATTTTGAAGCCAAAAGCTTTGAAGAAGATCTGCAGAATTTAAAGAAAAAAGTAGATGCTGGAGCCAAATATCTGGTTACACAGATTTTCTATGACAATCAGTATTATTATCGTCTGGTCAAAGAAGCCAGAAAGATCGGCATCAATGTTCCTATCTTGGCAGGAATCATGCCGGCACATAACCCTAAACAGCTCAAAAATATTGCTAAAATGTCCTCCTGTTCGATTCCCTATGATCTGGCAGCCATGATCGACCGTTTTGCCAGCTATCCAAAAGCTGGAAGAGAAGTCGGACTGCATTATGCCACTTATCAGATCATCGATCTGATGACCAATGGTGTCGATGGTATTCATATCTATACGATGAATAAACCAGAAATCGCTAAAGAAATTCTCAAAAGAACGGAATATATCAGAGATGAATTTTTCAAATGTTAAAGCTCAGGCCTTAAAATATCTGGGCTATCAGGGACAGGATATCGATCAGCATATCACATCACTCATCGAAGAATGTTATGAAGAAATCCAGCAAACCGCTGCATTTAAAGCGACTTTCCAGATCTTTCCTCTGTCATACCATCCTTTGACGATCGAAGGCTGTCTAATCAGGATCGATTATCCAGTTTTAAAACAGATCCTGACAAACTGTCAGGAAGTGGTCATGATTGCCTGTACTCTGGGCATTGAAATCGACCGCAGACTGAAATACTACAGTCATATCAATATGACAAAAATGACAGTTTTCGATGCCCTGGCCAGCAGTTATCTGGAAGCCATGTGTGATGACTTTGAAAAAAAACATTTTCACGGTAAAAGAAGCTTTCGCTTCTGCCCTGGTTATGGTCAGGTTCCACTTGAACTCAACCAGCAGTTCGCCAGAATCCTCGACTGCAGTCGCCAGATTGGCCTGACTATCCAGCAAAATCATATCCTCCTGCCACAAAAATCAATGATTGGCCTGATTGGCTTGGGTGACAGCCAGGCACATAAAAACTGTCAGGATTGTATCAATATCAATCACTGCAATTTCAGAAAGAAGGGACAGACATGTTACAAAAAAGATTAAATCACGACGTTCTGTTATTTGACGGCGGATTTGGCTCACAGCTCCAGAAATCAGGAATGGCAGCTGGAGAAATACCAGAATACTATAATATTGATCATCCGGAAATGATCATCAGTATCCATCAGCGTTATATCGATGCCGGAGCTGATTTTATTACGACCAACACTTTTGGTGCCAATCCACTCAAACTTGAACAGCATCGCTATAGCTATCAGCAAGTTATCTTAAAGGCTATTGAAAACGCACAAAAAGCAATCAGTACATCAGAAAAAAAAGTCTATCTGGCCTTTGACATCGGTCCCATCGGCCAGCTGATGGAACCAATGGGAACTCTCACCTTTGATCAGGTTTATAACAGTGTCAAAGACATGATCATGCTCGTCAAAGATCAAGTTGATGTTGTTTTAATTGAAACCATGACTGATATCTATGAAGTCAAAGCAACTATTCTAGCTATCCAGGAAAACAGTGATCTGCCCATTTTTGCGACCATGACTTTTGAAAATAACAGTCGTACCTTATCGGGCTGTGATATTGACACGATGATCAATGTTCTTGAAGGACTGAAAGTTGATGCCTTGGGAATCAACTGCTCTTTAGGGCCTAAAGAAATGAAACCAATGATTCAAAAACTCCTGGCCAGGACCCATTTACCAGTGATCATCCAGCCTAATGCTGGACTGCCTACCCTAATCAATGGAAAAACAACTTATCCAATGAGTGCTGATGAATTCGTACAGGAAGCAATCCCTCTTGTAGAACAGGGAATCGCTGTTATCGGCGGATGCTGTGGAACTACACCAGAATTTATTAAAAAACTGAAAGTTCATCTTCCCGTAAAAGTAACGCCACGTACTGTACCGTCTTTAACATGTGTAAGTTCCGGAACGATGACCGTCACTTTTGGTCAGGAAGTCATCGTTTGTGGTGAGCGTCTGAATCCAACCGGCAAGAAAAAACTCAAAGCT
Source organism: uncultured Bacillota bacterium (assembly GCA_949290865.1). Taxonomy (GTDB): domain Bacteria; phylum Bacillota_I; class Bacilli_A; order Erysipelotrichales; family Coprobacillaceae; genus Faecalibacillus. The sequence goes on from CASETM010000056.1 coordinate 6,175, forward strand.
GCCTTAAAAGAAGAACGCTATGATGAACTTATTATCGAAGGTATCAGACAGGAACAATCCGGAGCGCATGTTCTGGATGTCAATGTTGGTTTACCAGGTATCGATGAAGTGGAAGTGATGACCCATGTGATCAGACTTTTACAGGAAGTCATTCAGTTACCACTGCAAATCGACAGCTCGCAGCCTGAAGTAATCGCCCAGGCCTGCCGCTATTATAACGGTATTCCTCTGATCAATTCAGTTAACGGAAAAGAGGAAACAATGCAGGCCATCTTCCCAATCGTAAAAAAATATGGTGGCGTCGTTATCGGTTTGACACTTGATGAAAATGGTATTCCACCACATGCCAGACAAAGATTTGAGATTGCTGAAAAAATAATTGCCCGTGCCAGTGAATATGGTATTCCTAAAGAAAATATTATTATTGACTGTCTCGTCCTGACTGCATCTGCCCAACAGAAAGAAGTCATGGAAACCATCAAAGCGGTATCAATGGTCAAATCACTGGGCGTTCATACTGTCCTTGGCGTCAGCAATGTTTCATTTGGTTTACCAAACCGTCCTTTATTAAACAAAACATTTTTAGCCATGGCTCTGGCAGCTGGATTAGATCTGCCGATCATCAATCCTTTAGATCAGGAACTGATGAATACAATATCTGCATTTAATGTTTTATATAATTATGACCATGATGCCTCTTCATATATCCAAAAACAGAACCAGGGTCATGTACTTACTAAAGAACCGTCACGAACCTTCACCCTTGCTGAAATGATCTTTCATGGCATGAAAGAAGAAATCGAAAAAGCCACCGAGCAGATGCTCCAGCAAAAAGACGGCCTGACGATCATCAATGAAATTCTGATCCCCGCTCTAGACCAGATTGGCAAAGCCTATGAAAACAGCCGTATTTTCCTGCCACAGCTAATCCAGTCAGCTGAAGCCAGCAAAATCGCCTTTGAAGTCATCAAAAAAACCTTTCAAAGCGGTGACTCATCCAAAGGCCCTGTTTTGATTGCTACGGTCCATGGTGATATTCATGATATTGGCAAAAATATCGTCAAAGTTGTTTTGGAAAGCTATGGCTATAAGGTCATCGATCTGGGAAAAGATGTTCCTAAAGAAACGATCCGTAATGCATTTTATAAACATCACCCTAAAGCCATCGGTCTTTCAGCACTGATGACAACGACAGTCATTTCCATGAAAGAAACTATCGCCTGCCTCAAAGAAGAAACAGACATGTGCCCGATTTTCGTCGGTGGTGCCGTCTTAAGCGAAGACATTGCTCATGATATTCATGCTGACTATTATACAAAAGATGCTATGGCTTCTGTGAATCTTTTAAATAAAATCATTGCATAAAAAACAGGAAATCAGCGATTTCCCGTTTTTTTATAAATCAGTTTAACTATTTCACAGACAATAACCGTCGATAAACTTAAACCAACACAAATCAGCCACTGTGCCAAATACAGTCTCTCCAGTTTGAAAATATCAGACAGTTCTGGAATCGTAATAATAATGATCTGTAAGAACAGCCCTGCTGCCAGAGAACCCCACAGATAGACATTATCGAACAGCGATTTGTTTAAAATGGAATGATGCGATTTCACATTGAAAGAATGCACCAGCTGACTGCCACATAAAGTAATAAAAGCCATCGTCATTCCAACTGGATAACTAATCTGATTGCCAATAAAGAATGCGATCAGCGTAACCCCGCCAATCATAATTCCCTGCCACAGAATCGTCAACGCCAGACCATGAGCAAAGAAGCCTTCATTTTTATCACGTGGCGGTCTTTCCATGACATCCGCTTCTGTTTTTCCCATACCTAAAGCAAATGCTGGCAATGAATCTGTGATCAGATTGACCCACAGCAGATGAATCGGCAACAGCGGTGATGCAAACGATCCTGGTAAGATCAAAGACAGTAATGAGGCACCAAAGATCGTTAGCACTTCACCAATGTTGCTGGAAAGCAGAAACTGAACATCTTTTTGAATATTATCATAGATGCCTCGTCCTTCTCTGATAGAATGAATGATCGTTGTAAAATTATCATCGGTCAAGATCATGCTGGCAGCTCCTTTAGCTACATCACTGCCTGTAATTCCCATCGCACAGCCAATATCCGCTGCCTTCAAGGCAGGAGAATCATTAACACCATCGCCCGTCATAGCAACGACTTTTCCCTTTTCTTTCCAGGCCTTAACGATACGAACCTTATGTTCCGGTGCAACACGGGCATAAACCGAATATTCTTCAATATGTTCAAACAACTGCTCATCAGACATTTGAGACAGCTCATCTCCCATGATTGCTTTTTGACCATCTTCTAGAATTCCTAAAGCTTTCGCGATAGCTCTTGCTGTAACGATATGATCACCGGTAATCATGATCGTTCTGACTCCTGCTTTCTTTGCTTCCGCAACAGCTTCTTTCACTTCTTCACGTGGTGGGTCGATCATCCCCACCATTCCTAAGAATGTCATATCTGTTTCATTTTCTGCACTGGTAACATTTTCTGGCTTTTCATCATAATAGCGAATTGCCAAAGCCAGGACACGCAAAGCCTCTTGCGACATTTTTTCATTAATTTCATTGACCTTGTCCAGATTCAGATTGACACATCTGTCAAAGATTACATCAGGTCCACCTTTGGTAATCTGCAGATAGCGACCATGATCTTCAACAAAGACAGACATCATTTTTCTGTCTGAATCAAAAGCCAGTTCATCAAAACGAGGATACTGAGCCATCAGATTTTTCTTCGTAAAACCTTTATTCAGACTGGCTTTGACCAGTGCTGTTTCTGTTGGATCACCAACAGCAACCTCTTTTTCACCAATCTGTGAAATCGTTCCATCACTGCATAAGGTAAAATAGTTTAACAGCTGATAACTGTTTTCACTGCACGTTTCGATTGGTTCAATATTTTTACCATCACGATAGACCTTCACTACCGTCATTTTATTTTGAGTAAGTGTTCCCGTCTTATCAGAGCAGACAATAGAAGTTGACCCTAATGTTTCAACTGCCGGCAAAGATCTGATAATCGCATTTTTCTTGGCCATCTTCTGCACACTTAACGCCAGTACAACTGTAACAACGGTCGCCAATCCTTCTGGGATCGCTGCCACTGCCAAAGCTACCGCTGTTTTAAAGGCATCAAGAAAACTCATTCCAGACAACAGTTCCATACCAAAAACAATAATACAGATGACGATACACATGACGCCAATAGCTTTGCCAATCTGATCCAGTTTATCCTGCAATGGTGTATTCTGCTCTTTGGCTTCTTGCAGCAATGAAGCAATTTTTCCCACTTCATTATCTATCCCAATAGCTGTGACTATCGCTGTTGCCCGTCCATAAGTCACATAGCATGAAGCATAAAGCATATTATTTCTTTCTGCCAGAGGATATTCTCCCGTCAAAGGCTGATTGGTCTTATCTACTGGAACACTTTCTCCCGTCAAAGCACTTTCATCAACCTTCAGATTAAAAGCCTCAATAATTCTGGCATCACTGGCAATACAGTCACCGGCTTCAACGACCAGCACATCACCGGGAACGACCTGACTGGCAGGAATACTGACTGTATTCCCATGACGAATGACCTTTGCCTGCGGGCTGGCCATTTTCTTGAGTGCATCCAATGATTTCTGGGCATTGTTTTCCTGAACAATCCCCAAAACAGCATTGACAATCACAACAAAGACAATAATCGCACTGTCAATCCATTCCTGTGGATCAACAACGATAGAAATGATTGCTGATAAAATCAGAATAATTGTCAATGCATCTTTAAACTGCAGCAGAAAGCGTAAAAGCAGACTTTTTTTCTTTCCCTCTTCAATCTGGTTCATTCCATACTGCTTCTGTCTTAATGCAACCTGTTCATCATTTAAACCATTTTTCAGGTCTGCATCTAATGCTTTTTTTACTTCATCGATCGTCTGATTGTAAAACATGGCTCTTCCTCCTTAAAAAAATAACAACGAAACCTTATTGCCTGATACAATAAAAGTCTCGTTGTTTAATTACGATACGGATAATAAAATCGGGTCTATCGCTATCGTATACACTTCGTGCCAACTACTCCCTTTTATATGATTCTTCTTATCCTTATTATATACCTTCTTTAAGAAATGATACATACCTTTTTCAGATTATTTATAAACTTGCCAGAAAATGAATCAATCTGTCATAGCAGCGATGGTATGAAGTTATATCCAAATGTTCCTGAGGACTATGAATTGCAAACATATCAGGACCTAAAGTAATGATATCAAGCTCTGGTAACAGTCCTTTGATAATTCCTGTTTCCAAACCACCATGAGTTGCTTCCTGGCGCAGTTCTTTTCCTTCATACTGTCTGACAAAAGCCACATACTGCTGTCTAAAAGCAGATTTTTCATCATAAGCCCAACCAGGATAATTATTTTCTTCGATATATGTAAACTGGTAAAGCTGTGCCAGCAGTTTCAACTGATTAGAGAGTTCATTTTTCGCACTTTCCATTGGTGAACGAATCGAATAATGAATCTCAAACAACTCATGATTCAATATCGTCACTCCCATATTTAAAGAAACAACTGGAACATTCATTTTCAATGAACGGCTGATCATACCATTAGGCATCAGATACATCATGGCAACCATATCAGCACTGTCTTTTGCTGAAAGCACTTTTTCTAATGGTTCAATCTTTTCCGCAATGATTTTGATGCCCTGATCACTTTCCTGCAGTTCATGAGCGATATCCTGATAGCAATGATCAATGATCTTTAATATTTCATCCTGATCATTCAATGAAGAAAAGGTACTGATGCATTCACGCGGAATTGCATTGTCCTTCAAACCACCCTGATAAGAACCTATACAGAATTCAATATTATTTGACAGCAGATGATAATATATTCTAGCCATGATCTTATTGGCATTTCCTTTTTCTTTGTCAATACCGCCACCAGAATGACCTCCCAAAAGACCACTGACCGTTATCTGATAAGATGGCCATTCATTGTGACAATAAGATACTGCTTTTCTAATAACAACTCTTCGTCCACCTGAACAGCTGACTGTGACGACATCTTCTTCACCACTGTCCAGCCCAATCATTTTTTTTGACTGAAAGTATTCTTTTTTCAACGCCATTGCTCCATTCAGACCAATTTCTTCCTGAACTGTAAAGACACATTCTAATGCTGGATGCGTCAAACTGTCATCTTCCAAAACAGCAAGCATATAACAGATTCCTGCTCCATCATCTGCCCCTAAAGTTGTCTGATTGGCCCAAAGAAAACCATCTTTTTCAATCAGTTCGATTGGGTCATTCATAAAATCATGAGTACTGTCATTATTTTTTTCACACACCATATCCATATGACCTTCCAACATGATCACATCATGATCTTCATATCCTGGAGTGGCTGCCTTATAGACAATAATATTATGCATATCATCCCGTATATATCGAAGATGATGATCTACGGCAAAATTTTCTACATAATCACAGATTGCTTTTTCATTTCCCGAACCTCTTGGGATTTTTGATATTTCCTGAAAAAAATAATCAATTCGTTTCATTTTCTGTTTCCTCCTTAAACTAATCCTTTTTCCATCCATTTGTTTGATTTGTATCTGATGACAAAGAATATCACACGTACGATCCAGTCAACAAACATAGCAATCCATACCCCAATCAGTCCCATTGACAGATACTGTCCCAAAACATAGCTTAAGCAGAAACGGAATGTCCACATTGACGCTGCCGAAACGATCATCGTATATTTCGCATCATTGGCTGCTCTTAAAGCATTAGGGAAAGTAAATGACAATGGCCAGAAAAGCGATGCAACAATTCCATGCATGAAAATACATTGATAAGCTAGACTGGTCGCCTGTTCAGACAGTGAATAAAAAGTCAGAATCGTTGGTGTCAGTAACAGCAGCACTGCTACCAGCCCAATGGTCGATGCATAGGCAATCAGCATCAGTTTTCTGATATAGTATTTGGCCTGATCATAGTCTCTGGCTCCCACACAGCGTCCCACGACCGTAACCATAGCCAAAGACAATGCCGTTCCCGGAATGATCTGCATCTGACAGAGATTATTAGAGACCGCATTGGCGGCGATCGCATAAGTTCCAAAAGTCGCAATCAGACTTTGAACCAGCAGTTTCCCTAACTGAAACATCCCATTTTCTAATCCTGAAGGAATTCCAATCGTCAGTATCTTTTTGATATAGCGAATATCGAAATGCCAATGCAGATAGTCATTGACGTGGATATCATTTTCCCGATTCGTTAAAGATCTTAAAACAACTACACAAGCTATCGTTCTTGCTATCAAAGTAGCAAAAACAGCGCCAAACACACCCCAGTTCATTCCATAAATGAACACTGCATTCAAAGCAATATTGATAGCATTCATAATGGCACTGTTGATCATCGATATCTTAGAATTTCCGATTGCTCTAAACAAGGCACAGCCAGAATTGTATAAAGCCACAAAAGGATAAGATATGGCAGAAAACAAAAAATAGATTTCCGCATTGCTCATGACATCTTTTTCAACATTACCAAAAATCAAATGCAGTAAAGACGCATTAAAAAAAATCACAACCGCCATAATAATCAGTGATAAAATCGCTGTAATCAGTATCAGCTGCTTGGCAGCATAATTGGCACGTTTCATTGCCTTCTGTCCAATCAGCTGGGAAACGACAACGGCTCCTCCTGTCGACAGTGCGGCAAACACATTGATCAGCAGAATATTGATACCATCAACCAGCGAGACAGCTGAAACAGCTGCTTCACCAACACTGGAAACCATAACCGTATCAGCAAACCCGACCATGATGACCAGCAGCTGTTCAATGACCAAAGGTATGATCAGCTTTTTCAGATCTTTATTTGTAAACAACATAAACTCACTTCCCTTATATAACAACTATATACCCATTTACCTGACAGTGTGCTTTTTTTCACCAAATGAAAAAAAACATACGCAATACTGTGGGTTTTAGCCGATTTGTTACTTATTTGTTACTTATTTGGTACATCTTACTATGTTTAATCATGACTTTATCTTTTTGATGAATAACAAAATAAGGTCCAGGAAATTAAACTCCTAGACCTTTTTAATATACTGATTATCAAAAACCCATTTTCTTAATCCATGTTTGACAGTAGTATAGTTTTCTTTTTCTTGGATAATCGTAAAATATTCGTCCTGTAGATAATATGGCAAATGATTGTTATTGATATCGACAGCACCATGAACAATCTTACATTTTCTTTCTTGCATACAACTATACCTTTTTTAAATAATCTCCTGAAACCCATCCAGATGGGATATGTGCCCAGTTTCTTGACCATTCTTTAACAGTAACACGAGTACCTTTGTCCAATGCACCATCTTTATCAGTATCATGTGCTTTTCCATCAGCGGTAAGTCCTGAATGTCCTACTGGATTGCCATTTGGACCATCTCTTACGATCAGATCACTGGCAGTAACTTCATATGTTCCGATTGCTTTTGCAGTTGATTGTACAGGAGACTGAGAAGGCTGTGACGAAGATGCTGCTCCATCCTTGACAGCATAGATGTTAGACCCCTCTTTCAGACATACCCATCCTGATGGACATCTTCCCCAGATGTTTGAACCAACCGTTCTAACTTCTTTAATTGTAATACGTGTTCCTTTATTTAAAGCACCATCTTTATCAGTATCATGTGCTTTTCCATCAGCGGTTAAACCTGCATAACCAACGGCAGCTCCTGCCGGTTCATTTCTAACAATAAGATCACTTGCTGTAATGGTATATGTTCCGGTAGTAAACTCTCCATTGCTCGTAGTTGATGTATCTGCAGATGATGTGACATTTGATACTGTGGTACCTTTTGCTGCAGCAACAATTTCATCAAATGGATAATTGTTACCTGGACAATCCGTAGATGTCACATCCTTGTGTTTCAGGATAGTTGAAATACCGTATTTATTCATCAAATATGAGCATAATTCAATAATAGCCTGCTTTTGTACATCAGGCATTGTTTCTGTCATATATTTACCTTCTGCACAGATTCCAATACTGTCAAAATTAGCTCCACTGGCATGAGCTCCAACAGTATTTTCGGGACGTCCACGATAAACAGATCCGTCTTTTCTGACAAAGAAATGATATCCAATACCAGACCACCCTCTATCTAAATGCCACTGATGAATATCATCAGCTGTGCAGCTAGAAGATTCTGCATGATGCAAGATAATTCTCGATGTTTTACTTCTAATACTTAATTTACCATTCCAGTTATATGTTTTTTCAATAATATTCATTTTTATTCCTCCTATTTATGTAATATCTGAATAGCTCTATTTCTACTCTGTTTTTTCATTTTCTTCTTTGTTGATCAATTTGTCTGCTACTTCCAAGCCATTGATTAAAATAGCTGGTACGTTATATCCAGCCTCAACTAAGTTTTCAATAATACTTCTTGCTTCATTGATCATTAAACTTGCTAATACAAACCATCCCAATAATGTAGTAATACCCAGATCTATTCCAAGTGTATTACCTAATTCAATAAAAATTACACTTAAAGCAAATGCTACCATAATCATTAGCCAGTATCCTATTTTCTTTAGAACACCCTGCCACCCTTTTACTGAATTTTCTTTATTGTTGATTTTTGATTTCATCCATCCTGTAATCCAATCAATAATGTTGAAAAAAAGAAACATGGCAAACAATAGCCAGTGTTCACCAAAAATAAATGTTAAAAAAGCAATCACCGCACCAGTGATCGCATTGAAAGAATCCATATAATTTAAATTCGATAAAAAATTCATTTTTTTCATAATCCTCACCTTCTATAATTTATTCAGTACAACCAGGATATATCCTTCTTTTATCCCCTGATCATTAATGATTTCTTTGATTTGCGTAAGCTGATGTTTAAGTACACTCTCATCTGAAACTTCTCTAAAAAGAATGTAATCATCTTTTTCATACTGATCAGTTTCTTTCTGCTTCAGTATTCTGTATGAACTGCCTGTCAGCTGGGCAAACTCAACTGAAGTGAGATCAATTTCATGTGTTTTGATCATATTTAATCACCTCTTATTTTTCTTTATAAAATACTTTAATCGAAACATTCTGATTAAAATAACCTAATAGCCCATACTGTTCATTAACAATACGTGTATTTTGAAACACGCCAAAGTGATAGTATCCTTGATACTCAAAGTGCATAACGTATAATCCTAAATCAGTATTTAATACATGTGCACTAATCACCACATACTTTGATGTATCTATCATTGATTTAACATTACTACTACTTGCCGTGTTACCAGCTACTGTAGTTTCCAATATTTTAATTTTGTTATCTAAAGTCTTATTATCTTCACAAATAATGCTGTTAGACTTGATAAATAACTTCCCAACTTTATCTTTTACAAATTCAATCATATTTGATTGTCTTGTCATGAAGTTGACTTTTAGAAAGCAATATTCTAATTGTTATTTTTTTGTATATTTCAGTGCTATATAGCACCTATTTACCGCTGTATTACTGTTACTTTGTATATTTAATTTAATATTTCCGCTTGAAGTCAAATTGATCAAATATGAGTGAATACCATACCATCCACTCCTGGAAATAGTCAATAATGATCCCGAACAGCCATCCGCATTGAAATACACAAAAGAATTCTGATAATCTATCCATATCTCATCTACATCTGATGAAGAAAGACCTGTATCAACATCAGTATTAATATTTGCAGATCCATTTGCATCATGCCTGACAAGTTTAGAGAATATCTTTTTCCCGTCTCTCCAATACTCACCTGTAAACTGTTCATCTTCACTGTATTGAAAATAAATATTTTTCTTTCTTAATCTGATATTATCAACAAAATCAAACAATCTGATCATAGTGATGTCTGCTTTATCTAGCTGATTTTTGTATATTCTATAACTACATACCCATCTACTCTCCAGTTGCTCCAGAATTTAATAGTATTTTCATGATATTCAGTCATATAGAATCCTGTACTGTCAGAACAGCTTGTATATGGAAAACATCTTCTATAGCCAACCTGATTTGCCACATATCCCGTTCCATAATAACGAATAATATAATCAATACCGATATTATGAGTAATAGTCAGGTCATTATGTCCATCATGTGTTTGATTTATGGCTATTACTTTTGAATAGATTTTTTTGCCATCTATCCAGTATTTACCGGTAAACTGTTCTTCAGTTGAATACTGAAAAAAAGTATCCTTTCGATCAAGTCTGTTACCACTTTTCAATCTGAACAGATTCAGCATACACAACACCAGCTATTGTGCAATCTTCTGCTAGCAGACAGCACCTCTGCTTTCTTTTTGAGGAATACAATTAGAATATATAAATATCTTTCTAAAAGTACCCCCCCCCCGCAAATTTCATTGATTTAATCATTGTTTTTTACCTCCTTGATATTTTCTATATCTCAACATCTATTGTTTCTACCAGTTCAAAAACCGGTTGTTCCTGGTCATTGATCATAAATCCACCAAATAAGTTGAGATCAAATCCAACCTGAAACTGTCCTTCTACAGTACAAAATCTTCCTGCTCCAAGTCCATTTTTATGTATTGGAATAACAAGAGGAATTTTTCCAATGGTTATTTCTGTCTGAACCTTGATACTGTTTCCTACCGCATCAGTAACTGATACCTCTACGTCATGTGTTTGATTCAATGCATAGGTACCAAATACTGCAATACTTCCACTGTTGAAAGCTGTTGACTTACTTGTGCCATTTATCTTGATATACTTGTTCTTGATACTGTTACCAGTGATTGCACAATAAGTAAACGTTGATTTAACAGCAATATACGTTCCTTTGGCGATGTCTTTAACCCCTGCTGAAGTACATCGATAAGCTTCCAGTTTGAGTGTCGGATAAGTATATTCAGTTACAGTTACATTTACAGTTTTTGATGCTGTAAACCCTCGACTGTCTGTTACTGTAACAGTAAATTCAATATTTCCTGCCTTATTCAGTACACCTGTCGTATAGGTGTTTTCTTTTCCTGAATAGCTGTAATCTCCACCTTTGATTGAATAGCTTTCTATGGTACTTCCATATATTCCCTGGGCTCCATTAACTGTGAATTTAATAGAGCTTTTAGATTGCAGGTATAACGAACCAAAAGGATTGACCGCCTGAACTGTGACCCCAGTAAATGATGGTGGTGCATTAACGATTGTATATTTTTTATCCTGATAGCTTGCCCATGTCTTATTGTTTGAATAAAGACCAACCCTAATAGTACACGTTTTTCCTTTGCACGCTGTTCTCAGCTGATCACGTTCTTCATCAGTCAAATCCCAAGTAAACGTTCCACTAGTACCTGATAAAGTTCTTACAGCATAATGATCACCGTTTGGATTAGGCTCAAGCCAGCATTCCATGTTCCAGTTACCTGGATTTGAGTATTTAAATGAAGGATTATCAACGTCTGTAAAATCTGAGCAATCTGTGATGTTTGCCTGGCGTGGAATATCTGTCAGCCTGTGCTGATAACCGTTTTCCGAAGAACTGAACCGACTGTGACTGATCCAGCCGCTAATTGATATCGTTTTTGATCCATTAGCCTCATGGCCAATCGTAACTTCCCATGTTCCAAGTCGAATGGCAGACGATGTAATTTTCTGACTGGATGTGATTCCAGCACTGTATACAGTTCCATTGATACGTGCATAAACCGTTCCGGATCCGTATGTTGTATATCCTGTATTGGTACGCCATACATCTATCCAAACACGTACAACCGATGTATTTGAATTGATGTCATAGGATAATTCCTGGCTGTTGACACTGTAATTGATGTATTTATTCGTTGTTCCGTAAGTAGCCATAAATCATCCTCCTACATAAACATAAGTCCGTAATCTTCATCAAATATGATCTGAAAGGTACCAATGTTTATCTGCTGCATGACAACAGCCTGACTGATATTCAGCTGCTGATTACTCAGGTATGCAATTCTCGTTCCATTCTGATAGAACCCTAATTCTGTCTGCGACAGCTTTACAGCAAACGGACTGTCACTTGATCCAAGTTCCAGTATTCCATCTTCATATCTTGCCCACTTGCTGATTTCTTCTTTCGTTGTCAGACCAGTGAGCTTGTCAGTGATTTCCTGAATGCTTGTTGTGGCCATTGTAATAGAAGTGGCGTTCTGTGCAATCTGTGAACTTAGACTGTTAATGGATGTTGTATTTTCAGTCGTTGTCGTCTGCAGCTTTTCGACAAGAGAAGTCAGACTTTCTTTCAGCTGATTGATAGAACTTGTATATTCTGTCGTAATCTGCTGTTTCATGTTGTTCATGTCATCAGCGTAGTCATTGACAACGATCCAAGCCTCACCATCCCAATACTTTAGCAGATCATTAGCAGTATCAAACCAAAGCTTAGATGTATCAGAAGGTGCAGTATCACTTCTGATTGCTGCATCTTCTCCGTCATCAAGTCTCACAAGAGTAATTGAGCCTCTAGCTTTAACTGCCATAAACTTATCCCTCTAACTGAGCAACATAGGAAGCTTTGTTTGTAACATCACCAGCCTGAATTGTTAATGTTGATCCAGTAGCAACTGCTGTAGTTCCACCATCCTTATACCACTTTATCGTTCCAAGAGCTGTTAAAGAACTTCCTGTTACTTCTGCAGCCCCTTTATATACATGAGCTGTCAACGTAGTAGCGATAGCTGTATTTTTGAAAAACAGACCGTTTGATGAAGTAACTACAAGACTTAAAGCATCCTGACCATTTGAACCATTTGTTCCGTTTCTCGATACCGAATAAGAAGTCGTAGATTTTCCATCACTGTAATTAACGATTGTTCTTGTCCAGATGTACTGACCTGCAGATCCCGCAACTGGTGAACTGCTCCATGTTCCTGTTGGTGGAGTTGTACCAGATGAAGAAGCCTGATAACTGACTGATGTTGACGTTATTGTCACACCTGTTCCATTGGAACCATTCGTTCCATTTCTGGAAACTGAATATGCTGTTGTTGATTTACCATCACTGTAAGTAACTACAGTTTTTGTCCATAAATACTGCCCAGCTGAAACTGATGGTATTGACGTACTCCATGATCCAGTAGGCGTTGTTGTTCCTGAATTGCTGGCCTGATAGGTAACAGATGTTGATTTTACAGTCACACTTGTTCCATCCTGACCATCCTGGCCTTTAAAGGCAATGGACCAGCTGAATACTTTATTGATCGTAATGTCACCAATCTGAACTGGTATGATTACGCTTCCTGACTGTGTCAATGCACTGGTAGCAGAGATTGTCAATGTTGGCTTTGGAGTCTTTCCATCACTGACAATGCTCAATCCCGTTGGTGTACTGATTGTACCAACCTTACACGATACTTCTTCACTTCCACATAATGCCTGAATCTGACACGTTGTTTCCTGAGTACCGTCCACACTGTCCGTATCTCCTAGAAAAGTATAATTATCATTTGTTAGAATAACCGAATAGCCATCGGTCAGGTCAATAATCGTAATCTGATTACTTGCTTTTATTGCCATTTCTTTTCCTCCCTTATTTTAAAATTCAAGTTCACAGTCAAAGGTTGCACGATTTCTGATATCATCAGCAGTTAATGTGAATATGAACCCATTATCAGAAAGTCTTGGATCATCATTAGGTATATACGAATAGTCATTATCTGTTTCATATCTTACTTTCCATTTGACTTGTGCCTGCTCTCCAAAATAATCGTGCATCTTCTGTGATGTATCTATCAGATTTCCTGCAACATGTATCGTGACTGTAAAAGTTGTTGCTATTTTTGTATTTTTAAATGTCAGTCCATTTGATGAATGAATATTAAGTAAGATAGCATCTTCACCATCTGCACCAATGACATTCAAAAAAAGAGACTCATGTCTCCTTATCGTTGCATTTTTATAAGTGATTTCACACACATAGATGATGGCCGCATTGTTTTCATCCATCAGATTTTTGCTGACAGTTAAAACACCATCAGTAACGTTTTCGCCCTCAACCAGATTAACTTCCTGTCCGTTTTCTAAGCGTTTAAAAGTAATCTCACACTCATTCAGGTCCACGTTCACCATGCCATCTACAACAGAAGGTGTGATTGAAATCGGTGTTTTTGTATAATCAGGAAAATACATTCCGTCATTCAGCTGCTGAATATGACTTGCTCCTGAAAAATCAACAAAACTGTTTCCCAGCTGTGCGATATCTGTCTGATCAGTGATGGTAATGGATTGAGTACGCTGAATCCCGAAGTCCATAGTGATCTGACAGTAAAAAACAGCAGAAACATTTACGTCATCTGCTGTCAAAGTCACATTTTTAGTCGCTTTATGATTTTCATTCCATTCCTGATCGCCATCGGAGTCTTTGCTTTGTCTGATCCATTTGAAAGCAATATCTTCTAATGTATCGGTAATATCTTCACCTTTGTTAAATACATTAGCTGATAAAATCACATTTGAATCTTCAGTAATATTTGTGCCATCATTCAACAACTCATAAGTAAATAGAGATGTATCAATTTCCTGGATTTGATTTTCAATTTTTTGAACAGCTAAATTTATTGAATCTGATGTCTGCTGTATAATACTTTCTTCAATTGCATCAACTTCACCTTTTGTATACGTATCATTAATCCTTAATGTATTGCTTTTTACATCTCGGATAATTTCATTGATTGTTGATTCTTTTCGCAGCAGTTCAGTATCGATGTTAGAAATCGATTGCTTTATGCCATCTATTGTTCCAGTGATTTTTTTAAATACACTGCTCAATGAAACAGTATTATTATTACGATTATCAGGATAATCAACATATTCAACAATCTGATGCTGAACATACGTTTTACTTACTGAATCAAGGAGCGTTACTTTGTCATAAAGCGTGAAATCCAGGTATTTATATTTGTCATTGATTCTTGACAGATCTATGAGATCACAGCTGTATGATCTGACTGGGATCGATAATGATTTTAATTTGTCCACTGCATCATTTAACAATGATTCAGGATCGGTATATCTATCATCCTGCCAATAACTTACAATAATTCGTTCAGAATAATCATTGTTGTCTACATAAGCTTTTCCTCCATTAATATCTGCAAATGTAACATAACTGACTTTTGTTACATTACCTTCTTCATCTTTTTCTTCTGTTTTTTTTCCAAAAGCGTAAAGTCTTGTAACAAAATCAGAAGAATCTCCTTTGAATTCCAGGTTTCTTAAATTCAGTTCATCAGTTATATACAGACCACGTGACTGAAATGTATCTGGCTTAACAACTTTAATTGTCTTTTTCAGAATATGATATTCATAAACAATACCATAGACTGATTTGCACTGCATAAGAATGTCATATGCACTGCCACCCTCAATATCAACTGTATGCCTTCCTGTTACTGTTCCTGCTCCTTCAACGGTCCAGCCATCAGGAATGATAAGATTTATGATTTCACTGAATAATTTATATGTTTTATGAAACTGATGATAAAAGCTGCTTTTCCATTCATCCATGTTCAATGATGCCTCAATGGAAGATTTTACTTTTCTCTGATTCTTTTTCTTAATCTTAAATTCATTATCTTCATATCGAAGTACGTTTTCTTCAAAAAAAGATGGATAAATCTCATCATTTGTTGCAATATCAAATGATAATGTCTGTCCACCTTCATAATCATAAATGATTTTAAAGTTCTTTCTATTAACCACAGGTAAAAAACCATTTTCTGTATAAACTGATAACATCACATGAATACTGGATAATACGATATAGAGACATCTACAGTTGCATCACTAGTCGTAATATCATTTTCTCCTCTCTTCAATCTTGGAAAAGATGTCATTGTTGCAAAATCAAATGCTGAAACATCCGGTTCTGATTCGTAATAAATTTTCTTATCAATACCATCTATGATGAGTGGATCTCCAGCCTTAAGTTCACATGTAATATCATTTATTTTAAAATCTGATATTGATGAATTGCTTGAAAGTTTAAAAATCACTTCTGCCTCACAGTTTCCTGTATTTGTTATTTTTTTATTTCCTTTAAAATTTACTACTGTCATATCCTTTTTTTGTTTTATTGCATAAACATCAGCAGTGAACGTAAATGCTTTTATACCTTCCTGGCTTATATCAGGAGTATCAGTCAGCCAGCACTGATACATGTAACCATCTTCAATATCCAAAAGAAAAACAGATGATATTTCAGCTGTGAAATTGCTGATATCATCCTCACTGTAAAAATCAATAACCAATTTCCTTTTTTGTGGTTTCATTTGCTGTTGGCCTAAAACAACACGATAAGAGGAATCCATTTCAATAATATTGTTTTCTATCTGCATAACTGACATATTGAAACTCACAATATCTGCATTAAATGTTTCTTTAATATCAATATCATTTACTTTCATATCTAATATTCCTCCTTTTTTTAGCTGTTAAATTCAATTTCCTCTGAAACTAATGGAGCTAAAGTAATAGCTGCTTCTCTTCCATCAATATTTGTAATAACGGTAATGTTTCCTTTTAAAATGCCTCTTATTGGTCTATCACTTTGTTTTAGTTCTGCCATTGCTTTTTCAATTTCATATCTGCCCTTGACTTCTACACTGCTGTTCATTCTTTGCTGTTCAAATCTGACAGCACTCTTTATTTTTTCAGCCATTTTATCAATTTCTGACGTTTCAAATGAATTAAGCAGCTGATCAAAAGAGACATCATCAAAAGTTTCAAGAATATCATCTGCAATATTTTCAAATTCTCCAGTTGCAAGGTGGGCATTATCCTGTGCACTTTTCTGAATACCCTGAACTGCATACAAAGTTGCTTTAATAAACTCTCTTGATGGAGAGTGGATTCCTAATTTTTTATTAAAAGCTGAAAGAGCATTTGATGCCAGACTGCTAAAAGCACCCCATACGGAATTTTTACCACTGTTAGCAGCTCCAACAATTCCTGATACCGCATTGCTTCCTGCAGACCAAAAATCACCGCCATTCTTAAAGCCTTTTTCTCCTTCTTTCGCAACACTGGAAAGAGTAGTATTAAATTCGCCTTTTTTGCTGTTAGCTCCTTGAATAGCCTCTGATATTTTTTTTCTTGCGTCTTCTGTCAGATTGCCACTTGCATCAAAAACATTTTCTCCATCTTCTGCCATTTCTTTCAGTTTATTGACATACTTTGGAGCAAGATCATTTGCTTTGGCATATGCATCAATGATTTTCTTCTGAGCAGCTTCTGTC
Organism: uncultured Bacillota bacterium; assembly: GCA_949290865.1. Lineage (GTDB taxonomy): Bacteria > Bacillota_I > Bacilli_A > Erysipelotrichales > Coprobacillaceae > Faecalibacillus. Next base: position 23,521 of record CASETM010000056.1, read on the forward strand.
AGATTACCGTTATTATCAAATACAGCTTTACCATTATTGGCCATATTTGTCAGTATCTTGGAATATTCAGGTGCAAGATTATTCTGTGTGGTAAAAACATCTACAAGTTTTTTCTGTGCCGCCTCTGTTAAATTGCCATTATCATTGAATACGATTTCCCCATTTGAAACCATATTGATCAACGCTTCAGAATACATAGGACTGGCTGTTACAACTTCTGCAACAAGCTGCTGCATTTCATTTCTCTTGTTTTCGATTGATTTCTGACTGGCAGCAATTTCTGCATCTACAGTCTGTGCATTAGCTTCTGTTCGAATCTGCTGTTCTGATTCTATATGGCTTTGCAGATCAGCAATTCTCTGTGCTAATGCAATTCTTTTATCTTCAGCATTATTTGCATACAAATATGATTCCTGATTCATCAGATCAGCTATATTTTCAGTCTTGCCCTGCAGAAGTTCCATTTCTGCCTGCTGATATCCAGCGATAACCTGATTATAATTGTTGTAGTTTTCCTGCGCCTTATCAAGGTTTTCCTTTTGAGTTTCAACATATGCACTATATGCCTGCTGTGCTCTTTGAGTACGTTGTTCTTCGGTCAGCGAAGTATCGTTTATAGATTTTCTATATTCATTGATCCATTTCTGACTGTCTTTAGTGGCATTGTTATATGCTTGCTGTGCCTCATTTAATTTTTTTAAGGCGCCTTCTCGTTTTTCCAGTGCTTCTGTATATTCATCCTGATGCGCTTCAAGAATTGCCTGCGCCTTCATCTGATTAATTGTATTCTGAATTTCTTCGGAAAGATCTTTATAGTTTTCTATCTGATTACCGGTCATTTTAATATCGATACCTGTCGCTTCTGCCAGTTTTCCGGTCAGATAGTTTGCTCGATCTTCAAATCCTTCTTTAACTTTTCCATTAGCATCTACAAGAAGATCCAGCTCTTCCTTCATGCTTTGAATGTTGTTGATCTCAACAAGTTTTGCCTCGCCAGCTTCCTGAGCAGCTTTCTGAACTTCCCTGAAAGACTCTGCTTCTGCTTCAAGTTCTTCGTTCAGTTCCTGTGCTCTCGTTTTTTCCTCACCGTGTATCAGTGATAACGCTCCTATTGCAGCGGTCAACCCAACAATTCCAGCTGTAACCAATACCGCTGGATTAGCATTCATTGCTAAGTTAAGCATTTCCTGTGCTCCAGCCGCTGCAGTGAGTTCTCCTGTCATTACTGATTGTGCAGTCCCATACGCAAGTGATGCAACCGCCCCGGCTGTACTTAAAGCGTTTGAAATTTGCTGATAATTGTTATAAACAAGCATAGCACTAGATATGCCAGTTATTGCACCGATAATAAGTTCACTATTATCCGCCAGCAATGCAAAAGTATCTATAGCAAGTGGGAGAGCAGTTGTAGCAAGATTAATTGTTACTTCTACCAGCTGTCCAAATCCAACAGCTAACTTATCAACACTCTTGCCTAGCCTTCCACTGGACATTGATTTATCCAGTTTTTCAAGAGATAATTGCGCACTGTCTAATGCCTTTGACATTGGCTTTTCAAATTTATCATAGGCTTTTATACCTATACCTTCTAAAGTTGAACCAATAGCATCTAATTTACCTTTTAGGTTGTTATTCATCGTTTCCGCCATTTTTTTAGCAGAGCCACTTGAATTATCTATTGCATTGGTCAGTTTCTGAAAATCTGAATCACTTGCATTAACGATAGACAACAATGCCGACATAGCTTCCTGACCTCCAAGAGTCGCGGCCATTTCTGCTTGTTGTGCCTGATCCAGTTTGCTGAAACTGCTTCTTAAATCCAAAATAATATCATTGAACGATTTCATCGTTCCATCACTGTTTGTCAGTGATATATTTAGTGCACTCATTGCTGCAGCAACTTCATCAGTCGGTTTTGTCAATCTGGAAAGGATGGCTCTAAGCGCTGTCCCGGCTTCACTGCCTTTTATTCCTGAGTTTGCCATCAAACCAATTGCAACAGCAGTATCTTCAATGCTATATCCCAATGCTCCAGCTACCGGTGCAACATATTTAAATGTTTCTCCCATCAAAGAAACATTTGTGTTAGCATTGCTGGATGCCGCAGCTAACACATCAGCAAAACGTGTGGAATCCTGTGCAGAAAGTCCAAACGCTGTCAACGCATCTGTTACAATATCAGATGTCAATGCCAGGTCTTCTCCTGAAGCTGCTGCCAAGTCCATGATTCCTTCCAAACCATTCAGCATATCTTCTGTTTTCCATCCTGCCATGGCCATATACTGAAGTGCTTCTGATGCTTCTGTTGCACTGAATTTTGTCTTAGCGCCCATTTCCATTGCTTTTTCTTTGAGCTTTTCAAGATCTTCTTCAGTTGCTCCAGAAATAGCTTCTACTTTGGACATGCCTTCTTCAAAATCGGCACCCATTTTTATGGCAGCAATGGAAACAGTTCCTACTGCCGCTGCAATAGCTGCAGCAGCCTTTGCTGCTTTTGTTCCTAAATTTGATACATTCTTATCAAATTCACTTTGATCAAGACTAATTTGAATAACAATACTTCCATCTGGTTTTGTTGCCATAACTCACTCTGGTTTCAGCAAAAAAATAAAGCATGATTTTCTAATCACGCTTTATATTCATACCTTTGAATAGAATTGAACTTATCTGTGCCTGACGTTTTTCTTTTGAAACTTCTTTTTCAAGTGAATAGATCTGTTTCATTCTTACATAAAACTTTCTTTGTTCAGGCGACATTTTAGAATCTATCCTAATACTTCTGTATTTCATGGCTTCTTTCGTCGCTGACTGAAGTGGAAGTTCAATAAAAAGTTTTTTGAATTTCCACCAGTGCATCGTACATTCAGACAAATCAGTTCCGTAAAAACGAATGAAATCACTGTATATCATAAACTGATCCTTATTGAATGAATACATGATCTTCATATCCTGTTTTTTATCTGAATGAATTACCTTTTCTCCACAGTTGTAAAAAGCAATCAGCTGATTAATTACTTCTTCCAGATTGCTATGATTAATCAGTTTTTTATTTTTTACAAAACCAAGAAGTTTCAGTATATTATTAAAAGATTCATTTTCTTTTTCCAGTTCTATTTCAAAATCTATCCATTTTTTGAAATCTGTATATATTTCAATATCCGTTCCAAAAACATTAATTGATTCCGGAAGCTTTGTGGTCAGTATGTTCTGCATTTGCTTTCTCGATTTCTTTTTGACAGAATTCTGTAATACTTTCAAAAATATAGTTTAATACACTGTCATTTTCTTCAATATCTACAGGTCTGTTTTCAAAAATTGTCTTATATGATCCTTTCCCCAGGATTGCGTTGACAGTACTCGAACACAGATCAATATAGTCCAGATTTCTTTGAGAGATATTTTTCTGATCTGTTTTTTTGCTGTATTTATTTCTGATAAAATTGCTTCGTTTCTGGTAAAATTGGATCGCATTTTGCACTGCATAGGTATTTGGAACAAAAGAAAACTCATTTCCTTCGATTGTAACCGTCAGCGTTTTCGCTTTATTTTCCTTAAACTTAAATTCCTTCATAATAAATAACCTTTTCCTTTCTATAAATTTTAATTACAAATATATTTATGCTGCAGCTGCTGCATTAGGTGTAAATGCTTTAGTTTTTATATTAAATGTTCCCTTAACAGGATCTCCTTTGTATAAAAGTGAACCGGTTAAAGGCATAGAGTCCTGTCCAGGACCACCGTTTACCTGATCACATTTAACAGCAATCTTCTGTTGCCATGCTTCATATAAATCTTCTTCTTCTCCTTCTTCAGCTCTTTTGTAAAGCATGACATTAACAATATCAGTTTCTGCATCTGCACCGATAAGTCTTCCATTCCCAATCGATGCAATATATTCACATACTGGATCGCCCTTGATATATTCTGCAGTAAATGCATATTCAGGAGCGTACCCTGTTACGGAATTAGATTTTGACTTCTGATGAATATACCCACTTTCCTTTGTCTGTGGATTCAGCGATTCAGTCATTTCTGTAAAACCTTCACCCATCAGTTCATATTGAGCAGTAGTTTTTGGTGCTGTATTGATATAGGTCAGCAATTCATAACGCATTGCTGGACCGGTTTCCTGTCCTGCAAATGTCTGCAGATCCAATTTAAATCGTAAATCTTCCATTATTTTTCTCCTTATGAATATTTTGATTTTTTTCTAAAATTAAGTTTATATAACGCCATAAAGATAGCTTCATTGTTTTGTTTTCCAGAAACATCTTCAGGTGTTTCAGTCATTTCTATTCCAGTACATAAAAATCTCTCTGGCAATTTTATATTTATACATTTTCTGTTTGTTTCTTCTTCAAACAAAGCTGCAAGACTGTTCAGAGGCTTTGTAATATCAAGGGTCTTTCTGGTATCATCTACCTTATCCTTAACATAAACAGCAAAAGGAAGTTCTGCGGTATATCCACCTATGATATTTTCTTTGGTTTTTACTGCTGATCCAATCTGTTTTACACAGATAGATGGAGATTCTTCCTGAAGAAACTCAAGATTCCATTTCATCCCAACATCCAAACTGTATAGATATGAGTACAGACATTCAATGATCTGCTGATTATCAATTGGATTAATGTTCTTTAATTTATTTTCTTCACTCATTTTTCTACTCCTTGTATATTTTTTTAGCAGCTTCTACCCATTGTTTGCCGTGAATATTTTTTCCTTTCTCAAACCACCTGGAGCATGCCTTAGGATGATGTGTCTTTGAATAGTTTAGTGAACGTCCAGTTTTCTTTTTGGAAACTCCTGGTCTTGACCAGAAACCATATTCGGGATCAAAAAAAGCACCTTTACCGGTCATTGGATCCACATAGAGAACACCATAGTACTGATAGTGAGCGTAAGGCGATAGGTAAATAATAAAATCATCATCTTTGCTAATGCTCGCAATTGGTGAATTTTTCAATGCTCCATCTAACATCGGTACAAAAGGATCACAGTCTTTGACAATCTCACTTTTTAACATCATCCTGGCCTTTTTTTTCTTGTCAGAATATCTTTTTCTAATAGCATCTTCATCAATATTCACTTTAAATTTTGCATCAGCCATACTATTTCGCAAACACCTCAATGAATACAGGATTGCCAGACATGTCTTTTTTTGCTTCATTAACTTTGGTAATCGTATATTCTTTGCCATTAAAAATAATAATGTCATCATTTCTGAATGTAAAACATCCTGGTGATAAATCATTATTACGAGGTACATATAATGCCTTCTCATAAGACTGAACAGCATCATAATCATGGAGATCAAAAACAACGACAATATTATCATCACTTTCTATGCCTCGCTGCTGCTGCTTGATTCCATATGAATCATTAACCTTGACATGTTTAATTGACGTTTGAAGATATTCCTGAACAAAATTAATTTCCTTATACTTATTTTTAAGAATAATTGTATCTGGTCTTAAAAATCTTGGTGATCTTATCACAAACTCACCTCCAAAAGAAAAAGACGATTGCTCGTCTTTATTAAATAATTCCTGCAATATCAGTTGCTACTTCAACAGTTCTGCCTAACACTTTTGCTACTTTTTTCATCATTGTATTTTCATCCAGATATTCTATACCTTTTTGAGTTATCTTTAATGACTTGATAACAATCCTAGGGTATCTGTCATGGATATACCTTACTTCTTTGATATCTCCATCAATGTATTTATCATTGAATAAATTTTTAACAATTTCATTAAAGTAATTTTCTGGAATATTTGGCAGATCTGCATTTTTTAACAAATTATCAAGTTCAACATAGATATTGCCTTTTTTCATTTGTGAATAAAGATAATCTAATATCAAATACACAATTCTGAAATAATCATCTTTTGACATAGGTTATTCTTCACCTTTTTCTTTTATTCCATGTTTTTTTGCAATTTCACTTACTTGCTCTTTTGTTAATATTTCGGGTTTTCTGTCACCAATATCAAAACCACAATCGGACATTCTAGCAAGAAATTTATCATGATCTGACAATTCTTTATATCTCAAATTTTGAACATTTCTAGGTAACATCATAAATTCTTTGAATGTTAATTTAGACATCAAATTTCCTCCATTTCAATATGTATTACACCTTTATCGTCAAATATATTAACAACTTTAAATTGGCTATTTCTAGGATATAATACTTCTCTTTCTTCTGGATTATATTTTATCATGTCTTTTCCGTTATTGCTATACCAGCATAACTGTACTTGAGCTTCTTTGTTATATACTGAACCTGCTGTAGAAGATGTAAAAGCACTATATGTTATTGTGCTCCCTTCTGAATGCTGTTTTAAATAACTATCAATATCTGTAGCAGACAACCAAACCGAACGTGATACTTCACCTTGATATGTCGGGAGTTTATCAAGTGCCTTATCAAGATTTTTAACTATTTCTTCTTGACCAGGACTTAATGAAAGACCTCTTCTCAACGCATCATTAATCAGATAGCTTTCTCCACCAACATAGCTGTAAATAGCTGATTTCTCACTTTCTGATAAGACAGATATTGAATATCCTCTTTCTTTTGAATACTGACGTGCAAGTTCAGGATGTGCTTTCATAAATGCTGACTGTCTGTCACGCCACTCTTTTAGTTTGGCTGCTTCTTTAGAGTTATCAATTCCTGAAGATTTCATTATCTGATTTCTTCGATCCCATTCTCTGATCATTCTTTCGTTATATCTCTGTTCCTGAGTAAGATCATACCTTTCTTCATTTTCTTTGAGATTATATCTTTCAAATGGGTTTGAACTGATACCAGGGAAATAAGGAAACCACGAATGTCTGCAGTTCCATCCACCTAAGCCTTCACCAGATCCATATTTTGTTGTTTCCTCAAAATTGGCATAACCTTCAACTTCTTCTTTTCTCCAGTAAATACCACCTTGCCATAAGGCATGTTCAGGTCTGGCACCCATATGAGCTGTAACGATGACCAGATTCCCACCTAATGCCTCAAAATTTTTATCCTGACATTTACACGCTGTCTGATTGATTGCTGTTCTTACCGCATTTCTGATTGCTCCATCCAGCTTTCTTTTGGCTCCGCTTCTATATTCGATAATTCCCAATCCTTTTTTGGCCAGCTTTTTTATTTCATTTTCTATGGCACGTTCATAGGAAAAAGCCCCGGACTGAACAGCAAGATACGCACTGTTAGAAGCGTTAATAAAAAGTTTCTGGGACTGCAGAGCAGTCGTACCACATATATTGCCAAGTTCATTATTAAGTGCCTTAATTCCATCATTAATAATGTCTTTTAATGTTCCTCTATCATACGAAAACGAAGAAATAATACCACTTTCAAACGCTTCTTTGAAAACAGCATTATCATTTTCTACGGAAAGATATGATGAATCAGACAGTATCTTATCTGCTTCTTCCTGACTGAGGGAAAGCAGCTTTGCTATTTTTTTTGATATTTCCTGCTGATCCTGGCCCAATGCCATCAGAATATTTTTCTGATATTCAGCGGAACTTGAAATCGAATAATTATTCTTCTTTATTCTCCTGGCAATATCTTTCAATATCTCGGTTTCCAGATCATAGTAGGATTTTTCTAGTTCAAGCGTGATTTCTGCCAGATATTCTGGTTCGAGCACTATTTGATCTTCCTTTTCATGAAACCGTTCATTCGCAGTTCCTTTTTGATCATATTTGCTACCATAACAGAAAAAGGAGCTCCGTTAAAATAAATAAATCGCTCCTTCATTCTGTTTTCATCAAATGAATATTCAAATCCTTCAGTTTTCACACTTTTTATATCAAAATCAGACGGCTCAAAAGACTGGATAACCGTCACTCCTCCCAGTGATTTAAAAAAATCAACAAGACAGCAAACAGCATCTTTTAGATCGACACCATAGTCATTGATGGTTTTCTTTAGATCCCATGCAGCAATATACTGTTCCATATACAGCTGTACTGTCATAGATGCATGCTTTTCTAATGTTTCAAATTCGTTTTGATCCAATGATCCTTTAAACTGTTCATGATAATATTCATATTCAACATACATAAACGGCTACCATCATTAATCTCCGCCAGATAATACCTTATTGGTTTTTACAGCAACTGCATCAGCTGTTGTAACTCTATATCCAGTATTGATTTCAATCTGTGCCAATGAACCAACAAAATTTTCACTGTCTACGATTCTCATTTCTTCCAGATTGTCTACAATCGAAAAGAATCTGTGATCATACATAATCAAATCTACACCAGTAAGATCAACTGTCTGCAATGTACCGGCATGATCATAGTATTTAGCTGCAGCATTTTCTGTTGCGTTAGCCTCATACCATTTCATTCCCAGCCAGTAACCTACCTGCCCAGTAGCGATGATTTCATCATTTTTTGCTGGAGTAAACTGATCACCAGCAGCTTCCAGCATGGCAGTAAATGCATCAACAGATGCAAAAACGATATCAGCCTTTACTTTTTTCTTTCTCAGCTGTTTTCTCATGTCAAGAACAGTAGATTTGATATTTGATTTTGAAACCGCTGTCTGTGTACTTAAAGCAACACCTTCATGGGCAAGACATGCTAATCCTGCTGCCTGATACCCTTCTTTAACATCGTTAATAGCAGTTGAAAATGTTGTATCAGCCAATGGATATGAAACTGCATTAGCCTGAACTTTATAAATTTTCTTTGATTTTCTGAATGAGTTGTTCAGTCTTAAATCAATCAGTTCATTTTCAGCATTAGTATGACTGAAATCACCTGCTGGTGTAGTAGGATCAGTAGCTCCATCTGATTTCTGCTTATATACTTTTACCAGCCCGCTGTTAGCATCTCCCTGAAAATCAGGATTATAGGTAATTCCAGGTTCTAACACATTGTCTGAATATAAATTTGGTTCGACCAGCGAACTGTATCTTTCATCAACGTTTAAGTTTCCATATTGCATAGATTTTTTCTCCTTTTATCCTTTAAAATATTTGTTTTTACCGTATTTTCGTCTACGATATTCTTCTTCATCTGTTGTTTCATGAAGATTTCCTTGATATCCATTATTCCCTGCAGTGATGATTATCTTTTTTCCTTGCTTGAATTCTGGAAAAGCTTTTAACTGCGTTTCAAATTCTTTTTTTATTTCAGAACTGTCTACTTTGTCATCATTAAGAAAATGAGAAGTATCACTTAATCGATACAGCGCATCAAAACGATCATCTCTTACTCCCAGTTCTTTAGCTACTTTCTTCGCTTCATTTTTTAAGATACGATCAGCTTCAGCTTTTTTATAGCTTAGGTTTTCATCAATGATTTTTTGGATTCTTTCCTGTTCATCCTTTGTTTTCTGTTCCTTATTTGCCCTGTATGATTTAACAGCTTCTTCTATTTCTTCCTTTGATAGTCCCTTATCTTTCAGATAACCTTTTAGAGTACTGTTTTCTGTGCTTTTGATTCTTTTTTCTATGGTTTCCGCAAGTTTATCATAATCTATTTCAGTACCTGCAGATTCTCCTCCAGATGGATTAGGATCAGTATTACCTGAATCTCCTCCACCTTCTCCTGGTTCAGCAAACAGCTGCAGATTTAACGGGTATCCTAAAAACATTTTTCTATTCATTTTCTATTCCTCCTGTTTTTTACGTGTGTCTCACGGTTTTCAAGTTTAAAGTGTAGCTTCACTATTTTTATCAAGCCAGTTTTTTACGTGTGTCTCACGATTGCGATATATTCTTTTAATGTCATAAAAACGATTGGACAAAATAAAAACGACTACCATAGTCGCTATTCTCTGTATCTTCTTTTGTTTCTTTCTAATACCTTGCTTTTATCTTTGGGTTTTGGCGGCGGCATGTAGCAATCATATTTTTCATGCCTGATTCTACCGCAGATCATGCACATGTAGCCTATTTTCTTTACAATACAATGTCTTTTTGAATCATAGTACTGTTGTGTATCATATTCAAATTCCTGATGAAAATGTGGTCTTAATCCTTGTGACATAATTAGCTCCTTTCTTCCAAAATAAAAACCGACTATTCGTCGGCTTTAAAATACTTAAAATCAATTTTTGTTTTTCCATTTTCATTTTTAATTATTAAATTTCCTTTAGAAATAATATCCATTCCAATAATAAAATCCGCATCATGATTTCTAAACGGCAAGCCCATTACCTTTACAGTTTTTATACAATCTTCAGAAGTCAAATATACATCTATTAAATAATAACAACAATCTGATTTACCTGTGCTGGTAATAACTGTTCCATTATCTATAGGACTTAACTGCATCTTTTCAATATATTCATTAGAAATCGCTGAAATAACGGCGCCTGTATCCCACACTGCGTTTTTTACTCTAAAAATTTGTTTTCTATTATTGCATGGACATACATCTATCTCAGTAATTAATCTATTAACAACGTTGTCATATTCAACTGTCATAGTCCTGTCGCAGAAACTTTGAAAACCTCTAATTTCGTCATTAGAAGTTTCATTTTGGTTAGAGATATCAACCAATCCCAAGTAAAAAGTATTTTTCCTTTTCATATCGTCAATCATTTTCATCAAAACCCTTCTTTAATCACTGATACACTATAACATGATAATCGTCTCTAGCCATATAATTCAAGTTCCTTTCTTAAGTCGTCATTATATATTTCAACAATTTCCCATCTTCCACCTTCATATTCATAATCATAAGCTGCTTTAGGACGAGCCGTAGGATAAAGATAGTCTTCCTCACTGTCATCAACAATGCGGAGCATTCCGTTATCAACACCAACACAATCATACACCTGATTGTTAGTTAAACCATCAACACCAAATGATTTACCAATATATCTAAGTTTTCCATACAGTTCCATTTTTATTTCTTTATCAAGTTCGCTTTGATAGACCATTACAGTTTTCATGTTAATCTTTATCCTTCATTAATTTCACCTTTGGCTCATATTGTTGCTTATCATGTTCATACCAACTACCATTATTATACTTCAAATTCTGAAACTTATCGAATGTTTACTTTTTGCTGGATACAGTTACTTAAAAATTGCTCTTGCTGAAGCTTCAGACTGTGAACTACTTGCACTACAATTGATCTTTTAAAAATCTATTCCATTTTGATTGTCTGCAGTTTCTGCTTTTGCCTGTTCTTCAGTTAATCCCTGCCACTTCATTTTATATTTCCATGCTGGCAGCAATCCATTGATAACTTCCTGCATGTCCTGCATTTTTTCTTTTTCAGCATCAATGATGATTGAATCATCCCATTTGAAACTCATATCATAAACTCCTGGAATTGTAAGAGAATACATATCAGATATATCATCTAGAGTCGAAATAAGCTGTTCCAATGCATTCTGCAAAGATTTCTGTATATCTGAAACAAGCTGATATGAGCGCTGCTTAGAAGACTTGATTTCTTCTGCGGTTTTATCAACATTGTTAGGATCACTGATCGTCCCATATGCAAGATTACATTTATACTCTATTCTTTTCAGAATTTTATCTAATCCATTAAAAAATGACTGATCTCTTATTTCTGGACTGTAGTACTGAAAAATTCCTTTTTCACCATTCATGCTTTCAGATGCATACATTCTGAAAAGTCTTTCTTTTCCTTTTGGTAACATCTTGTTACCGTAAATATCCTCTTCAATATAGCTGTCATCTACATCAATTGCCGTTTCCTTGCTTTCATACTCCCAGTCAATCCTTGATACATGTATATCAGCTCTTTCAATTTCATCGATTCCTCTTGCAAACACAGAAACTCCGAGCGGGCTGTTTCTATCTATATTGTTGGCAATCGGGATCTTGAAATATGAAAAAAGCGGCCTTTCTAAACCTTCTATATGAATATTTGGTTCAATATCCTTCCATTCTTCTACATCCTTTAATGATATTTCTGTTCCAATATCACAGATCATGCCGTCATAAAGTCTCGTATTTTTTGATACAAACGCTCTATTCTGAATCGAATAGTCATTCGGTTTGAAATCATGTATTTCCAACCTGGTATAGACCCTGTCTTTTTTGAAAACAAACGATGGAAATATGATTCCTGTAATGTTACGATTCCCATCATATCTGAAAGGATAGATTTCATCCTGAAAAACATAATCGATTATAATCTTATCATTTGACAGATATGGTTTGAAAACCATCCCACCATATGCACATGCCATTTCTACAATATTTTTCTCATCATTTCTGAACTGATCAAGTTGACTGTCTATGTAATCTGCTCTCACTGATCCAGTAACTTTTATTTCATTTTCAAGTGTTACAAGTCGAGCAACCTCACTTGCTATTGTGGAAGAGATATTCAAAGATTTGACATCCTTATTCAGCCAGTCAGACGTATTAAGGTAGGCTTTTGCCCATTTCCTTATTTCATCTTTCATACGTGGAGAAATAAGATTTTTAAGACCTGTCACCTTATTAATGCTTGTAAATCCATCATCTTTCATTTTCTAATTATCACCCCTTTCAGTTTCAGGAAGAAGCAGTTTAAGAAATTTCCATTTACCCATTACATAATAACGCATCGCATCCATACCATGATCCGACTGTTTTACAACTTCTTCTTTTCCTTTTTCAATTTTATCTTTGTCATATTTATAGCTGCCAAATTCATCAATAAGATTACTCTGATCAGTAGACACATTCAGCTTTCCAAACGCAAGCAGCTTCTGTGTCCTTTCTATCCCAAGAGAAACCTTATTATCCGCACCGATAATCCTGATACCTGGTATCTGTCTTTTTATCTCTTCAGCAAGGCCTCTTGCACTTGGATCAATAAAAACATCAATCTTTTTATTACCAGTCAATGATTTTATTTCCATATAAAACATTTTGAAATCAGAAGCATATTCGCTTGGTGCTTTCTGTTTACCTGATGTTCTTCCACTGTGATAATATTCATTTATCCCCTGCATGATCATTGTATTCTGGTTTATGCCAAAAGCCTGAAATGTAGTAGCATTCAGTTGTCCATAATCTATCGCAATTCCAACATGAATCAGTGCTTTACGATCAAATGAATTATTAATATGTTTTTTTTCATCAAACATATAATAGACTACTTCAGAAAGTCCAACAGACATCCCAAGCCATATCCAGTTGTACATCTGTTCATCCACACTTTTCATAGCCAAAGCTGAATCAATCAGTTTTTGTCCAAGCCATTCAACTGGTACATCGCGATAGTCAACATGTATGTGTTTAACATCTTCTCTCTTTTTCATTTTTTCCAGCCACTTCATAACAGGAGCTTTTTTATTTCTTGGAGGATTGAAATAATATTCCATACAGAATTCTTCGTCATTACCACGGATGAAAGTTGCCTCAATATTGGATATTTCATCTTCTCCGTCACCTTTTTCAAAAAATTCTGTTAATTCATCCAATATAACAAGCTTTATAGGTTTTTCTTCATCAATCATACCTTTTGTATCATCAATAGAATCATTACCTGTGAAATATATCGTGTTTCCATTTTTAAGATACTTGATTTCCATCGGTGAAACAGTAATCTTAAAATCTTTCTTGTCAAGACCGAGACGTTTGATTGCTCTCAACACCTCTTTATACACTGTTTTCTTCAGTTTGTTGTGAAATTTTCTAAGAACGACAACAGAACACGAATCATCACTAATGACTTTGTAAACAGCTTTTATTGCTCCTCTGGAAGATTTGGTTCCAGCACGACCAGATGTAAAAATTTTGTGCACGTAAGATGTATTGTTAAATGTATCGTGATACTTTTTGATTATAAGACTGCTTAGCTTTATTTCTTTATTCGGGGAGGTCATTAATGATCACAACCTTTTCGCTGTCAGTATCATCGCTATTTTGTTTCATTTCACTTCTTATTTTTTCTGTCTGAGCTTTCAGCAGTTCAATCTTGGCTTTTTGTTCATCATTAGCCAAATTCATATGTTTGGATAACCAGTCCATAGCCTTCATACGATCGTTTATCTTTATGGAAACACCATATTTTCCTTGAGAAACTTCCTGAATGATCGTCCCATCTAAGTATTCACTGTCATTCAACAGAACTGTATCCCCTTTAAATCTGGCATAATCTGTCATGTCAGCAAAGGCAATATCAATATATTTCTGAACTATATCCTGCGGTTCCAGAATAGCATCGGCATAAAGTTCTTTTTTTAATCTGTTGATTTCTTCCTGTATTTCCGGTTCCTTATACCATCTGCTGGCCATCACACATGCACTGTCATATCTGGCACCAGGGTTTACTTTCATGTATGCTTTGACACGATTATGATATTTAAGGAAATAGATACAGAAAAGCTGTCGTTTTTCGTCCAGTTTGCTTTCCTCGACCATTTCTTCAGCAACAGCTTTTGCAACTTTTTTGGTTGCAACCTTTTTCTTTTTTGGTTGCAACTTTTTCCCCTTCCAGTAGCGGCTTTTCCATGACTTGACTGCACTAACTGTCACTCCATATTTCGAAGCAATATCTTTATACTTCATTCCAGAAATATAGTCTTCATAGGCTAATTCATATTTTTCTTTCAAGTCATATCCACCACCTCGTTTCTAAAAATGTTATAAATATATATCATCTAATTTTCAGCAAAATAAAAACCGACTATTTGTCGGTATCTTCTTTATATTCCTCAATGCTGCCACCAAAATACCAGCCATTGCTCTCTAAAAAATCAATAAACTTTTCTGAAAATTCATCCACTGTAATATTATCTTGTACTTCAACACATCCTATTATTTCTATTTCCATAGTTTTCTCCTTAAATTATTTACTATGCAGCAAAAGAAAAAACCACATCGCGTGTGGTTTAAAAAAAAGATTTTCCTTTTATTGTTGCTTCGTAGTTAGAAAGCCATATAACTCCTCTATATGTATTTTCTTTTTTATCATTCTTCTTAATAACAGCAGATTGTTTTCCTATTGGTCTAATAAAGTTTTGATCTTTTAAATCGTAAACTATTTTATTAAACTCGTCCCTACTAATATTTAATGACCTAGGATTAGGCTCAGGACCATTTCTCTTAACAATCCAGCAAAGAATTTCATACGTTGGTTCCATAATACTTTTCTCCTTTCAATTTACACTTATATTTTATCAAGGAAAAAATATTTATGTTTTGAATCCATTATTTTAAACACCGTTATTTTGTATTTAAATAATTTTAATAGAACTATAGCACATCTTTGATTGTTTTGTTCATCAAGTTATTTAACTTAACCCAATTCCTGGCAAAATAATCTATCATTTCTTCATTGGTTGCCCAATCACTACAAAAACCTAATCCAGTTTCAAAAAGATAAGCATGAATTAATTCATGTCTTAATATCAGTTCCTTATCTAAGTAACTATTTTCTTTTATCACAATCTTTCTTTCACCATTTCTAGTTGATGTATATCCATCAGCATCTATCAGTTCTTTATCTTTAATTTCATTGGAAAATTCTATCTTCCAAACACTTTCTAATATATTGATTAACCATTTCATTATCATTTCTCCAAAACATGATCTATAATTTACTAAAGTGTCAGATCTTCCTATTTATCTAATATCTATACTCTAATGAAAGGGAGGTGAATTACATGGCTAAAAATAAATGTACAGAAAAACCACCACGTCGTGGACCAATGACTGTAAAAGTATCATCTTACACAAGAAGAGACGGAACACATGTATCTAGTCACAAAAGACACACACCTAAATAATTAGTCATAGATAGATTTGACACTTAATTTTTAAATAAAACAAAAAGGCCCTACACCAGTAGCACCTTTCTTTCTCGTAAATCTTATATTAACATATTAGCATGTTTTCGAGGTGAAAATAAGACCATCTATAACTTTTTTTTAATTTGATCGCTTGAACTATTTTAATTAAAATCTAAAAAAAGTGATGTGAAAATAAAATAAATATGTACTTTTATATAATAATTCTATTTTTTTTCAAATACTAAATAAAATAACACTTCCTTTAACTTTGCCGATGTGAGATTGATATGTCGTTTAATAGTTTGTAAACTAAATGTTAATTCTTCATTATTACCTATATGATCAGACACTATACTTTTAATTTCATTAAGTTCATTTTTTATGTAATCAATATTTTCGGTTATATTATACTCATCTTTTATTTTCTCAATTAAGTATAAAATATTCTCAATACTTCGCATATGATCCATAAAATCTTTTGAATTTTGTGAAGTAATCATATTAATATTTATTTCATTTATTTTTTTATCAAGTTCAGAAATATACTCATTTAGAACTCTCTTTTTTTCTCTAACATCTAATTTAATTTGTGTAAAATAATAAGTAAAAAAATAAGCAATCGCCAATGTAATAATTTGAACCAAATTAGCTTCATAAAAAGAGTCATCATAAAACCCAAAAGTATTATTTAATATCAAAAATAATAAAAGAGCAACAAGAACTATATTGAAAATATTATTAACAATTTTATGATTCTTCATATTTTTTCGCTCTATTCTTATTGTAATTATAAGGATTTCTTATATTTTCTGTAATTACATCAATTAATCCAGGCTGATCCTTAGAAATAAATTGAATTACATTTAATACTTTTTGACTTCCAAACTCTCTAGACAAGCCTCCGAAACTCTCATCAATAAAAGAACTAGGATATCCATATGTTCCATCAAGATTTATAACCAATTTTTCATTATTTTCTACAGCTTTTAAATAATATGGCTTTAATAATTCTTTGTAAAAAATATCACCAGGGTATTCTTCTCTTTTTCCACTACGTGCCCCAAGCATATCACTGTATTGAGTACTGATATTTAATTCCATACAATCCCTCCTTTTATTTTCTTACTTCCCAATAAAACATAGTCCCTTCAAAGTTATCAGACAAGTCGAGAAATTTCCAGCTATTTTTCAAAAAACTTTTATATATACATAGTCCCTTCCCAGATATAATTTTTAAATTAATTATATATCTATGTTTGACCAAATAACTAAAAATTTCTGGCAATCCTCTTCCTCTATAAGCTTTTTGTGTAGAAGTTCTTAGAATATCCCCTAACATGCAACTATGAATAAATTTACTTTCCTTTTCCAATGCTTTATCAACCATTTCAACTAAATTAGTTTCAAATGATCGATTAATATAAATAGTATTCGGTATTCCTTTTCCATTATCTAAAAAAGTATATTTTAATTTTGTAGGAGTATTTTCCACAAATATAAACCATATTTTGTTGTCTTCATTTATATCATATGCATGACTTTCTGTATTATCCATCATTTCTACAAACATATTATTAATAAAATAACATTGTGCTTTTGATTTATTTAATTTATCAATGCTAAACTCATTAATATCACGCAAAATATTTAAATTTCTTCCTGTACCAGCAACTATTCTAAAATAATCATCACAATCTTCTATATAATTTTCTTTATCGCCAGAAATAAACTGTTTCAAACCACATTTATAAACTAGTTTTCTAGAACTCCCTTTCTTAGGTGCAATAAACCCAAATTTTACCGTTTTATTTGAATCTATGTATAATTTTCTTGTAAATGAAATCATATACATAATACAGTCAATACTTATAAATCCAACTTCTCTCAAATCAAGTAATATTGTTCCTTCAAAATTTATACATTGTGATATCTCAGAAATTTTATTAAAATACTTTATTGTTTCAATTGGATTTTCAAAAAAATCTAGATTTTCTTTCGTAGGTATTTTTAGTTCATCTTTAAAATATATATTTTTATCAAAGATATATTTCTTTCCATTTTCAGCAAAAATATTAAAATCCATAAATATTATCACCTTACTAAGATAATTTTAATCTAACATTTTAAATAAATCAATTATATAAGTATAAACTTTATATTTCCTTCTTCAAAATATTCTTCGCCTTCCTGTACACATGTGTTTCGTTCTTGATTCCATGCTTTTCCATTACAGCCTTAAATTTCATCTTATGATCAACATACAGATCATTGATAAATTCTCGATCTTCATCATTCAGCTTGGAAAGATAATACTCAACAGTAGCAATTCTTCTGTTCCATTCATCAACTTCTTCCAGGAACTGCGAACGATTGGTCAAGATATATTCTATCATCTCCAGTTTGATATTTTCTTTCTTCTGGATCAGATCATTGAACCGCTGATCACTCTCCTGAACGTAACCACTTAGGCCATTACCTTTGCCTGGACTCTTTATCAGTATCAATTTTTGTTCAATCTCAAAAAGTTTTAAATAAAGCTCTCTCAGCGGTTTTACATATGACTGGATTAATTTATCACGTTCTACATAAAAGCGACTGTACATCTTAATCTCGTTGCGTAAAATTGCTACTGTGTGTATCGTGTAATGTCCTCTCATTCATCTTTCCTCCTCGAAAATACTGTCAATGATTCTTTTAACCTTGCCACTGCTGAGCCTTTTCCGCGTTACGATCATACAGGCAAGGATCAGGCACCACTCATCATAGTGATCATAGATATCAATAAAATCATCATGTGAAAGTCCAGAAGATTTCTGATGCTGTATCTTCATGGACTTTCTGCCGTTGGTTGCCTTGAAATAATTGATTGCCTTGTCTATCATTTCATGCTGATCAGGACATTGGCCAACCCATCAATTGCTCTTATGATTGCTTCAGGTTTAGCCTTATGACCTTCGATTGACAAGTTATCATCATAGATGTTGATATGAATATATCGCTGATCTTCATTTTCAGTTTTTTCACTGTTCAGTCTTTCGGCCAGCCTTTCTGTTTTCTGATACTTAACACCTTCAAGTTCACTGCATTTGACATCACAGATCATCTTCAGCTGCTGCAGCATGATCTCAACATCTGCAATTTCTTCTACGATCTGCTGATGATTATCCTGGCCACGTTTGAACTTGCAGATTTCTTTCGTCAGTTCTGACATTTCCTCAATGGCCACATCAAGCTGTTTATCCTTTCCGTATGTATCGATTGCTTTTCTGTATGTTTCTTTATTCATTTGCTTTCACCTCCTCTAATAATTCCTTTATGTTCCAAGGTTCTTCATCTTCCTGTTTGACGAAAGAAAATAGGTGGTTAAAAATATTAAGGTCACACAAACTTCCTTTATAATCCCAATAACATGCGTCTCTCTTTTTTGGTTTACCTTCAGTTAAAAATAATTTATTATTACAATTCCTTAACATGTATTCCCACTTTTTCGGCAAGCTTCTCAAAATCGCTTTTTCATCATCAGTAAGCTGTGGCTTTTCTTTGTGTTCTGATAAAAGGATTTTCAGTATTTTATTAATGTTTGCACATAAATCACATTCTTTACAATACTTACCGTCACATGTGTGATTGTATTTGGCAACATACGCCGCTTTACAAATTGCAATAAGATGTAAATTATGTTTTTTTAAAACATGTTCCAACTCTGTCATTTTTCTTCACCTCCGTATGGTTCAGGCAATGGCATCCATGCGAGAACTTTGACATTAACTCCGGATATTCCTCCCCAGCATCCTCTGCATTGCCATCCGATCCCATAATCTTGATACATGCAGTTGTAATTTCCAAATCTAAAATATTCATACCAGCAGAGAACTGTTTTTCCATCTTCTGGTAAAGCTTTATCAACCGGAATCCATTTGTCTAGCTTTGGTTGTTTTTCAACCAATGCAATAATGTTATCAATAGAACATGGTACTCCTAGATCCTCTTTTTCCTTCATATGTTCCAAATCCCTGATTAATTGAATCTCATTGATCATTCTCCCACTCCTTTCGATAACATTCCTCGCACACGCTGTATCCCACTTCATTGTCCTGTGGCATTTGGAAAATTTGATTTACTACATAAAAAATAGGTTCAACATTAAATTCCGCTATTTTGATTTTTTCACAAATCATATCCAATACCTTAATAGCTTTCTCTTCTGTGGAATAAGCCCCTAAATCAAAACCTCTTCCCGTACGTATACACCAACCTTTTGATCGTCTAGTCACATATATCTCCTTTACACTAACTAATGTTTTTCCATCCTGGCTTCTTATCCATATTCCCATTATCCTATCACCTCTTCATACCTTAACCTTTCTTAACCATTTCATCTTCTATCGTCTGTAGTTTGTATCTCAGTATCTTTACTTCTTTTTCTAGTTTCCTGTTTTTAAGAAGATACTTTTGAGCTGTTTCTCGATATCGATTTCTTTCAATCATGAGCGGAAAGTAATGTTTTTCCGCCCACGCAATTAACATTTCTCTTAACTGATCACACTGGCTCATACTCTGATATCCCTCAGCTGCATATTAAGTTTTCTGAGCAGTTTGTATGGAAATTTATTTTTCTGAAGATATTCAAACCATTTGACAGTATTGCTGAATCCTTTTACACCGCTGAAATGTGAATGTGTATACTGTGTTGCAATGATCCTTTCCAACGCACCTGTATAGTCTTGATTAACTATTTTTCTGTCTGCTGATCCCATGCATATCTTGTTTCCTGAAAGCTCGTTAGGCATTGGATACTCGTATAGATCGGTATCAAGTCCTTTATATTCGATATACGAAAATGCCTGAATGTCTTGTATCTTGTTCCCATAAAAATGCATTATGTAGATTGCGTTCGGAAAATTAATTCTGTAGCTTCCGGTATCTATGTACGTAACAATTTTCCTGCATTCAGGCTGATTAATGACAACGTAATTTCTTCCTACGCCAATGATCTGGTGATCCAATAGCACCATGTCTTTTTTTTCGTCGTCATACTTCATCCCTTCCTGGATCAGCAGATCCATAAGCTTATTTAATGAAATGTTCTTGAAAATGACTTCACCATTACTTTTAGAACAGATCTGTACATCTTTGTTGCTGCTGTCAAATTTAACGATTATCTGTGTCATATGATCACCTCTTTTTCTGTGGAAAGAATACCTAAAATCTTGCTGATAATTCCTGATTCATCAGTTATCATTTCTAGTGCTTCATCCATTACAAGGGATATTCCAGGATTGAAATATCTTTTGGTATTCAGTATTTCATTCAGCTCAACAATTGCTTCACTAACGATTCCCGATTCGATATACTTTTCATAAAACCCATTTGCTTCAATGCATGCATACTGCATATAGATAAACTGACCATTACACATATAAAAATCAAACTGATCAAAAAGGTCATAAACAGTTCCTCTTTCCTGATAGTTTTTTCTAAGCATCCTTGCAAGCTTTTTGTTTTTGATCTTTAACCAGTACATTCTGAAATTAATCGTTTCCGCTGAGTATGAATCAAATTTGCCTTCGTAAAAACATTCGTATTTTGCCTGCTCATAAAATCTGTTGACCTCTTTCTTTATCTGTTCGGGAATATTTGATGTAATATCAATAAATTCCCCTGTAATCTCGTCATACATGTATCCTAACATCGCATCCACTTCAACAAGCTCAAAATCATCCCAGTTCATAAAGCTTCCAAAGATATAATGATAGATACTGCTGTTGAACATATCATGAAATAGATGAATATTAAGACTTTCGATATCATATATGTCGTTTTCAAGTATTTCGGAAAGTTCTTCCAGATAATCCTCCAGAATATCAATTTCATCATCTGAATCCTGCTGATATCCGATCACTGTTTCAATAAATCTTTCCATGCTCGATTCAACAAATTCAGGCCCATCTTCATCTGTAAAATACTGTCTCAAATCTTCTGACAATTTGAACACCACCATTCAGATATCCGGAAAGAAGAGCGTTGCAGTGTTCCAGCAGTGCAACTGCCATTTTTGCATTTGTCACAAGATACTGAACATTGCCGGCTGCAGCCTGATCCTGACATGACATGTCATCAGGATGCACATCATCTTCAAGTTCATAGCACTGCCCACGCATCTTCCCCGATGTTTTTTCATGATCTTTTATGTAGATATAAACATTACCTTCATATTCACTGTTGGCAGAATCAATATACACAGCCTCATCCAGCTGGCTGACAGTATTTTCAATCATCGTTCTTGTTTTGTCATTATCAACACATCCGATGATCACCGGTGTATATCTTCTGTATTTTTCAATATGCTGAATAAGATTTGTATCATTTGCATACTGATCGATGAACAGACATTTCATTGAATAAAGAGAATTGATTTTTCTTGAAAGTGCAATCGCCTTGTTGTCACCTATATCCTGTTCCTGATAGCCCTGTCTGATTATGTTTTTCTTTTCAACAACGTCATTGTCTATCAGACACATACGATGACCTGTACCGATCAGAAGCTTGGCCAGATCTCTGGCAAGCAGAGACCCGGTCCCACCAACTCCAATGACATAAAACATGAATCGCATAATCATCATCCCTTTTTATGCTGCCTGGCATTGGCAACCAGGATGTTGTCTTCTTCGATCATGTTGTATTCCATCTGGCCGCTGAACTCATAATGCTTGTGCTGCAGCATGATCTTTGTTATCTGATCGGCATCGTATTCCTTATCTTCTTCAAATCCATAATTGCTGATATCTACCTGATGCCCTTCGGTATACATTCCAAAAGGGTATTTGTATGTTTTTAGTGATGTAGTGTCTTTTTTATCAGCATTCTTTTTGTTTTCTTTCTTTTTGCTTTCCTTTTTTTCAGCAGCTTTTTTATCTGCTTTTTTAGGTTCATCTTTCTTATCTTCTTTTTTTGGCTCTTCTTCGAGCAGATCCCATAAACCCATATCATTTCCTCCTGTTCTACTTTGACTGCATTCGTTCACCTATTTCTTCAATACAGACGATCAGTCTATCCTCTTCAGACCATTTTTTTATGACTCCGATCTGAACGACCTGTGTATCATCGTAATAGGCAACTTTATTGAGTGCATCAAGCACAATCTTCTGTATATTATCGATATCTGGTTTTTTGGTGCATTTTATCATGTCATCCAGCATCATCTGTTTCCTTTTCTTGGATGCTGATTTTGCAACCCTGCAGTAAACCAGTATCTTGACTTTTAATGCCTTTGAAGAACAGTGATCATACCTGTTTCTGTATGCTCTGGCTATTGCCTTTTCATAACGTTCTGTTTTTTCTGGTGTATATGTATGTCCTGTTCTTGTAAATCTTGGTCTCCCTTTTCCGATTACCGGTCCCACAAGAGAAAAACTCATTTCTCTGTAGTCACTACATTGACATTGGATCGATGTCTTCGAAATCTGTGTCATTGATGATATCCTCTACTTCATCAAAATCATTTTCAGCTGATTCACTGATATTGAGGTCCATCGACATCTGAGACTGCAGTTCTGTTTCATGTCCACTGTTATCAAACATGATGACCGTATGATGCTCTACATCATGATCGATAAAGGTACTGTCAAGAGTGATGATCTTATCGCATTTACGTACCGTAACCTCTTTGAATCGGTTGAAATATTTAAGATTGCTGTCTTTCAGCATCAGATTGGTTAGAAGCGTCATCTTTGCCAGCTGACAAATATCAAATTTGCTGAAATCATATACATACTGTGAACACTGATAATCATTTCCGATATCTTCAATATCAGCAGGAAGTGTCGTCAGATCATCCGGTTCCAGGATAAATTCACCACTTGGCTGCAGTGATAGAGAATACTCCATTCGTCCAAAGGAATATTCCATCCCCACTCTCACATTGCTTTTCTGTGTATAGAATCCTTTTGCATCTGCTGCTTTGAAATAAAGCATACTTTCATAACCGTAAATTTTTACCACTGAACTTTTTCCGATTTCAAAAACAGTTTTCAGAAACAGATAAAGTCCGGTCTCTTCTTTTGTAATTTTCATCTTTTCACCTCTTAAAACTGAATATCATCTTCCATGATGTTGAAGCTGCTCGGTTCATTCATTCCCATACTTCCCATTGGATCAGATTCAGCTGTCATCGTTGTCATTGACTGCGTATATGATGGCTCTGTATACTGCGGTATATGCTGTCCTTGGCTTTCTTTCTTCGATTCAAGGAACGTTACCTGACCGCATAAAACCTCTACAACGTAGACTTTCTGTCCCTGGGCATTGTCATATGTCCTCTGCTGCAAACGTCCCTCTACGCCGATCTGTGAGCCTTTAGCGCAGTATTGAGCAATGACCTCTGCCGTTTTGTTCCAAGCTACACACGGAAAGAAATCAGCCTGCTGATCTTCTTTGTTGTTTCTTCTGTTAACAGCGAGGTTGAAAGATATAACTTTCTTCCCGCTGTTTGTTTCTTTTAGTTCAGGATCTTTCGTTAATCGCCCTGACAATACAACTGTGTTAATCATTTTCTTTTACCCCTTTACATGTGTAAATAAATTTCAGCAACAACAATGAATAAAACATAAATCCATAAAGGCCATAAAACCCATAGCCATGACCATTTAATAAAACCAATCAATTTAAGTGTTATAAAAACTACCTGTAAAAGTCCTAAAAAAGAAATCCCACCATCATTATTCATACTTAATTACCTCCGATTTTCTTATTTCCATCAAAATATCTTTCATTTCAGCATTTATTCTTCTAAATTCTTTCAATACATCACACAAAGGCAACGCTTTTGCGACACATTCTTTTTGTCTTTGCTGCATGATGTATTCAATGCAGCGGGTTATATCTCTTGGATAAATCAGGGATTTAAACGTTTCTTTTCCCTCTTCGTTTACCGATTTTTTCAAAACTGTATAGCTTCTGCTATCAGCATCGATATAGTATTCTTCATCAACCTTGATCATCTTCAAACCCCCACTTCTCCCAATACTCTTTCGGAGCTATTGTCTTTTCAGCTAGTTTTTCACAAACCTTTTTATAGGCTTTTTTGTATCTTTTTTCGGCATCGGCACATCCCTCCGCAAAGCCATAATCAAACCCTGCTTTTAAACCATCATCAAAACCATTTTTATACAGTCTTTCATCGATAGATGGTTTAATATTTTCAATTTCATCTTCAAACAGATTTAATGGGTATGTTGGCAAAGGCCCTATCTCAATTTCATCTTCGCAAAAGCGGATAAAAGGCTGTTTTTCTTTCTGTTTACGAAGTTTTTTTTGCATTGCTAAAGCTTTATCATAGCTCGTCGAAACATAAGCGAGGTGTGCGCTTAATTCGTTTGATTTATAATGTCTTGAAATTCCGTCCACACCATTAGGAATATAAATTTCAAATGAATCAGTTTTTAAAAATCTTTTCACCTTAACCAGTTTCAAACCCTTTGTAACTCCATACATACAGTTAATTCTGCTCATTTTCATCACCCCAAATCATAATCATCAAACAACCTTTTTTCTACGAATTCATAATCGCTGTAATCTTCTGAACTCTCGCTATTCTGCAAATTGTAATATTTTACTTTTCCATTTTCGACAAGCAGGCAATCATGCTCATCTTCTCCGATAACATGAATCAATCCGTTTGTCTTGTCTTTTACTTTCAGTTCAATAAGCTCATTTTCAGGTTTTTTGTTTTTCAAAATATTTATGAACTCTTTTATTTCGTCATATATATGGCCATACTTCTTTTGATAAACGTCTTTAGGTATTTGTTTTCTTATAAAATCGCATTTTATCTTCATGCTTTGATTATCAAGAAATTGAATAAGCAGTTTTTCGTCAATCATCTTCCTTTTCTCCTTTTGTTTTTTATTTTCTGGCTTCTTTTCGGCTGATAATAAGCACCTTGATTAGAACTCATTCTCATAGTTTTCATTACTTTTCTGTAATCGTTTAAATAATCTCTAAACCTTGGGAACATTTTCTTTTTCCTCCCTCTTTTCATCGTGATAGACAACAGCAACAGCGAACGCCTGCCATATATCTTTTTTGAATCCATAAAAGAATCCTTTGTTCTTTTTCGTACCGACAACGCCAAATCTGTCAATAAGTGCCTGTCTGATGTTGCTGTCTCTAGCGCGTGTATTTTTGCATATAGAGAGCTTTTCTTCTTGACGGTATACGAATATAGGGGTAACCCCAAAACGTCGCACAGATTCGAAAAAACGACCTATATACACACATGTATCGAATACTTCTTTCCCGACTGGCATCCCGTAGCTTGCGATCATTTCGATTGCATAATCACAATCCTGATGTTTTTCTATGATTTCAATAAGTTCTTCATTTTCGACAATGCCAAATTCAACAGGTTTTAGATCATCGTCAGTCACGACATATGCGCTCCTGATATTTCCGGGATCAATTGCAAAGATCATTCGCTATCACTCCAATCCAACCTGTGTCCGCAGTTCCAGCAATAATTTTGATTTTCAACAGTTTCGATAAAATCTTTTTCCCTTGTAGCGAAAACCCCTATCGATGTTCGTACTCCGTTTGTAAAACTTGATGAACAGAAAGGGCATCTGATATCAACCCTTTTCATTCTTCCGCCATTACCGTAACTATCTGAATAGTATCTTTTAGATGGCTTTTGCGGTATTTCTTTATTTGATTCTCTTGTATCGTTTATCAGTTCATCAACATTTTTGATAACGTTTTCCAGCTGTTCATCAAATGACTTCCAGTTATTGTAAAGCATATGAATATAATCAATCAGATCATCTTTTGCTAATCGTTTAAGCGTGCTGTCGCTGTGTAATTTGAAATGTTTAAATTCTGCACTGTTCATTCTCTTTTACCTCCCTTCATATTTCCTGTACTGATTATCTGGAACAGGAATGATAAGCCTTACGTCATTCCTGCTTCTTGTGTATTCCTGATGATATGCCCTGATCATGTCTTTATCGTAATTGCACTTCTTAAACAGCTTGGAATAACTGCTTGCAATTTCTTTCGATTCAAACCTGAAAGGAAAATTACCATATCCTGGATCATCAAATTTTATAACTACCGTGTTCGGTTCAATTTTCATGATTTCATAGACTGATATATGAGAAATAATTTCTCCCAGGGAGGGAGCGAATGGTTTTCTTTTTGCAAAAGTGATTATTCCATTCTTGACCTGATCATATGTATAGTCCTCAAACATTTCAAACCACAGGTTTATAATCTCAGGATCATTTTCATTCAATTTGGATTGTGGATTTATGTTTTTGTAAAATTTCATGATTTTACCAATTTCCGTTTTTTCCAAAATTTAAGACTCCTTTCTTAAAATGGCGGGGGCGCTATATAAAACTAAAAACTTCTGCAATCCTATCTTTCTAAATGTAGGTACTAGATTAACACGTCCCCCGTTCTTATACGTTCTTATACGTTCTTATACGTTCTTATATATAAGGATGAATTGTTCATATCGTGCACATTAAATGTTCATTTCGTGACACCAAATGTTCATATCGTGCACATTAAATGTTCATTTCATGCACATTTAAATATCTTGATACCTGTTAAAATTACGTACTTTAATAATCGTTTTACCAGTATTTCCAGTTACACCTTCATAATCTATACAATCTATATCTTTTAGGAATTTCATAAATTTAATCACTGTATTCCTGCTCCATTTAAGATCTTTTCTTATCTCATTTTGAGTAGTTATAAACGTCCCTGCCTCGTCTCCTGAAAACCTGGCATTAAAGAGGCAGTACGTAAACAATTGCCATGCATATGGATTTTTGAAGACTTCTGTCTGCTGCGCTTTTCTATGAAGTTTTATATATCCTTTCGTATCTACCTCTTTGACCATACATATGAAAACCTCTTAAATAGACATTGGATCAATTTCAGGCATCACAGTCTGTTTCTGCTGCTCCTGTACCATTTGTGAACCAAATAGCTGAGCGGTATTTTCTGGTTCAATTCGAGAAACAGTTGGTGCCTCCTCTACTACAAAGTTGTCGTTCATTTCTTCTTCTCCAAATTCGTCAGGAACATACATACCCTGAAATTCTGTTGTAAATGCTTCTCTAAGACATTGTGCAACAGCAACCTTTCTGATCATCGTTGCTGGTTTTCCACTCCATTGAGAATTAACAGTACCATCCTTTTTTTTGCCAACATATTCGTCAATGGAAACCTCCACCCTTTCAGGTTCTCTTCCTTCTCTGTAAACTTCACACCATCCACCAACCAATGTTTCAGTTGCTGGCATATAGAATGTTCCTACACGGTAGTCAATTTTTCCATCAACGCCAAGAACAATGATTCCAGCTTTTTTGCCTCTGTAATCCGGATGTTTGTCTGCACGTTTCTGATAGACATCCTTAGATACAACCATTGTTGCTGGACTGCTTCCATACTTGATCAGGTGTGCTTCTTTAATAAATGGATTTAGTTTTTGGGCCGAACATAGAGCGATAAACAGCTTGACTTCCTGATCGCTTACATTTCCACCTCCGGCAACGAGATAATCCTTTACGATTTGTGAAGATAATTTGATTTCTCCTGTGTCTGTTTTAATAGTTGTAATCTTATTTTGATTTACTGCAACTTTGCTTTGTACTGCCATTTATATATTCCTCCTATTTTCTTTCAAATTTGAATGTGCTGTTGATTTCTGATAATACCTGCATGAATCTATTCAGTGTCAGAATAGAGCTGAAATCACCTTCAAAACTGAATGTATAGCTATACCTCTTGTTTGGCTCTCCCTGATTAGGCTGAATTTTTACTTTGATAAAGTCTTCAGATGATTCAGCATATACTTCACCCGTTTTTTCATTAGCATGAACTCTTGTGATGTTTTGAGTTTCTGCATCATTATTCTTTACCAGCTCTTTCTTAAGGTTATTGAGCGCTTTGTTTTTTTCTTCTTCATACTGCTGTTGTCTTTGATTTTCGATGATGGAATCAGTATTTTTCTTTATCATCTCTATATCTTTTGTAATTGCTGTAACGATATCCCCTAGATTGACACCCTGCTGAAGAAGTAACAGATATTTTTCTCTCTTGATGGTTTTTTCATCGATACCTGTCATCTGACACTGACTGACGATAGATTTTTCAATAAGGTCTAAATTCCTCTTGTTATTTCTTTCTTTTTCAATCAGTGTATTAAACTGTTTTTCAACTTCCTCTTTAAAACGTTTCATAGAACAGCTGGCATTCAGCCATTTTTCATCAAAAACAAACTGATCAGCATATTCCTGAGAAATCATTTTTCTTGTGATCAGGACATTTTTCAGCTGATCAATGGTTTCCTGTCGGCTTTTTCTCAATTCATTTTTACGTTCCTGTTCAAACGCATCACAGTTCTTGGCAAGAAGATCTGCTGTTCCATTCAGAGCATCGATGACCATTTTTACCTTTTCCTCAAATATGCTATATGGTTCAAGATAGCTTTTCTTGATCATGGAAAGTTTTTTCTTCAAATCAGTTGCCTCTTTTCGGTATGTAGGTATCAGTCCTTCACCTTTTTTAGTGAAATCCTTGTAATTTTCCTTTGTAATAACGATGTTTTTCTTGCTTTCTATCGCAGGAATAAGCTCAACGATACGATCGATATTTGATTCAATACTATTTCCTTCTGGTTTTTCTTTGATTTCCAGTGCCAGCATATCGTTTGTAACATCAGTGATTTCCTCTTTGACCGTGACATCTACATCTATAGGTGCACTTTTTTCTTCCGCAAAGAATTCATGAACAGAACATAATTTATAGTTGCTTGACATAATATCCCCTATCTTTGACCAGTACACACACATGCTGTTGACATCTCTGGCAATTCCAAAAGCAGCATTGCCTGGATACTTCATTTTTACTGCTGGTTCTCCATTGATCAGAAACAGATTGTTAATAGACATCCATTCTTTGAATTTTTCAAAATCTTCTGCGGTATCAATTCTAATTGCTGCTATACCACCAAGAAATTCGTTTTGCAGTGTAGTTTTTTTCATTGTTTTTCCCCCTTTACTGATTCAATAATTCTTTGTTTCTTGTTTCCATAAATGGCGGTGGCGTGTTATTTTCAATATGATCCCAAAACCAGAAAGCTGTATCTCGATACAGTTTTATATCTTCTTTGACGTCTTCACGGTTAATGATCATCACTCTTGTTTCCTGTTTCCCCAGTTCATCACCCCATGGTATGTCTAATATCGCGTATAAGATAACAAAATCAAATCCGGTGACATAAAGATAATGCAGACACTGAAAGAAGTATGTAATCGGCATATGATCGTCTTTCCATTCTTTGAGCATTGCTCCGTTGTGGATCGTTGTTGACTTGATTTCAAGAATGCCTTTACGCCCTGATTCTTTTTCTATTAATGCACCGTCTAGATTTGCCTTTAAATGCGGATAATAGATATTTGACAGTGATATATCCTTTGTGTCTATAACGTCATATAAATGGCCGTAAAGCGCTTTAAACATATCGAACATAACCGGTTCAAGACGATTGCCTTTTTCAATGGCATCGTTTGTAACAAACTGTCTTTCAGTCTTTCCTGTTTTCTCTTCCCATAGCTGATAAGGTGTTTTGTAGGGTGAAACATTCATGATGATTCCTGCTTCACTTCCACCGAGTCCACCGCTTCTCAATTCATGCCATTCTTTTTCGTTTTTGAAATGTATGACCTTGCATTTATTGAAAAATGATTCATAATTAAAATCGTTCATTTTAGATCACCGCTTTTAACTGATTCGTCAGTTCATCTTTTTTTGCGTAAAGTCTTGAAAGTTCTAAAGAATCATCGCTTGTCAGATGGTCTTTCATCTCTAGAAAGAAAATATCCAATTCAACCGATGCGATTCTTCTTTCGATAATTTCCTTTTGATTGTTTTTCATGCTTGTTCCTCCTATCCTATTAAACTGATCAGCAGATTACACACGATCATCGTCAGTGCAATCAGTGTCAGAAATCCTTTTCCTGATAAATACATGTTCATCTTCCGCCTTTCTCAATCGATCCTGTGCTATGTTGAAATAATTTTCATCGAGTTCAAAACCTATAAAATTTCTATCCGTATTAATACAAGCCACACCAGTTGAGCCGCTTCCAGCAAAGCCATCTAAAACAAAGTCACCTTTATGGCTTGATTTTTCAATTGCCTGAATCAGTAAATCTATTGGTTTCTGGTTTTGATGAAGCTGCCTTTTTCCTGATACTCTATTAAAAAACCAAACATCTGTTATTCTTTTACCGTTTATTTCTTTTCTTCCTTTATTGGCCAAAAAAATAATTTCATATTGTTTACCGAAAGCAGCTTTTAAATCTCCAGCTGTCCAGTTGTTTTTAACCCAAATAATCATATTTTTAATATTGAAACCATTATTTTCGAGTTCCTGTTTAAAAAAATCAACTTTATTTTGATTACAAAACATATAAATAGCGGTATTTGGTTTTAATACTCTATAACATTCACTTATGTATTTAGAAATAAGTTGAGAATCATTATCCCCTTTTATTTCATGGCAAAATTGATGTTTTTTGTTTTTTCTGTAGTTCGTTTTATAACGCATTAAATATGGCGGATCGGTAACAATTAGATCTATTGAATCATTTGGAATATTTTTCATTAATTCCAAACAATCTCCTTGTTGTATTGTGTAACTCATTGTTTTAATAATCTCCTATGTTATAATTAATGTGTGTTAAGCGCTCAGCTCGTAAGAGTTGAGCTTTTCTTTTTCAATACGCATCTTTGAATAATTGCGGATGTCCAATCCTCTTGATTTCTTTTGGAATTCCATTAAATCTTCCTGACTGTATTTCCAGCCATTCCCTAGGTACGTGGGATGCAGCCACCCGGTATCAACAAGATCGCGCAGCGTGTTTTCATTAATGTGCAGGTCATGACAGACTTCCTTTGTCGTGAGCATCCGTGTTAAGCGTTCCATATATCAGCCCTCCAATAGATCAGAAATCTTCCACGGTTCTTCATCTTCCCATTTAATGAATTGAAACAAGTGATCAAAAACAATCATGTTGTTAAAAAAACGTTCATCATTGTACCACTGATCGTCATACTTAATCGGTTTTGAATCATGAACATACAATGTCCCATTTTCATCTCTTGTTATATACTGATATCTCGGATCGATATTTCTTAAAATTACTATTTCATCATGCGATAACTTTGGCTTTACAGAGTGTTTTAACTTCTTCATTTGTCATCATCATCCTCACAAATGCACAAGCTGATTCCCATAAATACTGCTGCAGCCAACGCTACGATCAGCAGTAAATAAACATTGTTA
This sequence comes from uncultured Bacillota bacterium, assembly GCA_949290865.1. Lineage (GTDB taxonomy): Bacteria > Bacillota_I > Bacilli_A > Erysipelotrichales > Coprobacillaceae > Faecalibacillus. The sequence goes on from CASETM010000056.1 coordinate 55,620, forward strand.
TTCATATTTCTAATCCTCCTCATTTTGTGTTAAAATTGGAGTGTAAATTGTTTTCCAATAAAATTTACACTCATTTGTCACCTGTTGTTGCCGCAATAGGTGGCATTTTCTTTTGCACCATTTCTATCAGTGCCTGTATAAGTTCAACTGTTGGACTGGGGCTCCATTTCGTCATGTAATCTTCAAAAGCCTTTCTTGGTATGACGATAGATCGTCTTCCATTTTCGTTTTTTACACAGCTTCCCGGAAACACTCCCTGCTCAACTGCATTCCTAATAAATGCTGGATCTTTATTTAACCTCTTGGCACATTCCTCAACCGAAATCGTTTCAATACGTTCCATTTTTTTCACCTCCTTTTTAGATATCGAGAGCAAGCTGTTCAATGATCTTCTTGTCTGTATAAGACAACTGCCAGTTCTGAATAAACTCTAATGCTTTATCAAAATCTTTGGCTTTAAACTGACTGCGTGTTTTTATACCTATAAAGCAGTTCAGATCACGATTAATAGCATGATATATCTGGCTTGTCTGTTTCTGCATAAGATCCATGTTAAGCTCACCTTTTACCTGTTTGACCTTGTTCTTGATCGCTCGTCCAATGTAGTTATATTCACCCGGGCTAAGAAGTTTGTTTTCTTCAAGCTCAGTGATTCTTTGATCATGTTTAGCCACTTCTTTGTTGGTGTTTTCCTGAGCCTGAAACATCAGCTTCAACACATCCATAGGATTGTCCGGAAGTTTATACCCTCCTGTTTTTCTGATTGATGGCAGCACTTCACTTGTTACCCATCTTTTGAATTTCTTTGCTGTTGGAAGCTTGCTGGATAAGATCAGACTGTAAAGACCTGATTCGTTAATGACTGTTAGATTTTGCTTTCCTCCAGGGGTGTCGCATTCCGCTACCCCCTTATCTTCTTCATCAATATGTCTGTTCAAGGCATCTCGATAATTCTTATACCCTAGTATAGAAGCAACATCCTTTCCAACGAACCATGGTTCATTGTTAATATTTAAACTTCTCATTTCTCCAAATTTTTCATTTTTAAAAATCTGTAATTCATTCATATAATCCTTCCTTTCTGTTTAATGTTCTTTGACCTCACAATCCATGGGGTAGCTTATAAAAAAGTTTAATATAATTAAACTTTTACGGTAAAAAAATATACTCCTACTTCTTCTTTAGGTATTTCCAACATATCGCTAATTTTTATTATATCATCCGAGGTAAATCTCATTTTATTAGTTAATTTTAATGACAAAGAATTTTCAGAAATTCCGTATTCTTTAGCAAAATTTTGTTGACTCCCATACTTTTCAGTAATCTTACCTTTCAATTTACTAAAATCAAATGCCATTTTTATACACCTCCTCTCTCTTTCTACCACCAGTTTAACATTATTAAACTATAAAATCAATCATTTGATTTAATTTTTTTAAACTTTTTCGTTGATTATTAAAAAATTAAACTTTATAATATAAATGTAGAAGGAGATGAAAAAAGTGAAACCTAAAAGTGAAATTAAAGACAGATTACAAAGAGCTCTACATATAAAAAACATATCAGCTAAAGAGCTGTCTGATAAAACCGGAATACCTAAATCATCCATTTCTCAATATATGAGTGGTTATGCCAAGCCAAAACAAGATAGAATATATTTAATAAGTACTGCTTTAAATATTAATCCTGCCTGGCTTTTGGGATATGATGTTGATATGGATAATACTTCAACTAGCTATGATGTTTACGATAACATCTACAAAATAGACAAAATAACACTTCCTTTATTAGGAAAAATAGCTTGTGGAGAACCTGTATATGCTGACGAGGATCGTGAATCCTATGTTATGGTCGGAACTGAAATAAAAGCTGACTTCTGTTTAAAATGTCAAGGTGATAGTATGATCAATGCACGTATAAATGACGGTGACATAGTTTTTATTCGCAAACAGGATATGGTCAATAATGGAGAAATCGCAGCGGTTATTATTGATGATGAAGCAACACTGAAAAGATTTTATTACTACAAAGAGCAAAACATGGTGATTCTTCGACCCGAGAATAGTAAATATCAAGATATTGTATTAACTGGTGAGGAATTAGAAAACGTTAAGGTGTTGGGGAAAGCGATTGCTTTTCAAAGTGATGTAGAATAATAAAAAGGGAGGATAAGACAATGAAAAAAATTTTAAATATATTATTAGTTTTAGGATTATGTTTCAGCTTCGTTGGATGTAGTGGATCTGATGATTCAAACAAGGAATCAGATAAAGAAAGCACAACTGAAGAAAAGAAAGAAGATGAAACTACAGCCAAGTCAGATTATGATCTGGTCAGTGAAAAACTGACACTTGAAACAAATACCGCAGATGATGGTACAGTATTTGCTGTTGCAAAAGATGGTGATACAAAGAAATTCTCTATGTATAAAAGTATAACTGATGAAAATAAAGATTTCGCTGCAGCATTAGGGATCAGTGTGGGCAGTACTATTTATCATGTAAACGGTGATGATTCAGAAACATATTTAGTTGATAGCGATACAGTATTTGTAACTGTAACAGATGCAACTGCTGAATCAATGAAAAACAGCATGGATTCATACTTAAAAGAAAAAGGATTAACTTTTGATCAGATTAAAAACGCTCTTAATGATGTGGAATAACAAGGAGAGAGAAAATGGATAGGATAAAAAATTTCTTTAATAAGAAATTGTTTAAGACAATAGCCGCAATAGTTTTTATAATTATTTTTTCTTATTTTGTAGCTTATATTTGCAAACCAATGGAAAATGATCAAGAATTTGCGAACAATATTTATTGGCCTCTTGTTGTATCATCCATTATTGTAATTATAACAGAACAAAATTATTCTAATCATTCCAGTAACAAAAATAACGAGTCAGACAACAATACAGAGCCATTCCATTTACAGGCTGCAAAAGCAATTACTAAACCGAGTATTGAAGTATTGGGCAATAATTTAGCTGATATAGTAGATGGCATTACTTGCCCTGCTGCTTTTTGGGGTCAAAAAAAGAAATTAAAATTGCAGGCTGAAATAGATATATTAAAAGCCGATTTAGAAAACGGTATAAAGAAAATACCTGAAGAAAGAATGCAGGAATTAAAAATGAATATAATAGGTCCCGCATTGGAAACATTTAACTATTATTTTGAAGAATCATATTATAGAAAAATGATATCCAAATTAATATTGGCATCATGCGACAGTGAATATGATGAAATTATTCATCCCGCATATGTGCAAATTATTAGACAGTTATCTCCCGTAGATGCACTGGTTCTTAATGATCTTGCAAAAACTGAAATTCTAACTGGAATAACACTGGAAAAAGATCAAAACATGTATTTTGCAATTCCCGGTTCTACGATTCATGAAAAAGGACCTGAAAAATGTGATATAGCAATATCAAATCTTGAACGCTTAAATATAATAAATATTACTCACGGTATAACCGTCCAACATATTGTTCTCGATGATGAAAATTTCAACGATTGTGAATTTTTAATTGACCCGAGATTTGATGCCACTAAAGCTTATTTTGAAAAAATGGGTTATTCAGTATCTAGCAACACTATGACATTAACTACTTTTGGAAAAAATTTTTTGAAAATTTGTTTTGATACAAAACGTTAATACACTGTTTTGTTAATTCTATATTTTTTTCCTGATACTTTAGATTTAACGTTGCAATTACATAATCAGTCAAATTAATAAGAATATAACTTATTATGATACTTATAATTATGGAATTAATTAGTGTTTGCATATTTTTTTCACTTCCTTGATCATGTTGATCAGATCTCTTTGTACTTGACGTTGATCAGCGATTGTTTTTGAAAAATAAAATACCGCATATATAGTACATATGATGACCGTTATTAATGCAACATTTAAATAAATATATAAATTATTCATACTTATATCACTTCCTATCTGATATAATTATACCCTATATCATTAAAAGAATCAAAATAAAAACCACCCTACGCCAATAGGATGGTTCAAGTAGTGATACGCCAATATCACTTAAATAAAAAAACTTCGACAAAAGTCCTTTTACGTACTCATTTTATCATACGAGCACGTCTAAGGCAAATCTCAATTGAAAGGACGTGTTTTATTATGCCTAGAAAGCAGAATTTTAAGCGCAGGCCAAACAAAGCTGGTACTGTGGTTAAATTATCAGGAAAGCGTAGAAAGCCCTACTGTGCCAAAATAACGACCGGATACGACATCATAACCGGCAGACAGAAACAGATTTCTATCGGAACATACGAAACATGGCAAGAAGCCGATGATGCCCTTACATTATACAGACTAACAAACCAAAAAGTTATCACTGATAAAGAAGCTAACATATTAGCACCGGATACATTTCAAAAAATCGTTGATCAGCGAGAAAAAAGCATGCCGACTTTCAAAGAAATATTTGACGTCATTTTTAAAGATGAACTGTCAAAATTATCTAAATCATCGTCTGCAGGTTACAATTCCTGGATCAATCATTTCAAATCAATATGGAATGTTAAAATTTCGAAAATTACATTGGCAGATCTTCAGCAAATATTTGACAATGACAAATGTGGCCACGGAACAAAATTACATATGAAAGTATTATGTTCTAAAATATATGAATATGCTGTTATTCATCAGTATATCAGTCGTGACAGTAACTATACAGAATATATAAAATGTGGAAAACATAAAGAAAGCAATAAACACTATGCTTTTAGCATAGAAGAAATAAAAACATTAATGAACGACAACAGCAGTACTGCTAAAATAATACTGATTTATATTTTCACCGGTTTGAGAGCTAACGAACTCCTGAATATTCCAAGAAACAATATACACATGGATGAACCATGCCCCTATCTGATTACGGGATCAAAAACAGAAGCAGGAAAAAACAGATTGGTACCATTGCATCCATTTGTTCAGCCTTTTGTAAAACAATTAATACTATGTGAAAACAAGAGAATAATAGATATGTCTTACCAAATGTTTCTGATGAATAAATTCTATCCCATGTTGAAAGAATTGAACATGAAACATACAATGCATGATACTAGAGACACTTTTGCTACATTATGCCAGAACAACAATGTCGATATTTTTATTAGAAAAAGGATATTAGGACATAAAATGAAGGATATTACTTTTGATACATATACCACTACAGTCATAGAAAACCTGTATAATGAAATCTTAAAAATCAAGGTTCCTAAAGCTTGATTCTCTGTTACTTATTTGTTACTTATTTGATACATTTTAAAGTTTTTCATCGCCTGAAACCCTTGATTTTCCGTTAAAAAAAGCCTTTGGATTTTTACCAAATGAAAAAAAACATACGCAATACTGTGGGTTTTAGCCGATTTGTTACATATTTAGTACATCTTATTATGTTTAATTATTTCGCGTGTCTGCTTCAGTGGGATTATATCATATCCTCCAATGATGTTTTCTATAGTTGTTATTGCAGATCCAATTTATTTTACACAGATAGAAGGGGATTCTTCCTGAAGAAACTCAAGATTCCATTTTATTCCAACGTCTAAACTGTATAGATATGAGTACAGACATTCAATGATCTGCTGATTATCAATTGGATCAAGTTTCTTTCATTTATTTTCTTCACTCACTTCTTGCTCCTTATATATTTTTTTGGCAGCATCTATCCATTGTTTGACGTGAATATTTTTTTCCTTTGTCAAACCATCTTGAGCATGCCTTAAGATGATGTGTCTTTGAATAATGGAGAGAACGACCTGTTTTCATTTTTGAAACCCCTGGCCTTGACCAGAAACCATATTCGGGATCAAAAAAGCACCTTTACCGGTCATTGGACCCACAAAAAGAACACCATAATATTGATAATGAGCATAGAGCGACAAATAAATAATAAAATCATCATCTTTGCTAATGCTCGCAATTGGTGAATATTTCAATGTTCCATCTAACATCGGTACAAAAGGATCTCAGTCTTTGATAATCTCACTTTTTAACATCATCCTGACCTTTTTTTGTCAGAATATCTTTTTCTAATAACATCCCATCAATATTCACTTTAACTTTTATATCAGTCATACTATTTTACAAACACCTCAATGAAGACAGGATTGCCAGTCATATCTTTTTTTGCTTCATTGACTTTGGTAATCGTATATTCTATGCCTCGCTGCTGCTTGATTCCATATGATTCATTGACCTGACATGTTTAATTGACGTTTGAAGATATTCCTGAACAAAATTAATTTCCTTATACTTATTTTTAAGAATAAATTGTATCCGGTCTTAAAAATCTTAGTGATTTTATCACAAACTCACTTTCAAAATAAAAAGACGATCGCTCGCCTTTGCTAAATAATTCCTGCAATATCAGTTGCTACTTCAACAGTTTTCCTGATACTTTTATTTATGAATAAAGATAATTTAAAATCAATAAACAAGTTTATGATAATTATCTTTTGCCATGGTCATTTTATACCCTTTTTGTTTTTTATCTTTATTTGTTCATCATACCATTTATTTAATATATCATTTACATCATCTTGTATTTCCTTAGGACATATCGAACCATCTTTATTAGGCGCTCCTATCCGTTCTAAAAACATATCATGTTTGCTCAACTCTTTATATCTTTCTGCTCTTTCTTTTTTTGGCAAAGCACGCCATTCTTCTAAAGTTAAAGGCATTTATATTTCCTCCAATGTACCGTCTTTAGTGATATCCACAACTTTAAATTTGCTGTTTCTAGAGTATAATACCACTTTTTCTTTATACTGAGCCTGCTGTTGAAGATAGAAAAGCGCTATGTGTGATCTCGCTATTAATAGAATCCTGCTTTACAAAATCATTTACTTCATCATGTGTATAAAACCACAAAAAACGTGGTACTTCTCCTCAATATGTCGGGAGTTTACCAAGTGCCTTATCAAGATTTTAACTATTTCTTCTTGCCCGGAACTTAATGACAGACCTCTCCTCAACGCATCATTAATCAGACAGCTTTCTCCACCAACATAACTGTAAATAGCTAATTTCTCACTTTCTGATAATACAGGTATTGCATATCCTTTTGCTTTTGAATACTGACGTGCAAGTTCAGGACATGCTTCTGCACTAAACAGCCTGACTCCCTTCCATTAACAAAGCTCTCTCAGTATCTTTCCTGTTTCTTCTCTTTTTTCTCCATAGAATACTTTTCTTCTGTATTTTGGTGCAAATACAATATGATACTTACAATTCCATGTTATATGTGATAAAGTATGTATGAATCGTTTATTTGATTCATTTCTATCTCTCCTTGTCTATATCTTATTTGCAGTTCTCCAGGCCGCAATGATATAGTACAGGGAGATTTTTATTCACCGCTAAAGCTCTATCTAACCCTCAGACTATCTGAGGGTTTTCGTATACAAAAAACCGATAATCTATCGGTCTTAATGAGTATTTCTGCTTCGCCAGCAGTCATTGGAACGAGAACTGCCATCATTGTAAACAATAAAGGGAACCTGTCTTCTTTTTTCAAATCCAGATTCATTTTTCAACAGATCATAAATCGCAGAAAGTCTTTTATGACCATCTATACAGACATAGTGTCCTGCTTCATCTGTATTGACTTTAACCGGAAATGATAAGCCAATTCTTTTGATAGAATCATACATTGACTGACTGTATTTCCGGTATTCAAAGTGAATTTGTTTAAAATCAATCATCCTGATACGCATTGACTATTGATCCTGATGTTCATCAATATATTTTTGAACTTCCTCCTGATCGGAAAAATGAACTTTAACTGTTCCCAAGATCTGATAATCTTCATGACCTTTCCCCAAAATCATCAAAATATCATTATCCTGCAGTTCATTCATACCATAGGCAATCGCTTCTCTACGATCAGGAACAACAACATAATTTTCCCCACTGACACCTGTCAGGATATCAGCAATGATCTGCTGAGGATCTTCAGTACGCGGATTATCGCTGGTAATAATGGTCAGATTACTTTTGGCACAGGCTTTGGCACCCATTAATGATCTTTTTGTCCTGTCTCTGTCACCACCACAGCCAATGATTGTAATGATTCTTCCTTTTTTAAATTCCAGTGCACTGTTTAAGACATTATCAACAGCATCAGGAGTATGGGCATAATCAACAAAAATCCCATTATTCTTATATACAATCAGTTCCATGCGTCCTTTTGGTGCTTTTAATCTGTCATTTAACAGCAGCAGTTCATCAATAGAATATCCCAGATGATGAATCAGCAGCATGGCTGTCAGATAGTTATAAACATTATATCTTCCCACCATATGAATATGGGTATGATAATCCTTTTGCTCATAATGGAAATCAAATGATGTTCCCAGATGCGAGAATTCAATATTCTTAACGACTAGATCACCAGCAGTATCTGAAATCAGTTCATTATGATTTTCCGGTAAAGCAAAATAGGATGCATAAGGGTCATCACCATTTAAAACGGCAATTCTGGCGTTTCTGGTTTTCTGAAACAGTTTTAATTTCGCTGCGGCGTAATTTTCCATCGTTTTATGATAATCCAGATGATCCTGTGTCAGATTGGTAAAAGCCACTTCATCAAATTCTAAACCATATATTCTTTCCTTATCCAAAGCATGCGATGACACTTCCATGACCAGTGTCTGACAGCCAGCTTCTTTGGCTTTCAAAAAAAGATCATAGAGAACATCTATATCAGGGGTCGTATTAACCATTGGAATAAACCTGTCACGATAGTAAAAACCAATAGTTCCCATATAGGCACAAGGATGACCTAGCATCGTCATCATCTGAAACATAAGATAGCCAATCGTTGTTTTCCCATTGGTTCCCGTAACTCCGATCAGTTTCATATCTTTAAACAGCGGATAATAATTCTTATACAGATAATCTTTCAAATAGGCTCTGGTATCTTTAACCGTCACTGTTTCAACATCATACTTTCCTTCTTCAACAATGACTTTTTTTGCGCCATTGGCAATCGCCATGGGAACATAGTCATGTCCATCACGATTAACGTTTCTGATTGCTATAAAAGTATCTCCAGGTTTGACTTTACGAGAGTCTGTCTTTAAATCTATTTCCATATCGATCCTTCTTTCCTGTAAACAAGCTTTAATGAATGATGCAGACAGGTCAGATGATAAACACCAGGATCATACATTTCTCCATCAATATTTACATACTGACTGGTCTTGACAATAACATCTTTTTCACTAAAATGCTGATATTTTTTTGTTTTATGTAAACGACCGGTGACAAGAGCTTTCACATATTCAGGAAGATGACGTTTGGCAATATCACTGACAACATTAATATCAATGCAGCCGTCATCAATCTGCCCATGGTAACCGATTTTGAATCCTCCGCCAAAATAATGACCATTGCAGAAAGCACAGACCACAACATCTCCCGAAAACAGTTCCTGATCATTTTGCAGAATCACTGTTGGATAAAAGCGAAGATGCATGATCTTTTCTATGATCGTCAGGGTATAATGCAAAGAACGTGGCATATATCTGATATTGCGACGCTTCACATTCACCAGATTGCCGACTTCGGCGTCTAATCCACAGCAGAACACATTGATACAGTAAAGAGAATCATTGCATCTGATGACATCGACAGGCTGTGCCGACATTGTCAGTGACTCATCAAGGATCGTCAATGGATCCAGATAAGGATAAATCGTTCGTGCCAGATCATTGCCTGTTCCTGCTGGAATAATAACCAGTTCATTCAGACTGGAAATCATGCCATTGACAACCTGATGGACAAAACCATCCCCTCCAACTGCATAAATGCGACATATTTCCTGATCATGCTGATATCTTTGAGCAATAGAACGAGCATCATTTAGATCTTTTGTATAACAGAGCTTATATTGCCTTCCCTGCATCACTTTAACAATGTGATTCACAAGTTTATGATCAGTATCCGGTTTTAAAATAAAAATATGCTTCATTTCTTTCACCATCATTATTATATCAAAAGAAAAAATCATCGACAACTTCAGCTTTATCTATCTTACAAAAACAAAATGTTGCTGATCTGAGAGATTCTCATCAAAATGATAGCCCAGTAACTGAAATTCTTTCACATGTTCAAGATCATCAACGCCATTTTGAATAAGATAGCGAATCATTTCACCTCTGGCAATCTTAACATAAACTCCTATTTCTTTAAGTTTTCCATCTTTATTTTCCTTAAAATGACATTTTACATACCGAATTCCATCATCAAGATACCTCTGAATCATGATACTGTATTGTTTTGCTCCTAAATCGAGGATGCATGTATCATCTTTGATCAAATGATCATAAATATCTCTGCCCCAGTAATCATACAGATGACGATACCTGCCAACAGACAACGGATCATTCAGTTCCAGACGATAAGGAACGATTCCATCAAATGGTTCCAGAATACCATAAAATCCACTTAAAATAACAATATGATTTCTCATATATGTATATTCTTCATCAGTAAAAAGATGTGCAGCCAGATGATCAAACTGAATTCCCTGATAGGCAAATAAAGCTGGTACCTGATTTTTATGAAGATCCATATTCTGAAACTGCCAATAGGCATCAATGGCAATCTTTTCACTACAACGCAATACTTTCTGAAGCTGCTGCACATTTAATGCTTTGATATTCTCTAAAAGATACTGTGTTCTATCAATAAAGACCGGTGTGCTTTCAGATTGAAAAAAATCAACTTCTTGTCTTATTTTCTTCGCCGGAGTCACAACAATTTTCATCATTATTCCTCATTATAAATAAAAAGTGGTCAACGACCACTTTTTATCTGTTTACAGAAGAAGCAATTCTATGATAAGTATGACGTTTACCTCTAATTGCAATCGATAAAGTCATGATATTTTCTGGAATAGCAACACCACAGTATCCGGCATCACCAATATGCTGGATATCGATACCACAGCGTTTATTCAATAAGGCAATTTCACGAATCGTTCCTTCATCAGCACCTTCCTGACTTGTTCCAATAGCACTTAATGATAGAGCACCTTTGCTTTTGATATAGCGGCAGGCTTCTGTAACTTCTGCTTCACTTAACCCTGGAACCGTATTTACCGCTGGCATTAAAATAACATCTGCTCCTGCTTCGATAAAGTCTTTGATACTGCCCATATCAACGATTGGTTCATCAATTCCAGCAGCATGCATCTTTCCGGCAATGATCAATCCTTTAAAATATTTTTTTGCTTCCTTGATTGCTTCACAAATTGATTTATTTGATACACCAACACCTGGATTTCCTGTCAGACAGATAAAATTAAATCCCAGTTCCTGTGCTTTCTGATAAGTTGAAGCTGTTGCCTGTCTACCAGCAGCAATCTGATGTCTTTCTTCCATCATATCAGCATCCAGATCAACAGGTTCTAGATTACATCCTACTGGACGACCAACCAGTTCCTGCAATTTTTTAACTGGATTTTCACAGTCTGGCAATCCCTTGATTGATGGGTTTTCACAATCAAAACAGTTTAAAAGAATCATATCGCTGCCAAATGATGCAGCTAATTCAGCATTAGTAACATCACCTAGAAGTGGATCAATTGCTACAACTGTTTCGGTCATAACAATTCTTCCTTCACTGGCCAGAATTGCCTGTTTTAATTCCTGACCATCCATTTTAATTAATTCCTGACTTGTACAATTTAAAAATCTCTTCATCTTTACACCTTCCTTTCCTATATTATCCACTATTTTTCTAGTATATACAAGGCCTAAAATTATTGATTATCAATTTTGTCCTGTAATTCCAGCAAATAAAGAAATCTTTCATTTTTTTCATCCAGCTGCTGTTGGATTTCATCTCTTGATCTGGTCAAACGGGAAATTTCCTGAAAATCACCAGTATCATTCATCTGCTTTTCCAGCTCTTCAATTTTCTGTTCCAGTTTTCTAATGTCATCTTCGATTGTCGCGAATTCTTTCTTTTCATGATAGCTCATCTGTATTTTCTGAGTTCTGTTTTTTCTGATCGGTCTGTCTGAAATTTTCTCTTTTTGCTTTTTCGATGTCGTATCAAGATTAAGACTGTAGCCACCATTGACATATCTGATCTGCTGATCTTGAATAATGAACAGCCCATCACATATGCGATCTAAAAAATATCGGTCATGACTGACAGTGATAATGATACCAGCAAAATCATCCAAATAATCTTCCAGTACCGTTAATGTCTCAATATCAAGATCATTGGTCGGTTCATCAAGAACCAGGACATTAGGCATCATCATGAGAATACGCAACAGATATAATCTTCTCTTCTCACCACCTGATAAACGTGAGATGAGTGTATGCTGCAGTTTGGCATCAAATAAAAATCTCTCCAGCATGTCTTTAGCAGACAGTCTTTCCCCTTGTATCGCAAAATCATTCGAAATATCCCGAATATAATCAATGACTCTTTTATTCATCGGCAGATCATCATGTCCCTGTTTGAAATAGCCAAAACGAACCGTATCACCAATGATCACTTCACCATGATCGGGTTTCAATTCGCCAGTAATTAGATTCAGCAATGTCGTTTTCCCAGTACCATTATCACCTAAAACACCAATACGGTCATGCTGTTTGAACATATAAGAAAAGTCATCGAAAAGTTTTTTCTGCTGCATCGACTTAGAAAGATGAACCAGTTCGATCGTTTTCTTGCCCAGCCTTGACATGGTATGAATCAGTTCAATCTGCCCATTGACTTCCATATCTTTGATCTGACTAAGCTGTTCAAAACGCTGCAGACGATCCTTGCTCTTGGTTGTTCGCGCCTGTACACCAGCACGAACCCATTCCAGTTCCTTTTTTAAAAATTGCCTTCTCTTGTGGTCTGAGTGTAGCTGATTTTCCAGACGCTGCTGTTTGAGCTGCAGATACTTTGAATAATTGGCTTCATATTTATAAATATGACCATGGTCAATCTCAATGATGCGGTTGACGACCCTTTCTAGAAAATAGCGGTCATGCGTCACCATGATCAGACCTTTGTTCCATTTCATCAGATATTTTTCCAGATAGTCAATCATCGTATTATCCAGATGGTTGGTCGGTTCATCAAGAATCAGTAAATCACAGCTTTTCACTAAAGCTATTGCCAGTGCCACTCTTTTAAGCTGTCCTCCTGACAAGTGTCCTGTTTTTTCATCAAGATCATAAATCCCCAGTTTTCCTAATGATGCCTTGATTTCAAAAACATTCACATCAGGTATCTCTTTTTGCAACGTTTCCATGATTGTATCATTTTTGTCGTAGACAGGCTGTTGCGGCAGATAATTGATCCTGATATCTTTTTGATAGATCATCTTGCCCTGACAGTCTTCTTTCCCGGTTATGATCTTGAGCAGTGTTGACTTCCCAGTCCCATTGACACCAACAAGACCAATTTTATCTTTATTTTCAATATGCAGTTCAACATGATCCAGGATACACTGATCACCATGATATTTTGTAAGCTCCGTACATGAAACAAGCATAATTTCACCCCATGACATCATAACATAGATAAGATAAAAAATAATGATTTTTGCGGAATTAATTTACAATAGCGAAAATTCATATATAATAACCATGAGTTCATGTTTTGTTAATAATGGAATCATATAATCCTATCCAAAAGGAGAAAAGCTATGAAAGAAAAGTTTATTCGTTTTATGCAAGGACGATACGGAGTTGATACATTAAATACGCACGCTCTTTATCTGGTTATATTATTACTCATCATTAATATCTTTTTTAATAACATGATCGTTATGATCATCGGTTATGTTTTATGGGCACTGATCCTTTATCGTATGTTTTCTAAACAGATATATAAAAGATATCAGGAAAATGAAAAATACATGCAGATGATCAGACCTGTTTCTCAGTTTTTCAAACTGCAGAAAACAAGACTGTCTGACCGTCAGCATCGTTACTATCGCTGTCCACAATGCAGACAGATGGTCAGAGTGCCCAAAGGACGAGGAAAAATCATTGTAACCTGTCCGAAATGTCATCATAAATTTGAAAAGAGATCATAATCATGTTTGGTTACGTCACTTTTAATAAACCTGAACTGAAGATCAAAGATTTCGAAAAATACCAGCAGTATTATTGTGGATTATGTCAATGTCTGAAATCAGCTCACGGCAGAAGAAGCCAGCTGACCCTGAATAATGATCTGACATTTGTCGGTATACTGCTGAGCGGTTTATACGAACCAGAAGAAACAGTCCGAAAAATCAGATGTCCTCTTCATCCAGTTCATGTCCGCACAGTCAGAAGCAATACCTGCCTGGATTATGCCAGTGATATGACGATCATCCTGACATACTATAAGCTCGATGATGATGTCATTGATGAAAACAGCCACAAAAGCCGGCTGTTTAAAAAAATATTGAACAAAGAATTTCAGAAGGTTGAAAAAAAATATCCACAGAAAGTACAGACTATTATGGCACAGCTAGATCGTATTCATGAACTGGAAAAAGCCAATTCAACTGATCTTGATCTGGTTGCTGGCTGTTTTGGTCATGTCATGGCAGAAATTTTGACTTATCAGGATGATATCTTTAAGGATGATCTTTATCAAATGGGCTATTATTTAGGTAAATTCATTTATCTGATCGATGCCTATGAAGATATCGAAGATGATATCAGAAAAAATACTTACAACCCATTAAAAAAGCAATTTGAAAATGAAAATTTTCATGATTACTGTTATTCTATATTAGAAATGATGATCTCACAAAGCAGTTTTTATTTTGAAAAACTGCCAATCATCGAAAATCAGGATATTTTAAAAAATATTATCTATAGTGGAATTTGGACAAAGTTTGAACTCATCAAAGAGAAAAGACTGGAGGAAAAGAAATGAACCCCTATCAAGTTTTAGGAATCAGTCCTGATGCCAGTGATGATGAAGTCAAGAAAGCCTATCGAAAGCTTTCCAAAAAATATCATCCTGACGCCAATATCGGCAATCCTCGCCAAGCTGAATATACAGAAAAATTCAAGGAAGTCCAGACTGCATACAAAACAATCATGGATGAACGTAAAAAAGGTTTTACGCAGCAAACCTATGGTAATCAGTCAACTTATTCAACAGGTGGATATCAGTATAATGGCAATGACCAGCAGGCCTATCAGGAAGCAGCAGGATTTATTCAGGCAAACCGATTCCAGGAAGCTATGCAGATCCTGAATCAGATCAGAAACAAAAGCAGTATGTGGTTTTACTATGCTGCGATTGCTGAAAATGGTTTAGGAAATAACATTCGTGCGCGCGAATATGCCCAAACAGCAGTCAATATGGAACCAATGAATATCCAGTATATTCTTTTATTAAATCAGCTGCAGGGCAGTCAGCAGCAGTACCGTCAGACCAGTCAGCAGTATGGTCCACCAACTAATATGATGAACTGCTGCTATTATCTGATGTGTATGAACTGTCTGTCATTCTACTGCTGTGGCGGTCGTGGATATTATTTATGTTGTTAAGGAGATAAATTATGGCAAAAGTTATTGGAATAGATTTAGGTACAACAAACAGTTGTATGGCTTTTTATGAAAATGGTAAAGCAAAAATCATAGAAAATGCAGAAAATCAAAAAACGACACCTAGTATCGTTGCTTTTGATAAAAATGGAAAAAGACTCGTTGGTGAAACAGCCAAAAGACAGATGGCAATGAACCCTGATCGTACATTTCAGTCGATCAAAAGAGAAATGGGTAATACCTATTACAAAAATATTGATGGCAAAAAGATGACACCACAGATCATCTCATCAATGATCCTGCAGAAACTGAAAATTGATGCTCAGAATTATCTCGGTGAAGAAGTTACACAGGCTGTCATTACCGTTCCTGCTTATTTTAACGATGCCCAAAGACAGGCCACCAAAGATGCCGGCAGAATTGCTGGACTAGAAGTATTGAGGATCATCAACGAACCAACGGCCGCTGCCTTGGCATATGGATTGGAAAATGATTATGGTCAGAAAATTATGGTTTTTGATTTAGGTGGTGGAACCTTCGATGTTTCGATCATTGAAATTGGCAGTGGTGTCATTGAAGTTCTATCCACTTCCGGTGACAATCACCTTGGTGGTGATGATTTCAATCATGCCATCTGTGATTATTTGCTGGCAGAATTCAAAAAAAACGAAGGCATCGATCTAAGCAGAGATTCAGTCGCTTACAGTCGAATCCTGGAAGCCAGCGAAAAAGCAAAGATTGAACTTTCAACAGTTAACAGCACATTTATTTCTCTGCCTTTTATTACAACGGTCAAGAATCAGCCAAAAAATCTGGAAATGACTTTAACAAGAGCCAAATTCAATGAATTGACCAGGCATCTGGTAGAAAGAACCATTTTGCCAATGCAAAACGCATTAAATGATGCCCGCCTGACACCAGCTGAACTGAACAAGATCATTCTGGTTGGGGGATCATCAAGAATTCCTGCAGTGCAGGACAAAGTCAGAGAAATCACCAGCAAAGAACCCAGCAAATCCCTGAACCCTGATGAATGCGTTGCCTTAGGAGCAGCTATCCAGGCTGGTAAACTCAGTGGTGAAATGGTTTTATATGGTGATACCAATGATATCCTGTTACTTGATGTCACTCCATTAACATTATCCATTGAAACCGTTGGTGGTGTGGCAACACCATTGATTCCTAGAAACAGCACGATTCCTATCAGTGAAAGTCAGATTTTTACAACTTCTGCCAATTTTCAGACCCAGGTAGAAATCAACGTCCTGCAGGGTGAAAGACCCCTAGCAAAAGATAATCAATCTTTAGGAAAATTCAAACTGAAAAAGATTAAAAGAGCAATGCGTGGTGTTCCGCAGATTGAAGTTACTTTCAATATTGACAGCAATGGAATTGTAGAAGTTTCAGCCAAAGATCTGGCTTCAGGAAATAGTCAAAGCATTACGATCGAAGGATCATCAAAGATGTCTGATGCGGATATTGAAGCCGCAATTCGCGAAGCCAAAATGTATGAAACGCAGGATAATATCTTAAAAGATCGTCTGTTATTTAAAAATGAAGTTGAAAATCTAATGATTCAGGTTGATGCTGGTTTGACCAGACATAAAAAAGATATGGATAAAAACCTGCGCAGACAGATCAAAAGCGAACTGGCTTCGTTACAGAAAATGACAAAGAAATTTGATTATGAAAATGCTCCAGAAAGCGATATTCAGCAACTGAAAGATGTCAAAAACAATCTGGAACATTTAGCGCAAAATATAATCGAGAGATAATATCTATCTCTCGATTATATTTTTCTGCAGATGATCATGTCTGACAAACCCATAAACAGCAATTACGACCGATCCGGCCAGATCTAATGCCAGATCCTTCATTGTATCCTGCAAGGCTTCATGTCCTTTTAAAGGAATGTCATCATCAGATATCATAGTCCCTGAAGTTGTCTCCATATACTGTTGACTGTTCGTATGAAAAAGTTCATCACTGGTATATTCACATATTTCCCATATTGCTCCAGTTCCCAATGAAAACATAATGATAAAAAGCGATAAAAAGTATTTATTCATATAAATATATTTACTGTTTTTTTCCATGATCAGATTGATCAGCCATAATGCGACAAACGGTAGTATAACTCCCGAATGAAAATGCAAAACAGAATCCCACCATGGATATTTCCCGTAAAAATTCAATGTTTCACCTAGAACCAAAGCATTAAATGCAAATAAAGCAATAATAATGTACAAACCTAATGGTATAGTTATTTTAAACCATCTTTTCAAAAGATCAGGCGCTGATAAAACCAGCAGCATAAATGTATACTGGACAAAACAGAAAATCCTTTTGCCCATATCAACCTTATCTTTAAAGAAAAACATAACCAAAATATTCGTAACAGCTAAAACCATCGTAATAACATATAAAATCTTTTTAATTATCAGTAATTTTTTCTCACTCATAAAATAAAAACCTCTTGTTTTTTTCAGTTATCTACTGTACAAAAGTAAATACTGTCCTCCTTACAAAAAAATATATCAAAATGATATATCTTTTATATGAACTATAGTGTGATCATTTCTAAATCATCCGGTATATGCAGCGTTCCTTGAAAAAATTGTCCTTCCTGACCATACAGTTCTTTTCTGTTTTTTATATTCTGATCTTCCGTATGATACAGAATAAGATGTTCAACATGCATTTCGTTTGCCATCTGACAGGCATCTTTGACAGTTGAATGATGTTTTTCATATGGTTTATATATTTCTCTTTGCGCATACAGACAGAACGCTTCATGCATAAGCCATGTAGCATTTTCCACATAGCTTTTTTCTGTTTCATTGTATGGCTCATCCCCTAAACAGGTCAGACGCTGATCATCAAATTCCATCATAAAGCCAAACTGCTTATCTTTAGAAGAATGGATATCAAAGAAAGTCACATCATGATCCAGTATTTTTTTCTTTTCCTGGTCTCTGACCTCGATAAAATGCAGTTTTCGACCAATAAACTGCGTCATTTTTTCCGGAAACAGACGATATGCCATATCTTTTAATATCCCTATGACCTCATCATGACTGTAAATCACCAGTTCTCCCTGATAACAGTCAGCTGCCATCATGCTTAATACCATCCTTAACATCCATAAAATGCCTGTAAGATGATCAAGATGTTTATGTGTCACAAAAACGGTGTGAATATTCTTAAAATCAATTCCTGCCTGTTTCAGCTGACGGAAAAGCGTATTGCCTCCTCCACCATCGACTAAAAAGTATTCTTTATTTTCCTCTAAGACAAAACATGTATTATAGCACTCTGTTACTGCTGCATGTCCTGTTCCTAACATGATAAGGTTCATTTTATGCTCCTCTTATTTTGTATATTCATATTCATCAGGCAGATAATAGCGGTTTTTATGCTGCGTTCGATTCTTATATTCGATCGCTTCTACTGGACAGCCACTGATACAGGCCATACAATGCGTACACTGCCCATTCCATCTTGGTTTTCCATCAACAAACGATATGTTGTTCAATGGACAAAGCTGCTGACAGCGCTGACAGGAAATACATCTGTCGGTTGCATAAAAACCTTTATCACTGACATAAAAATGATAAAAAGGAAAATTAATCATCGAACTTTCCACAAAAGAAGCCAGTTGATGAGTCACAGCTGGAAATTTTTCATTTTGTGAAATATATTTTGCCAGCTGCATAATTTTATCCTGTGAATTCTGGATAATCTGTTTTGCTTCTTTGGCTTTTGGCGCATTAAACATGACAATATAGTTTTCCGGCATCACAACATACTGTAATCCCTGAAAATCAAAACTCGTTTTTCGTCTGAAAAAGCTTTTGGCATACTGATCGGCCTGTCCAATTCCAGAACCACAGGTCAGAACCACATATGCCTTCTTACTGCCAGAGAAGCAAGCTCTTTCTATCCATTCTGCTACAACTTTAGGCATACGCCAGGCATAGGTAGGCATCACAAAAACATATGGCCGTTCACTGGTAAATACCGCTTTTTTCTGATATTTAAAATATTCATTGATACTTATCACTTCATCGTTGATACATTTTGATAACTGCAAAGCTACATAGCGACTGTTCCCTGTTCCTGTAAAATACAGAATCATCGTCTATTTCCACAAAAAATCCATGTAAACAGGATTTTCCTTTTCCCAGGATGCTTCGTTATGATTGCCGCCTTCAATGATATTGACATAACTTAAAGCTTTGCTGTTATCAAAATACTGCACCAGTGACTGCAGGTTACTTTTCACAGAATCCATATTTCTGATTTCATTGGTACCAAAAGATAAATAGACTCTTGTATCTGGTGAAATCGTTGCTTTGTTCATATCATTGAATAACTGCCTCACACAAAATCCACAGGCTGGTGAAATGCAGGCTGCCTTGGAAAAATAATCATTATGCATGATGACAGCGTATAAAGACATCAGTCCGCCCATGGAGCTGCCAGCGATGGCCGTACATTCACGCCATGGATATGTGCGATACTGACGATCAATCAATGGTTTGAGCTCATCGATGATCCAGTTCAACATATCTTTGCCGGTCCCATGAATACTTCCTAAAAATGTATTTTTCAACGTATAAGGACAGTATTCATCAAGTCTTTTTGTTCCCTCATGATTACATTCCATCCCCACGATAATCAGTTTCTTATCATACTGATCCAAAAAATCCTTTAACCCCCACGATTTGCCATATGTGGCATCTTCATCATAAAACAGATTATGTCCATCAAACATATAAACAACCGGATATTTTTCTTCACTTTGATAATAATCATCTGGTAAATAGATATGCATTCTTCTATTCATTTTATATGGTGTCATATAAACATCAAATTTTTCTATCATTCTTCCACCTCCAGAATCATCACCATTATAACACTTTCCTTATATAAAAAAAGGGATTATTCCCCTTTTGGAATCATCATATAGATAGCTTCTGCTACACCATTATCTTCACATGAACTCACAACCCGATATGCCAGTTCCTTGATCCCAGTTTCAGCATTTTCCGGTGCAAAAGAATAAGGAAATCTTTCAAACATCGTTATATCATTATAGCCATCACCAAGCACCATGACTTCTTCTTTACTGATCTGCAGTCTTTCAATAACTTTTTCTAAGATCATTCCTTTTTGCGCATGCACATCAGTGACTTCAACATTGTCATTGAATGAAGATAGATAAGCAATATCATCGATATGCTTGAGCTGATCTTTTGCTTTTTCAATCAGTTTTATACTCAAAGAAAAAGCTTCAACCTTAATAATATCAATATCACTTTTTAAAAAATCATTGACATCTTTGATCTGCTGAAGATGCATGCATGGCATATCATTTTGTTCCTTATATTCATCGATGTCTCTATCAAACTGTACACAACATCTTTCAATAAAGGCATCTCTGACCGTATCGGGATCATGCGTACTGAAAAATCCTGCAGTCGTAAAAATCATATAATGAATACTCAGATCATCAAAAACCTTGATAACTTCCTTAAACTGTTTTTTAGGAAAATAGGCACTGGAAAGAACCTCTCCTTCTTTACTGGCAAACTGCGCTCCATTCCCCAAAATCGACATGCAGCTTAAACCATGAGCATTCATGATCTTTGAAATAGAACTGTAATCTCTTCCTGTCGCAATTGCAAAATCTGCACCCTTTTCTTTCGCATAAAGAATTGCCTCTATATTTTCCTTTGAAATTCCGCCATTATGTTTTAACAGTGTTCCATCCATATCGGAAACAATCAGTTTTATCATGCTATCACCTCATTTCAAATCATATCAAAATCCATACAAAGAATACACCATTTTTCTCATTTTGAAAGAAAAATCGTAATTACGATGCTATCCTTTAGTTTTATGTTAAGATATTTATATACAATAAAAACAGAAAAAACCAAACAAAGGAGCAGAATTTATGAAAACCAAATACAAGCTGATTTCGATTAATACGATCAGCGACAAACATTTCACCGACTATCTGCAAAAACAGGCAAAAAATGGCTGGATGTTAGAAAAAATGGGATCATTATTTTTCAAATTCAGAAAAACAGAACCACAGGATCTTAGGTTTTTTATAGACTACGAACGTCCCATTCATTCTTATTATCAGGCACTAGAACAAAGAGGATATCATTTTATTGATCATTTTCGTATCATCAATATTTTCTACAGTGATGATATCACCAAAGAACCAATAGAAAAAGATGCTGCCCTGCTGGCTGCCAGAAAAAAAAGACTATATCATCCTGGCATCATTGCTACTTTCATTATTTCAGGACTGCTTCTGTTTTTTACATGTGATATTTTTGGATTATCAACCTATCTGTTTATATCTAAAGATCATATGATCCTTTACTTCAATAAACTGATTGCTTATTTTATCTTAAAGTTTGTCTCAGTATTTTTTATATGGCAAGGGATTTTTCTCTGGCTGTTACGTTTCAAATGTTCCCGTGAAAGTCATAATAAACAGTTTCCTCATGGACTGTTTGTCGGTGCTGCTTTTATTTCACGCTTATTTGACATAATCATTTTCATTACGCTGATCGTTTGCATCATCATCTTCAATATAGATCTGCCGTTTTTACTTTTGGCGTTCTTCCTCTATCTGATCTTATATTGCGGAATTTCCTACTGTATCAATAAAAAGATCATAAAAATAGAAAACGAAACAAAAAGAAAATTACTGAGGATTGTTGTACTTTTGTTTTTTATCATCAGCTACCTGACCATTTCATCTGTTTTTGACCGTGATGAACAATGTTTCCCACAGTCAAATGGTTATCAAAGTGCTGCCAATAATTATGAAAGTCAGTCACGAACCTTGTTGTATAACCATGAAACTTATTATGGTCACGATAATGACAAAGATCAGTTAAACAGCTATATTCAAACATATAGTGAAGATATTTACTACTGCATTAATGAGGATATCGCGCAAAGCGTATTTGCGGCACTGATCATCAATGCCGATCATGATCGTCGCATCCCCGACATGCAGGAAATTGACAGAATAACTGAAGAAAAAGGATCCTTTGACTCTTTAAAAGATGTCCCTTTCTACAATTATGAAAAAAGCGCTGCTCATTTAAATGCTTATCATGACCAGGATTATGATTTGTGCTATGGCTATGATGATAACTATATCGTCATGAAAGACAAAACCGTATTTTCTCTGCAGTTAAAAGATGACACCGATCTTCACCAATTGTTAGATTACTATTTCAACAAATAATAAAGAGCTCATTTTCAAGTGAGCTTTTTATTATTCTATATACATAGCTTTAGCGATATATGGCTCAATTTCACTGAAACTGTACCATCCCGAACTTTTACTATCATCTTTACCGCCGTTAGGATTAGATACATAAACTTTCTCCTGAGCACAGGCCAGCAAAACCATATAATGTGATGTCGTTGTCCATCTGTTTTCATCCGGTTTATTCCATACACAAATAAGAACAGGTTTATCATCAGCTAAATGTTCTTCTAAAGCCGCCTGCGACAGATGTGTCTTATCATAATAGAAATCACTGTTGTCGATACCAAATGCTGCCAGTTCATGTGACATATCCTGTCCATTTAAATGAGGATAATATTTTTCCCATAAAGTTTCTGGTGTCTGTTCAATCCCGTAGCCACTTAAAATAATAGCCAGTGAGGTAATACCACATCCACTTTCTGACATGGTATCTTGCCAATACTTTTTGTTCTTCCATGGTCCATAGTTCTGTTTATATTCTTTATAGGTTTTGCCATCTTTGCTGTGAAATAATGTGAAATAACCTATGCGTGATAAAACCTTTTCCTGCCCCTGTCCAGCATAATTTTCATTGTTGTCTTCTTTGATGATCGTATATTGTTCGTATTTATTCATCACTAAATCATCATACAGCTTAATCGGCAGATAAAATACCAGTACTGTTATTATAAATGTGATGATTACTTTACCTTTATGCAATCTTTTTTTGTATTTCATTTTTTCTGCTCCTTAATAATTATTATTTTCTAAAATAATTATATAAAGACAGAAAAAAATATTTTTTAAAAAAATATTAAACAATTCTTAACTTTTTCTTACATTTCAATCATTTTCTTATTTTCTTTTATAGACATGCTATAATACAGGCAAGGAGAAATAAAATGAAAATACTTGTTTTAGATGATGAAAAAGAAATTGCCGATCTGGTTGAACTGTATCTTAAAAATGAAAACTTAGACGTTTACAAATTCTACAATGCAACTGATGCGATTGAATGCATAAAAACAAAAGATATAGATCTGGCGATATTAGATATTATGGTTGGTGATATCGATGGCTTTCAGATTTGTCAAATGATCAGACAGTTTGGCTATCGTTATCCTATTATTATGTTAACCGCAAAAATATCAGAAAACGATAAAATAACGGGATTAACTTTAGGCGCAGATGATTATATCACCAAACCATTCCATCCACTGGAACTGGTAGCACGTGTCAAATCAGCTTTAAGAAGATACACGAAATATAATCCTCAGATTCATGACCAGAATGTCATCAGCATAAACGGTCTGGAAATCAATCCACTGACCCATCAATGTTTTCTATACGATCAGGAAATCACCTTAACGCCCAAAGAATTTGATATTTTACTGTTTCTGGCAAACCATCAGGGTCAGGTTGTTTCATCTGAAGAACTGTTTCAGAAAATCTGGAAAGAACAGTACCTCAATAATAACAATACAGTTATGGTTCATATCAGACGGATCAGAGAAAAACTTCAGGATAATTCGAAAAATCCTCAATTTATAAAAACGGTTTGGGGGGTTGGTTATAAAATTGAAAAATAATGAACTGAAAAACATAAAAAGAAGACAGGCCGTCATGCTGACACTGCAGCTCATCGTAGGCAATGTACTGCTTATTTTTATATGGATGCTTTTTATTGAGGGTTTATTAGAAAACAAGATTGCTAATATGGTCTATCAAATTAATTTAAATCTGTATTACTATCTCATTGATTATAAACAAATCATTTTCATGATTTCTATCCTGTTTAATTCCTTTTTGATATTATATCGCTATATTTCAAAAGAAACAGAAAAAAAAGAAGAAATCTACAACGCTATTGATAAGATCATCTCTGAAGAAAATCAGGAAATCAGTTTACCAGAAAGTGAAAGTCGTTTTTCACAAAAAATCAATGATGTTAAATATCAGTATCTGCTGAATAAAAGAAAAGCATTTGAAGAAAAACAGAAAAAAGATGATCTAATCGTTTACATGGCTCATGATCTGAAAACACCATTAACTTCTGTTATTGGCTACTTAAACCTTTTAAATGACGAAAAAGATCATTTAAGCAAAGAAACTCAATATAAATATATCAACATTGCTTTAGACAAAGCCAAAAGAGTCGAAGAACTAACCAATGAATTTTTTGAAATCACAAAATATGATCTCCATGATATCGAAATCGTGCAATCAGAAATCAATATCGAACTTTTGTTTCAACAGCTTATTGACGAGTGTTACCCAATGTTGAAAACAAAGTCACTGCAATGTATTCTTCATTGTTCAACCACTGTTATGATAACAGCAGATGGCAGTCTGCTGGCTCGTGCTTTTGAAAATCTTCTTAAAAATGCAATCAGCTATAGTTATGAACACACAACTATTGATATTTATTTACATATTATCGATGATCAGATTGAAATCGTTTTTCAAAATAAAAGCGATCCCATTCCGGCATATAAACTGGAAAAACTATTTGAGAAGTTCTACCGTCTTGATTCATCAAGGAATTCTACAACCGGTGGCAGCGGTCTTGGTTTAGCCATTTCAAAAGAAATCATTGAACGTCATCATGGTCAGATACAAGTCACAAATGAAGATGAATATATCAGATTCATTATTCATTTACCATATAAAAAAGAGCAGTAATGACATCTTTTCGTTACTGCTTTTACTGTCTGATAAAATCCACAGCCATCTTGGCTGCTTCCTGTGTAAAAGGATCCGTAAAACGATGATCAGCTCCTTTTTGCAGATACAGCGTACTATTCTGATAAATATCATGATATCTTTTTGATGCAATCATATCAACTGTTTCATCATGATCACCATGAATCAGTAGCACGGGTCCATGATACTGGCTGGCAATTTCATAAATTGGCAGATTCTGTGCGATTCTGAAATAGAAACCACCAATCGTATCCCCTCTAACAAGCAGTTTATCGGGAATATGATGTGGATCATATGTAATATCCATACAAACCCCTTTTAAAGCATCATCTTTCAGTGTTGCTGCTGGTGCCATCAGCACAACTTTTTCAAACACTTCTGGATAATATCCCGCCAGCATGCTAGCTACGACGCCACCTTGCGAATGACCTAATATATAAATATGGCGTACCTGTTCCAAAGATCTGACATAATCCAGTATGGCTTTGGCATCTGCCAGTTCATTCAGCACGGTCATGTCTTCAAGCAATCCATCACTTTCGCCATGACCATTAAAATCAAAACGAATTGATGCGATTCCTTTTTCCAGCAGCAAATCTTTGACTGCTATTAAAATATCGTTATTTCTTTGTCCGGTAAAACCATGCATCAAAATGACAATATCATATTGTTCTTTTGCTGGTATTTCCAGATCACCTCTTAAGGTTAAACCATCTCTTTTTATTTCAACTTTCATTTTTCATTCTCCTTCTGTATATATCTATTATATATCAGAAAAAGTCTATATTTAAGCCAGATGATATGAACTGGCTCTTTTGACATCAAGATATTTCCAGTATTTTCTTTCTTTTCCACCCACAGCTATTACCAAATGATCGCTATATCCAAATTCTTTCGCAACAGTTCCTTTTTTGACTTTTGAGATATGAGTTAATTTTCCTTCTACAATTGCATATTTCATAATAGCCACCTCCTAATCTATCTCTATTATAGATGATAAAAAATATTTTTTATTGTCAAAGTGTTTATTAAACTCCTAAATAACGGAGTTCAAAATATTTTTTAAATTATTTTTTATAAAAAATTTTGTGAATAATATAACAAATAATGCAATAAGATATGTAAACCCTTTCAAAAAAATGGTATGATAAGGTTATGGATTTAATTAAGACATTTAGGAAAGAGGTGTAAGAATGAACAAATTAAAGCCTGAATATATTTCATTTATTGATGAGACAATTGAACGTCATAAAGATGAAAAAGGTCCAATTAAACTAATGCTTCACGAAATTCAAGCTGAATTGGGATATATTCCTTTTGAAGCTATGAAAAAAATGTCTGATGCCTTAAACGAACCCGTATCCAAAATATATGGTGTCGTTACCTTTTATTCTCAGTTTACAACTGAACCAAAAGGAAAACATGTCATCAGTGTCTGCCTCGGAACAGCATGTTACGTAAATGGTTCACAAACGATCCTGGATCTTCTTGTCGAAATGACAGGCGCACCTGTCAACGGCACCAGTGAAGATGGTGTTTTCTCAATTGATGCTACACGTTGTGTTGGAGCATGTGGTTTAGCACCCGTTGTCAGTGTTGACGGAACCGTATTTGGATGTACAAAACAACTTGAAGATTTAAAAATGCTTGTTTTAAATTATAAAAAGGAGGAAGCTCCCGCATGAAAATGAAAGATATCTTAGATATTGTGGAGGCCGAAACAGTTTATGTCAGTAATCCACACGTCTATGAGATAGATTTTCAGCATGCTTTTGCCAGTGATCTGATGTCTGATGCTTTATGTCATCTTCGTGATGCCGATGAAAGCGAACTGTTGATTACTGGTTTAGCCAACATGCAAATATTCCATACAGCAAATACGCTGGATCTTGCTGCTATATTGATCGTGAGAGGAAAAACAATTGATGAACATCTCATCCAGGGAGCAAAGATGAGTGATGTCAGTGTTTTTACTACAAAATATACAATGTATGAAACCTGTGGCCGTCTTTATGAAAAAGGACTAGGAAGATGAAAAAAACATATACCGTCAAAAAAGATGATTACGAAGATGCTGGACAGGTTTCCCGTGATATTAAAAAAGAATTAAAGGCAATAGGCTTTGACCCAAAAATACTGAAACGTATCTCTATTGCCTGCTATGAAGCTGAAATCAATCTGGTCATTCATTCTTATGGCGGAACGATTTTATTCGAAATCGATCCAGAAGGTGTCGTTCATCTGTCATTCGATGATATTGGCCCAGGTATTCCTGATATTGAAAAAGCCATGACCCCTGGGTGGTCAACAGCTTCAACAAAAGCCAGAGAATTTGGATTTGGCGCAGGAATGGGACTGGATAACATGAAAAACTGTGCTTCAACCTTTCAGATTGAATCATCAAGTGAGGGAACTCATTTGAAAATGACATTTTCATGAAACCAATCACAAAATCCGCACAGAAAAAATGTGTACAGTGTATTAAATGTTTAAAATCCTGCCCTGTTAATGCCATATCCATCGTTGATCATCAGGTTCACATTAATGAAGAAGAATGTATCTACTGTGATGTCTGCATTAAGGAATGCACCTCACGTATATTAAAAGTCGAAAATGTTCATGTCAGTGAAACCCTTCACCAGCATGATCATAATGTCATTTTAATACCAACCAGTCTTTTATCTGATATGAAATCATACGATGAATTTCAAAGGATCTGCGCAGCAATTCTCAGACTGGGATTTGATGAAATCGTTCAGTACAGTGATATCGAAGGCTTTCTCTATAAAAAAGCCATTCAAGAAAGTCGGGAAAAAGAAGGAATCTGGCTGATGCCATTCTGTCCAACGATCAATCGTCTGATTGAAAAAAACTATCCGACACTCTATGATCATATTTTACCTTACGATTATCCCGTAGAAATTGCGGCCAGACTGATTAGAAAAAAAACAAAAGGCAAAAATGTTGGCATTTATTCTTTATGTGAATGCGTTGGTAAAATGACCCTGGCAAAATATCCCTTTGGAAATGAAGAATCGGCCATTGACTATGCAATGACGATTTCCCATATATTTCCAAAAATCAATAAAAACAAGAATGAAGACAGACATCTGATCAATATGAATAAATATGGTGTAAAAAGCAATGTTGAAGATCTCTTTGGTAACAGAAGCTTATCAGTCATCAGTGTCGAAGGCTTAAATCAAACCAAGAGTTTACTGGAACTTCTGGAATTTGATCGCATTCATCATGTTGATCTCATTGCGATGTATGCCTGTTATCAGGGATGTATCGGAGGATATTATCTATGGTCTAATCCTTATGAAGGATGTTACAATATAGAAAGTATGATGGATCACTACTCCAAAGAGCTTATTGACCTCAAAGAAGATGATTATGTGATCCAAAGACAATTTAATAGACATGAAATGGAATCTATCAAAGAAAAAATGGATCGTTTCATGAAAGTCAATGAAATCCTGGAACAGCTTCCGCAGTTTGACTGTGGAGCCTGTGGCTTCGCTAATTGCCGAGCTCTGGCTCAAGGAGTTGTTGATGGAAAAGTCAATATTGAAATCTGTCGTGTGAAAAAGGGTGAAAACAAATGATCTTAAAAGAACTTGTGGATCTGCTTCCACTGATCAGCGTTAATGATGTTTCTTTAGAAAGAGAAGTTCAAGGCGTCTATATTGGCGATCTGTTAAGTTTTGTTATGGCTAACGGTCAGGAAAATGAACTGTGGCTGACCGTTCAAAGACATCTTAATGTGGTTGCGGTCGCTGAACTGACTGGTTTTTCCGCTATTGTTTTTTTACAGGATATCGAACCAGAAGCAGAAACCATCAGCAAAGCCAATGAACTGTCTATCCCTCTGCTGAAAACATCTTTGACTGCTTATGAACTAACCAAGACACTGGTGAAAGTTGGATTATAAATATGTATTACGATCTGCATATTCACTCTGCTTTATCTCCATGCAGTGATGATGACATGACCTTGAATAATATTGTCAATATGTCGTTTATCAAAGGACTGGATCTGATAGCGATCACTGATCACAATTCTGTTAAACAGCTATCCTGTTTGCCAACCGTTGCGCAAGGAAAAGTTAAATTTGTCTATGGTGTTGAAATTCAAAGCCGTGAAGAAGTTCACATTCTCGCTTACTTTCTGCCAGAAACAGAACTTGCTCCTATACAGCAGTTTTTAGATTACTATCTGATTGAAGAACCCAATGATGAAGATTATTTTGGTCATCAGTACATTTTTAATGATCAGGATGAAATCATCGGCAGTGAAAGTCGCCTGCTGATTGTATCCATTGATCTGTCTTTAACTGATATTATTAAAGCAATTCATCAGTTTCAGGGAATTGCCATTCTGGCACATGCCTTAAGTAAACGTTATTCCGTTATGCACAATATGCTGACGATCGATCCCACTTGGGATTTTGACGGTATTGAAGTCACGAACAAAGAAGAACAGGAAAAACTGTTGGTCATGTTTCCGTTTTTAAAAAACTATATGTGGTTTTTCAACAGTGATGCTCATTCGCTTGTTGATATTAATGAGCCTTTATATCAGCTGGAATGGGAAGACTTTTATCAGTTATGGAGAAAACGTTATGGATGAAATTGCACTTAATATTCTGGATATAGCCTATAATTCAATTCGTGCCCATGCAACATTGATCAAAATAATGGTTACTGACAGTATCAAAGATAATAAAATCAATATCATCATTGAAGATAATGGTGATGGCATGGATAAAAAAACAGTAAATCAGGTAACTGACCCGTTTTATACAACAAGAACGACCCGCAAGGTCGGTCTGGGCATTCCTTTATTCAAACAGACTGCAGAACTGACCGGTGGCTATCTGCATATTCAGTCCACACCTGGTCAGGGAACATGTGTCGAAACCCAATTTGTCAAAAATCATATCGATACCCCGATGATGGGCAATGTGGTCGATACGATGTTGACTTTAATACAGGCAAATGAAAATATTGATTATATTTTTGCATATAAAACCGATAAAAATGATTTTATCTTAGATACCAGAGAAATGAAAGACATCCTTGGAGATGTGAAAATAAATGAACCAGAGGTTCTTTTATGGATAAAAGACTATATGAAGGAGGGATTAGGAATATGAAATCATTAGAAGATTTAAAGAAAATCAGACTGGCTGCCCAAAACAAAATGACCATGCGTATGGACGAAGAGCAAAAATACCGTGTCGTTGTCGGAATGGCAACGTGTGGAATCGCAGCTGGGGCCAGACCAGTTCTCAATACCATTGTTGAAGAAGTCGCAAAAGCAAAACTTCCTGTTACTGTTTTGCAGACAGGATGTATTGGAATGTGTACATTGGAACCAATCGTTGAAGTCTTTGACCGCGACGATAATAAAACAACTTATGTTCTGGTCGACTCAAAAAAAGCGAAAGAAATCGTTACCAGACATCTAATACATGACGAAATCATTGAAGATTACACTGTAGGAAAATATAAGAAATAGGAGGATAAAGCATGGAAAGAATTCAAGTCTTGGTATGTGCTGGTACTGGTTGTACAATTGGCAATTCTGGTGAACTGATCGATGCTTTTGAAGCAGAAATAAAATCATTAGGATTACAGGATGAAGTTAGTGTTTTACGTACTGGATGTTTAGGTCTATGCGGTGTTGGTCCTAATGTTTCGATTTATCCAGATAATATCATTTATAAATCAGTAAAAGTTGAAGATGTCAAAGAAATTGTTATGGAACATTTCTATAAGGGACGTCCTGTTCAACATCTGATGCTGAATGAATCTGATCAAGATACCAATGAAATTCATGATATCAATCATACAAACTTTTATAAAAAACAAAAACGTATCGCATTACATAACTGTGGTGTGATCGATCCAGAAAATATTCAGGAATATATCGCTAAAGATGGTTATTTTGCTTTAGGAAAAGCTTTAACCGAAATGTCTCCTCAGGAAGTTGTTGATGTTATCAAAGCAAGTGGCTTAAGAGGCCGTGGTGGGGGCGGTTTCCCTACTGGTCTAAAATGGCAGTTTGCCTTGAATGAACCTGGCAATGAAAAATATGTTATCTGTAATGCCGATGAAGGAGATCCTGGTGCCTTCATGGACCGTTCTATTCTGGAAGGAAATCCTCACAGCGTTATTGAAGCTATGGAAATTGCCGCTTATGCTATTGGTGCAAACTACGGTTATATTTATATTCGTGCCGAATATCCTATTGCAGTTGAACGTTTAAAACATGCTATTTCTCAAGCAAAAGAGTTAGGATTATTAGGTGACCATATCTTCGGTACTGATTTCTGTTTTGATCTGGAAATCCGTTTAGGAGCAGGTGCCTTTGTCTGTGGTGAAGAAACAGCCCTGATCCAGTCAATCGAAGGTGAAAGAGGAATGCCGCATCCTAAGCCACCATTCCCTGCCAACAAAGGTGTCTGGGGAAAACCAACGATCATTAACAATGTTGAAACTTATGCCAATATTGCCCAGATTATCATGCATGGTGCTGACTGGTTTAAATCTATTGGTACAGAATCATCACCTGGTACAAAGGTCTTCGCCTTAGGTGGAAAGATTACCAATACCGGGCTGGTCGAAGTCCCAATGGGAACGACCTTGCGTGAAGTCATCTATGAAATCGGTGGTGGCTGTCCAAACCGTAAACGATTCAAAGCGGTTCAGACTGGTGGACCATCTGGAGGATGTTTAACAGAACAGCAGCTGGATACACCTATCGGTTTTGATGAACTGGTCAAACTGGGATCAATGATGGGTTCTGGAGGAATGATCGTTCTTGATGAAGATAACTGTATGGTCGATGTTGCCCGTTTCTATATGGATTTCATCGTTGATGAATCATGTGGAAAATGTTCACCTTGCCGTATTGGAACCAAACGTATGCTGGAACTGCTGCAGATGATCTGCAATGGTGAAGGTACGCTCGATACACTCGATGAACTGGAAATGCTGGCTCATACTATTAAAGATACAGCTTTATGCGGTTTAGGACAAAGTGCTCCTAATCCAGTATTATCAACTTTATCACAGTTTAGAGATGAATATATTGCTCACGTTGTTGATAAAAAATGTCCTGCCGGTGTCTGTAAAGCATTACTGTCTTATGAAATCGATGCCGACAAATGTCGTAAATGTGGACTTTGTGCAAAACAATGTCCTGCCAATGCCATTTCTGGTCAGCTTGGTAAAGTCCCTTATTTCATTGACCAGGATAAATGTATCAAATGTGGTAACTGTATGAGTGCCTGTCACTTTAATGTTATTACCAGAAAGTAGGAGGAAAGAAATATGTCAAAAATCAATATGACGATCAACAATCGTAAAGTAGAAGCGTATGAAGGACAGACAATCTTGGAAGTCGCAAAAAACAATGGCATTCATATTCCTACTTTGTGTTACTTAAAAGATTACACTGGTACAGGGGCTTGCCGCGTATGTCAGGTCGAAGTAGAAGGTGCCAAGACACTGTGTGCAGCATGTGTCTATCCCGTAAGAGAAGGTCTTGTCGTGAAAACAAACAGCAAACGTGCTTTAGATGCCAGAAGACGCGTCATAGAACTGATCGTTTCTAACCATTCTAAAGACTGTCTGTCTTGTATTCGTAATACCAACTGCGAACTGCAGAGATTATGTCAGGAATTAGGTGTTCGTGAGGATGCTTTTGAAGGTGAAAAAACGCCACCAACATTTGATATCGTTTCCCCTGGTATCGTCAGAAACACATCAAAATGTATCCTATGTGGACGCTGTATTGCTGCCTGTAAAAAACATCAGGGCTTAGGTATCCTGGGATATATGAACAGAGGTTTCAAAACAAAAGTGGGACCTGTTTATGATAAATCACTTGCTGAAGTTAACTGTATGCAATGCGGCCAATGTATCAATGTCTGCCCTGTTGGTGCATTACATGAAAAAGAAGAAGTTCATGATGTCATTGATGCTTTAAATGATCCAAACAAATATGTTGTAGTTCAAACGGCACCTGCTGTTCGAGCAGCTTTAGGTGAAGAATTTGGTATGCCAATTGGAACCCGTGTCACTGGAAAAATGGTTCATGCCTTAAAACTTGTTGGATTTGATAAAGTCTATGATACCAACTTTGGTGCGGATCTGACGATCATGGAAGAAGGTTATGAATTCCTGGACAGACTGACACATGAAGGGGTATTACCAATGATTACATCATGTTCACCAGGATGGGTCAATTATGTTGAACATGAATATCCAGAAATTCTGGATCATCTATCAACCTGTAAATCACCACATATGATGCTGGGAGCCATGATTAAATCATATTTTGCGAAAATCAATAACCTTGATCCAAAAAATATTTATGTTGTATCAATCATGCCTTGCACTGCCAAGAAAGGCGAAAAAATCAGACCTGAAAACAAAGTTGATCAGATGCAGGATGTCGATGCTGTTTTAACAACCAGAGAACTGGCAAAACTGATCAAAATGTTTGGTATAAACTTCAAAGATCTGAAAGATGAAGATTTCGATCAGGATCTCTTTGGAGAATATACCGGTGCCGGAGTTATCTTTGGTGCTTCTGGAGGGGTTATGGAGGCAGCCTTAAGAACAGTTGTTGATGTTGTCACTGGTGAAGATCTCAACCAGATCGAATATCATCAGGTTCGTGGTGAAATGGGACTGAAAGAAGCTTCGCTAAAAGTTGGTGATCTGACAGTCAATGTCGCTGTTGCTCATTCAATGACCATGGCCAAACCATTATTGGATGATATCAAAAACGGGACATCAAAATATCATTTTATCGAAATCATGGGATGCCCTGGTGGATGTGTCAACGGTGGAGGACAGCCATATGTTAATGCTCTGACACGTAACAGTGGTTTTGATTACAAAACAGCGCGTGCGAAAGCTCTTTATGATGAAGATATTCATCTGCCTGTCAGAAAATCACATAAGAATTCTCAGATCCAGAAACTCTACAAAGATTTCCTGGAAAAACCAAACAGTGAAAAAGCACATCATCTACTGCATACAAAATATACGAAAAAAGATAAATATCAGTTTTAATCATATCACTTCATCGACTTCTCTTTGAATCAATGGAGTCAACCATTAATATTTAAACATACTCTGACATCTTTAGTTATCTAAGATGAAAGCGTGAAAATGATCGGTCACGTTTTCAGCGTGACCGATTTTATTGAGGAGGAAAAATGGAAACAAAAATTGCAATTATTGGAATCATCATCGAAGATCTCGAATCAGTCAATGCCTTAAATAGCCTGTTACACAGTTATGGTGAATACATCATTGGCCGTATGGGTATTCCTTATCGTCAAAAACAGGTGAACATCATATCCATTGCAATCGATGCACCACAGGATACGATCAATGCTCTTTCAGGAAAAATCGGTCGTTTAAAAGGCATCAGTTCAAAAACAATATATTCAAATCGTTAGGAGACATATTATGAAAAAGATTTTAAGTTTATTTTTAAGTTTATTAATGATCGTATCAATAACAGGATGTACATCAGCAAAAAAAGATGATACGATCAAAATTATCTGTCCTACTGGGGCACCTGGTTTAGCCCTTGTCAGCGTCTATGAAGAAGTCACCAAAGAAGGAAAAATCGACTTTGTTGATGGCAGCGATCAGCTGGTGGCAGAACTGTCAAAAGAAAACAGTGAATATAATATCATCATCGCTCCAATCAATGTTGGTGCCAAACTTTTGGCAGCCAATCAGACAGATTACAAAATGGCTGGTGTCTTAACCTGGGGAAATCTTTATCTGGTAGGAACCAGTGAAGATGCTTTACAGGAAACTGGAGAAATCGCCTTATTTGGTCAGGGAGCCGTACCTGGTATGATCTACGATCAGGTAAACATTGATACGACTTTAACTCCTCAATACTATAACAGTGCGACACTGGTACAGCAGCAGCTGCTTTCTTCAAATGCCCATGTCGGTATGCTGGCTGAACCATTAGCTACGGCCACGATTGCCAAGGCCAAAGAAAACGGTTTAACACTTTCAATTATTAAAGATATGCAGAAAGAGTATGGAAAAGACGGATACCCACAGGCAACCGTATTCGTTAAAGAAGGAACAAACTGTGATCAGCTGTTAGAAAAAATCGATGATTTTACCAATGGTGACTATGCTAATCTGGATAAGTATCTCGAAGAAATCGGTACAGATACATTAGGTCTGCCAGCTGCTGCCATTGTTGAAAAAACAATCGAAAGACAGAATCTGCATTATACTGCTATTGAAGACTGTCAGCAGCAGGTCACTGACTTTTTAGAACTGTATCAGATTAAATTTAATGAAAATATGATGAGATAATGAAAAAATTTTTTCCTTTTTTTATTCTGCTGATGATCTGGCAGTGTCTGGCAATGATCATCAACAAGACCATCATCATCCCCTATCCTGTTGACGTCTTGAAAATGATGATCCAATATGCTCAGGAACCATCTTTCTATCTGTCGATGGGGCATACCTTGCTAAGAATCATTTTAGGGCTGATGATCAGCAGTCTCATTGGTCTTGGTCTGGCATTCATGTCCTATGATCATCGCAATATAGAAGCTTTTTTATCTCCTGTGGTGGCCTTTTTTCAGAGCATCCCGCAGATTTCCTATATTATCATTCTGCTGGTCTGGTTTAACAGCAGAACCGCATTGATGATCATTATCGTCTTGATGCTATTTCCTATCTTTTATGCCAACTGTCTAAACGGTCTTAAAGGTATTGATCAGGATCTCAAGGATGTCATTATTCTTTATCATCATACACCTTTATTTAATATCATCAAGGTGTATCTGCCTTTGATCAGACACCATATCAATGCAGCTATCGACAGCTGTATTCCTTTGAGCATCAAAGTTGGTGTCATGTCAGAAATATTTGTTTCATCAGCCTATGGTATTGGTAAAGAACTTTATCTTGCCCGTATCAATATTGATACAACGGCTATCTTTGCTTTAACATTTTACATGGTCATTATCATTGAGATTCTTTTATCCGTTTTTCATTTTTATCAGAGAATAAGAAAATAAACAGGGTTACCCCCAATGTCATTAAGTTAAGACATTAACGCCTAAAAGTCTCTTCAGATAACATACTGAGAGACTTTTTTATTTTTTATCTATTTTCTATTGACAAAGCTTTGAAATCATGAGGCTATTAATGAATTCTTATCATTCATTAATAGCCCTTTTTAGTAGATGGTTTATTTTTTAGGAGGTACTTAACATGTTGAATCATTCAAAATCTAACATCTACTATTCACCTGGTAAAATCAAAAAGAATCTAAACA
>CASETM010000057.1 GCA_949290865.1 uncultured Bacillota bacterium
ACAAGTAGCACACCTGCACATTAAGATACAAATCGATGGGTAAATTTGAAATTAATGCCGGGAAGCTTATATAACCACACATATTATAACACTTACTTTGATAAAAAGAAATGTTTGATTTTCATGACTATGTGTGCCTTGCAGCTTCAGGCGGAAAGGAATGTATGGTTAATATGGTTAATAAAAATAAAAAAATTTTAATGGTATTATGAAAACAATAATCATACTAATCATCTTTTCTTTATTAATATATAATATAAGACCAATAAGTAGTGTCATATCTCCTATTATTGCTGAATATCTATTTATGATAGATTTATGGTTTATCAATTCACTATATGTATTAATAAGTTCTATTATAACGTCCAAAAAGTATGGATTTAATATATTGATAGTTCTATTAATATCAATTTTATTCATTCCAACAATGCTAATCTATTATAATACAACAGCATTAATATATGCGATTATATATTTTCTATTAGCATTAATTGGAGGTTTTATAGGTGGATTTATATATAAAAAGAGAAGTAAATAAATCCTAAGTTGTAGAGCAGAAAATTCTAAGTTATTGAATAAAAAATTAATGAAGTGAGAATAAATGTATAAAGAAAAAAGAGAAAGTTTCATTTGGTGTTAATGGAAAAACTATTCTTGTTAGCTTATTTTCTTTATATACATTTACATTTGTTTATGATAGTGGTATTGGATGAAAAATTTTGTTAATTATTATTATGAATTCTAAAATAACAAGAAAAATTTATAAGATTAAAATTTGTTATGAAAAGTAAAGACGAATTTAATTGTATATTAAATAAAAACATAAAATCCGTTGATATTTTCTAAAATAATGAATCTAATTATTATAGAAAGGAATTAAAAACGTATTTTATGTTTTTAATATGGTGTTATCTATGAAAGTATTAAGAATAAAAGCATTAGGAATTCCACTTTTCAAAGAAGAATTAGATATTTCTTTTTTTGGAAAGCAACGTACTTCTGAAGATGTAAAAAAATATATGTATAAGATTTCTTCAAACATATATATGAATTGTGCTCAGGCATTTATTGGTAAAAATGCTTCTGGTAAAACCTCTGTTTTACAGGTTATTTCATTAGCATTAAACATATTAAATAATGAACCAATTAATCATATTCCATCTAAATATATTCTTGGCAATACAAAAGAGGCTATTTTTTATATATATTTTTATTCTGAAAAAGAAGGTATATGTTGTTTAAAAACAGTCATAACACCTGAAAAAAATATAAACGAAGAACGAATTTATCGTATTGTAAGTGAAGAATTATGGAAAAAGTCACTTGATAAAGTAAAAACAAAAAAGCAGCTAACTGATTTTAATGGTTTAAAGCCAGTAGAAAAAAGAAATGATAGTGAGAAATATTTATCTAACGATGTGAGTATGATTATTGCTCAAAACAGAAAAAATAATGAACACATTGCTATTGCTAATTTATTTTCGTTTACAAATACGAATACATTGCCTTTAACTGATCAAATTCCAGAATCTATTATCACTTTTTTGGATCCAACAGTAGAGTCTTTATATTTAGAACATAATGAAAATAAATCATTGATACATTTAAAGTTCAAAGGATCTAAAGAAATGCTTTTAAATTCTGCTGCCGAATTAGAGCTATATTTATCATCTGGAACTATTAAAGGAATTACGACTTTTATGTACGCTATAAATGTTATGGAAAAAGGCGGTTATTTATTAATTGATGAATTGGAAAATCATTTTAATAAAGAAATTGTTTCTACAATTATCCGCTTTTTTATGGATTCTAAATTAAACAAAAATGGTGGGACTTTAATTTATACAACACATTATCCAGAACTTCTAGATGAATATGAGCGAAATGACAGTATTTTTATTACTCAAAATAAAAATGGCATAATTGTACAAAATTTGGCTGATTTATTAAAAAGAAATGATGTCAAAAAAAGTGAAGCTTATCAATCAGGACTTATTGCTGAAACATCACCACAGTATGAAGCTTATTTATCATTAAAAAAATATATATCATCTTCTATAAATAATAGAGGTATAGAATAGTGGAATTAGCAAAATATAAAGCCGTTTTATGTGAAGGATCAGCTGAAGAAGCAATCACTGATATTCTTTTAGATGATCACTGTTTATTATTTGAAAGAGAGGAACTTATTGAAGAGGAAGTTCTTCGTATAAGAAGTTCTAGAAATTTTGAAACAAGATATTTACGTAAAGGATATAACGGTAAGATTTCAGTTATTCGTATTCTTGATTCAAGAAGTGAAAGGTTTAATCTGAGTCCTGAATATCAGGATAAAGTTGACGTGATTAATATAGTTACAGCTCCTGAAATTGAAATGTTAATAATTATTAGTGAACATGAGTATGATAGGTATAAAAGATCTGGGAAATCACCTAGTGACTATTGTAAAGAAAATCCTCAGTTTTCTAAAGGGGATCTTTTTGAACTGATGATCAAGGCATATATCACATTACAGGAAATCAATAAACAGATCATTGATATAAATATTTTTATTAAGGAAAATAATAATGACATCAAAGAAGCAAAGGATATACTGAATGAAATTTTAGGATATTTCATAAAGATGAAAAACATTGATCATTGATACGGTAAAATTATCGTGTCATTAAGGAGGAGTTAGTATTACAGTTAAAAGAAGCTATAGGGTAAGTTATGATTTTAATCAAAAGCTACAGTATCTTCAAAATTAT
The DNA here is from genome assembly GCA_949290865.1 of uncultured Bacillota bacterium. GTDB lineage: Bacteria > Bacillota_I > Bacilli_A > Erysipelotrichales > Coprobacillaceae > Faecalibacillus. Next base: position 2,751 of record CASETM010000057.1, read on the forward strand.
TTTGATAAAGAACTTGATCTTCAATATACGCAAAGTGAGCTCCTGGATCAGATGATGGAATTATATATAGCCAGAGTCATGATGAACTCAAATATTATATCTGAACTGTTCAAAGAAACTATGGATGCCACGTTGCAGCAGCTTCTTATCAGCAATGCTGAAATGTTAAATGTTTTACATGAGGATCTGGAAAAACTGAAACCAAAGTGATAATTAGTAAAAGTAATTAATAATTAATTATTTATATATAAATTGACCATATAGCATAATATGGTTATAATATATATAGAATAATACTATATAAGGAGTGATAGTTATGATTATTAGACCATCTGCAACGATTCGTCAGAATTACAACGAGATCTCAGAAATGTGTAAGAAGACAAAAGAACCTATTTTCCTTACAAAAAATGGAGAAGGCGATTTAGTAGTTATGGATATTGAGACATTTAATCGCAGAGAAAAAATGTTGAAGCTTCGTGAAGAACTTTTAGCAGTTGAAGAAGATAGAATGAATGGTAGTCAAGGATATTCTGTTAGTGAAGTTGTTCAAATGATGAATAATGTTATTGATGAGGTAAATGGTGATGGAGAATAGCTATAAGGTCATTATTTCTCAGAAAGCATCGCAAATGCTAGTTTCTCATGTTGCATATTTAGCACAAGTGAATCCTGGTGCTGCTAAACATTTAGCAACTGAATTCGAAAAAAAAGCAAATTCATTAAGTTTCATGCCTTTAAGATGTCCTTGGCTTTCAGGTGAATACATCCCTAGTCATAAATATCGTTATCTGTTATTTGAAAAAAGATATATGTTGATTTTTCAGATTATTGACAATATTGTTTATGTTGATTATGTTATTGATACTCGACAGGATTATGAGTGGCTGATTCGATAGTACATGGCATTTATTCTTTAAATGAAATATATAAACTCATAATAGGATACTTTTGGAGTTTCTATATAAAAATAGAAATTTCTTTTTTTAGATTATGATATGTTCTAGTAACTGAAGTATCGAATGAAGATTGTTGAATCTAGAAAGATGAACTCAAATATTATATCTGAATTGTTTAAGGAAACTATGGATGCCACGTTGCAGCAGCTTCTTATCAGCAATGCTGAAATGTTAAATGTTTTGCAAGAGATAATAGATAAAAAAGAGAAAAATGAATAAAATATGTATATTTTCACAATTTTAGGCATATAATAATTAATAAATTAAGTTATTTTGCAAAAAAATTGCAAAATAATTTAATAAAAATCATCTTTATGTTAAAATGTTTATGAAAAAGTGAAGGAAGGTGAAAATATGCTTTTAGATTTTAAAGTTGAAAATTATAAATCTTTTCAGTATGAAGTTTCTTTTTCAATGATCCCTGCACCTAAACAAAAGGGATTAGATTATAGTGTATTTGAAGAAGTCATTGGAAAGAAGAAAATCAATGCAATATGTTCATCTGTTATTTATGGACCAAATGCTTCTGGAAAAACGAATATCATAGGTGCTATGGATACTATGAGATCTATAGTACTTAGAGGAAATATATTAAATGTTAATGAGTCTTATCCAAATGAAGCAGCTAATTATTTAGAGTTGATTCCTAATAATAAACTTACAGAAAGAAAACCTGTTAAGTTTTTCATTTCATTTACTGAAGAAGGGTATCATATAGAGTATTCATTTTCAATGAACGTTGGTTTCTTTTTAGAAAAAGATTTTAAAAGAAATATTGAACGAGAAATATTGAACGTTAATGGAATGGAGATTTTTGATCGTAGTTTTGATAAGCTTGAGTTCAATTATTCTAAAAAGATATCTGAATTGCTAGATATGAATTCTAAAGAATCTAACAAATTGTACGAAGTAGCCCTTAATAGTCTTAATGACACTGAACTATTTTTAATGAATGGTTTTAAGTTAATTATTTCCAGAAAGCTGGTTGAATTGATACAAAACTGGTTTAAAAATAAATTCATGGTTATATATAAGGCAAATGCCATCGAATTGATTCGCAGATTTGAAGATACAGATTCTCCAGGATTCTATGTTGAAAAAACGACTAATGAAGCAGCTAAAATATTTGGTTTAAATTCAAATGCTGTAGGTTATATGGTTTCAGATGAAGATCAGAAAACAAAACTATGTTCTGTTTTAGATGATCAAAGTTCAAATAAGAAAGTTATCATCAATGCTAAGACGTTTGAGTCATATGGAACGATAAGATTTATTAATTTATTTCCTCTGGTTATAAAAGCTATGTATACAGGTGGAACATTAGTTATAGATGAATTTGATGCTTCCATTCATCCTATGGCTTTGATGAATATTATTAATATATTTCATGACGATGAGATCAACATTCATCATGCGCAGTTGATTTTTGATACACATAATCCCATCTTCTTGAATTCTAACCTGTTTAGAAGAGATGAAATAAAGTTTGTTGAAAGAGATGAAGATAATTTTAAAAGTGATTTATATTCTTTATCAGATTTTGGAACTTCGGGTACTAGTGGTGTTAGAAAAAATGAAGATTATATGAAAAATTACTTTATTTCACGATATGGTGCAATCTCTGATATAGATTTTTCTCCTGTATTTAGAGAATTGATTTCTAAAAAAGGAGAGGATTGATATGGTAAAAAAATATACTAATAAGTATTATTTCAGTGTAGAAGGTGAAACTGAAAAGTGGTATCTTGAGTGGCTAAGAGATCGTATTAATGAATTGGATGAATCTCGCTATAAAGTGGCAATTGACTGCAAAGTGGAAAAAGATCCATATAGACGTGTGAAAAAAATGACTATTGCAAGCAAAACAGAAATTTGGCATTTATCAGACTACGAAAGTAATGATGAATTTCATGTTCAGCAATTTAAGCAGACTATTGATAATTTGAAAAAGGCTTCCGGTATAGGAAAGAATATCGTTTATAAATTTGGCTATAGTAATCTTACATTTGATTTATGGATCATATTACATAAAATGGATTGTAATGGTCCAAAAACTGATAGAAAGCAATATATCAATTCAATTAATAGAGCGTATAACAAGCATTTTTTAAGCATGGATGATTATAAGCATAAAGATCATTTTAATAGTTGTTTAGAACAGTTAAACATTGATAATGTAAAAAAAGCTATAGAACGATCAAAACGTATTATGCAATCTAATCAGGCTAATGGATATCAGTTGCAAAGGAATTGTTTTTAAAAAACATCTTGAATAAAGAGTAGCAATTTTGTATCATGGTCTTGTGTAAGAGAGAAAGAGACCAGGGCGCCAACCATGATATCTTTCTCTTTTCCTTTCTGAATCATTAACTTTATTAAAA
>CASETM010000058.1 GCA_949290865.1 uncultured Bacillota bacterium
CTCGTATAATGTAGTTAAGATATTTTTAACTACATTTCTTGTATTTAGATTTTTGTTAAGAGATATCTATAAACTCATTATTCGTAGATTATAAAATCTATATTATAATGTCTGTAGAGATAGAGTGGTTTTAGCCTCCTCTATAGACACTCTTATTATAACAAAGACCGCTGTAAAATAATAATATTTTCTCAAATGAAAAAACTGTTAACATTATTTGTCAACAGTCCAAAGAAAATAAAACTTTCTTTATACGCCCCTGCCAAGGACTTTTATTATAACATCATTTCACGATAAATCATAGATTGCATTCAACAAAATCATTCCTGATTCTGTTTTAAAAATCCGATCACGCATAGTTGAAATCTGCTTCTGATCTAGTTTCATTTCATCCCCATTGACCAAAAAATCAGCTTCCAGCAGAATCTGATGATCAATGCCTTGAACATGATCATAGCTATGATGATGCCCTACCAGTTCCATTATTCGCTCAACCACATCCTCTGGCAAACAAAACTCCTGCAGAAATTCCTTCACTAAAGCTGGACCTTCTTTTTCCTGATACGCCCCTAAGGTTGAACCATATTTTTCACGACATAAAGGACAGGCAATATCATGAACAATAGCGCTGATTTCCAGGATCTCCATGGTTTTAACATCAAGCTTTTCTAGATGTCCAATTAAACGAGCATAGCTATGTACCTTGATAAAATGGGCAATATCATGTTTTTTCAGATCACCTGTACATTGCAGGATCATCTTCTGCATGATCAGATCAATCATTGGCTTGTCCCTCCTTGATCAGCTGCCTGGCAAGAAAAAGAAATTCCTGTTCAATTTCATGATAATCTCTTTCCTGAAAATCTGGTTTTGATCTTAATGGTGGGACATTATCACTTTGATGATGACTTAACATCACGGTCATTTCATTTTCCAGCATATCATTATCAATACTTTGCCACAGACTTTTATCAATATCTGACAATCCATATTTTCTAAAAATCGTTTCCATGATCATATCTTCAATAACATAATAAGCCTGCAGATGCTGTTTGACCGGTCTGATAATATCAGCGATATATCCTTCACTGGCATCATGGAGCAGACAGGCAAGTATGACTTTGGCGCCATAGCCTCTGGCCATCGCTTCATAGGCACAGTTGAGACTGTGTTGTCCTACAGAATAAAAATAAAGCAGCTGTCCCGATCCTCGACACATCATGCTTAAAGCATGAGCAATATCTTCCAGACAGATATCATCTTCACAGATCTTCATAGGATCAAAAATTCTGCCTGTATAAGAATTCATGACATTACTGTTCATTTTTTGCCCTCAATATGCCACAGTGCTGATACTGATACAGCAGGACATCATCTCTTTGCCATGGTTTCCCAATAAGACTATGATCATCACTTTTTGCGATACATGTCAACAGCTGTGAAATACCCTCTTTAGATATTGGACATGTATTATGACATGGATAAATCAAAATATCATCACTGACAATATCATTCAGTTTTTTCAGTGAATGGATATACTGATCCATGTTACGCTGTTTTCCAAACATATAAACTGGACCATAGGAAACAGTATCTCCTGAAAAAAGCAGATGGTGCTGACGATCCAGCAAGCAAATTGAACCAGGAGTATGTCCTGGAGTATGAATGACTTCTAGAATCATCCCACCCAGATCAAAAGTATCTCCTTCTTTGACAGTTTTCATCCTGATGTCATGATCCTGCAGACCAGCTGTTTCATCACCATGAAGATAGACCTGATCAAATTGATCAAGATTGGTAATATGATCGATATCACTGTGCGTTAGACAAAGTGAAAACGGTAAAGAAGTCACCTGTCTGACAAGTGCTAAAAAATCAACCGGGAATGCGCCAGTATCAATGATCAAAGCCTGTTTTTGCCCAGTGATCACAAAGCTTCTGACCATTTCCTGATCGATCGCATAAATATTTTCATCAATTTTTTTAATGACCGTTTCCATAAACTCACCTCTTTATCATTCATTATAAAAAAAACAAAAACAAAAGAAAAGACCATGATGGTCTTTAATGACATTGATGATGCCCATGACAATGATGGTTGTCATCATGTTCATGATGTTCACATTCGCTGTCAGGATCATAATGCAATGTTCCAGCAATATAGCTTTCAACCTGAGCAAGCGCATTGCCACTGGCTCCTGGCAGTACCTTTAATCCTGAAGCTGTCAAATGATTTTTCGCTCCCCCGCCAATTCCGCCACAGATCACGGTATCAACACCTAAATCAGCCAGAAAGCCAGCCAAAGCACCACATCCTGACTGTGATGCATCAACCATTGATGAGTGAATAATATTGCCATCTTCCACTTCACATATCAAAAAACTTGGACAATGTCCAAAATGCTGAAAAACTTCTCCATTAACACATGTTACTGCTATTTTCATTTTATGCTCTCCTTTACTTTGCTGCAGATGATAATGTCCGCCCTGGATTTCCATCTCATGTCCTTCCAACAGAAAACGTGCCAATTTCTTTCTGGCCAGATTATATAGAGAAACCACCGTACTTCTAGAAACTCCCATCGTCAAAGCACACTGTTTCTGATCATAGCCTAGATAATCGATCAGACGAATCGTTTCGTATTCTTCTAATGACAGGATAATCTTCAGTTCTCCACATTTGTCACTGTAAAAATGCGTATATTCTGGCATTTTCCCGATAATTTTCTTTTTGTTTTGTCTTGCCATTATCATCACCATGTTTAGTATATAATTATTATTGACATATGTCAATAATAACACTGTATTATCTTTGTTTACTAATATCATCCAAAGGACTATAATAGAATTTATGAAAGAAGTGATAACAATGAATTATGAAGACAAAATTGAACTGTTTGAAAAAAGATCAATTCCAAAAGCTATAGCAACACTGGCAATTCCTACAATTTTAAGTTCTCTGGTCATGGTTTTTTATAATCTTGCCGATACATACTTTGTAGGGATGCTCAACGATCCTATTGAAAATGCTGCCGTAACCTTTGTTGCTCCGGTCCTGCTGGCATTTAATGCCGTCAATAATCTTTTCGGGGTAGGCTGTTCCAGTCTGATGAGCCGTTCTTTAGGTTCGCGACATTATCATGTCGTTAAAAAAACATCGGCCATCGGATTTTATTGTACGGTCTTTTTTGCTGCTGCTATTTCACTGGGATGTATTTTATTCAGTACTCCTCTCATCAATATGTTAGGAGCTGATCAGGCCTCTTTTCAGTCAACCTATGGCTATATGAAATGGACCGTAATGTTTGGTGCCATTCCGGCTATCTTAAACGTCGTCATGGCTTATATGGTTCGTTCTGAAGGTGCTTCCCTTCATGCCAGCATTGGTACCATGTCAGGATGTTTCCTCAATATCATCCTTGATCCAATTTTTATTCTACCATGGGGATTTAATATGAAAGCTGCTGGTGCTGGCTGTGCTACTTTTATTTCTAACTGTGTTGCCTGTCTCTATTTCTTTATTCTGTTAAAAGCAAAAAAGGATCATACTTTTATCTCTTTAAATTATCGTTTTTTCAGTTTTGATAAAAGTATCCTTGCTTCTATATTTGCAGTCGGAGTTCCTGCCAGTATTCAGAATCTGTTAAACGTTACTGGTATGACAATCCTCAACAATCTGGCATCTGCCTATGGAACCACTGCTATTGCTGCCATGGGTATTACCTATAAGATCAATATGGTCCCCAGTCAAATTGCCCTGGGACTTTCTCAAGGTGTCATGCCTTTGATTAGCTACTGTTATGCCAGCCATAATGGTAAACGTATGAAAAAAACAATCACGGCATCCATGAAAGTTTGTGCTGGTTTTGCTGTATGCGCTTCATTACTTTACTTTGTCAAAGCTGATTTCTTTATTAGTCTATTTATGTCCAATAAAGAAATTGTCGCTTATGGTTCACGATTTTTAAGAGGTTACTGTTTAGGAATTCCTTTTCTAACTTTTGATTTTTTATGTGTTGGTGTTTATCAGGCCATTGGTAATGGTAAACTGTCGCTGTTCTTTGCGATTGCCCGTAAAATCATTTTGGAAATCCCCGCATTACTGATTCTGAATATACTGTTTCCATTATATGGTCTTGCCTATGCACAATTTGTTACGGAACTGATTTTAACAGTCATTGCTGGTTATGTTATGATCCGCCTGTTTAAGGAAATTTCTACGAATGAAACAAATTAAAAGAGTTATCGAATGATAACTCTTTTTAAATGATTCGATCCCCACTATGCATATAATTCAACTGATCCTTCATGATATCTTTCATCAATAAAAAAGCTTTCTGTCCAGTACAATGCCCTGTATAATATCGTGAACTGGTATTCTTCAGTTCCCAGGCAGTCTTGATAATATCGTCGATTTCTGTTTGTTCATAACCCACTTTCTTCGCTAGATGAAAGCCACTAATCACAATATCTGGATCAGCATAGCCCAGTTCATGATAGCGGTCGAGAATATTCAATATACCATTATGCGCACAGCCTGACAATAAAATACGTTTCCCTTCACTATTAATCAGCAAACACTGCTCATGAATAAAATCATCTGGAAAACACTGGCCATTTTTCTTGACTGACAGTTCTAGATTTGTACGTGCAAAATAACGTCTTCCTTTGATATTTGCAAAAATAAAGAGCTCATCATCAATCTGTAGATCTCCCTCCAGCAAATGCAGATGAGGCAGCTGCAAGATATTTTTATCGATTCCAATATATCTGTCACCATGATAGTGATCTTCTCCAGCCTGTTTTTGCATATAGATTTCTGCCTGAGAATTGATTCGACAGAAATCCAAAAGTCCGCCAGCATGATCATAATGACCATGACTAATGATCACCGTATCAATCTTTGTCAGGTCTATGCCCATTTTAACTGCATTTTCAATGGTCTTCTGACTAGCTCCTGTATCAAATAACAGACGATGTTTTCTAGTTTCAATATATAAGCTTAAACCATGTTCAAAATAACATTGCTGTTTCCCTGGTGTATCTTCCATTAGTGTTACGATCTTCATTATTCATCCTCCTTACTGGCAAGCCAGTTCATGGCTCTGATCATTCTCTGATCAACATTTTGAAAATGATTACCCTGTTCAAAAAACAGCAGACAGTTATTATCCCGCTGGTAGAACTGTGCAAGCTGTTTGGTTTTTGTTTTGACAACAGAAAAAACAGGATGACGAGTACAATGTTCTTTATTTCCCAGTGACAGATAGATTTTTTTATGATAGACGGGATGCTTTCTAACAAAATCGTAAAAGCCAGGGTACCATAATGATCCTGAACAGCTGATTGCGCCAGCAAATAGCTGAGATTGATGAAAAGCATACAAACTGAACAGTCCCGCTAAAGAATAGCCGGCAATATAAAGACGACGGCAGGAAGTCTGCAGGTACGGAATCACCTGACTGTCAAGAAACTGCAGGAATTGCTCACCGCCACCAGAAAAAGACTGAAACTCCTTAACATCAGACACTTTCCACGGTGATAGTTCCCGATTCCAGTCATGACAGACAAGTCCGGCTAAAGAACATGATACCTGGCTGGTGATTTCATCCCAATATTTCAGTTCATGTTCTCCCATGATCCAAAAAATTATGTCTTTTGTTCCTTTATCTTCGATATATAAATGATATCCATCAATGATCTTCTTCATTTTTTTCACCATCTTTATTTTATTATAATCCTCTCAGACGCTCAATAAAAAAAGATCCAGTTACCTGAATCTTCTACTTAATTCTTTTATATAAAATGGCTTCATCATAACCAAAAGTTCTTTTTCCATTAACTTCCATTTTTTCACTGACTTCTAAAACATCTTTTGAAAAACGTTCAAACAGCGTAAATTTAAGAACCGGTGTAAACATGCTTTCACTGCCACCTTCCCATACTCCATTGTTTTCAGTATATATAGCAGGTGTGAATTTTTCTGATGGTTTCAGATCTTCATAATTAATTTCCTGCAGTGATTCATATGTAAACGTCTTTTTATCAATTCCCGCAGGAACTTCATACGATGTTAATTGAATGCCATTTTCTTCTTCTGTAAATAAAAATAAATGAGGTGATGCCTGAGTACGTCCATTTGTTGTATAATAACTTTCTTCAACCATAAAGAATCCATTAAAATCTGCTGGTAAATGACTAATCTTATCATTACAGATCGTATTGACATGTCTTGCCAAAGGAAATTCAATATTTGCTTTCTGCATTTGTTCGAACTGATCTTTGTTGTCGAATTCTCCTGTTAAAATATTCATAAATTCCTTTAATTGACTCATAAGTTGTTCCTCCATTTCTCTTATAGTCTAGAGAAGCCCATTATAGAACGTTTTAGAATCTTTGTCATTCTTTTTAATCTATTATTTTTAAGCAATGAACAAAACAATCAAAGTGTATACGATCAAAGTGATAATCATATACAATGAAACAAAAGCTGCCTGAAAATCTTCATCTTCTTCCCCATGATTCAATGGAGAAATAAGCATCGGCATCGCAAAACCAGTTGGGCATGAAAAATAAATCAGTACTGCAATCATATAGATTTTGTCAGCCATCTGCTGCGGAAACAGCACAAAGAATCCTGCAATGATCAGTGCAAACAGGATAACTCTGACAATCAGCAGTTTTATTAAGTCAGGCAGAGTATCCATATTGATTTTCAGATTATAGCCAATGATAAATAAGATCATTCCAACAATTGGTCCAGTCACCTGAGAAACCGTATTGGTATAAAGATCAATATAATCACTGCTGCATAACAGCTGATAAGCACCTGTCAGATTAAGAATTAGTCCTGCCAAAACCGCAATAACAAAAGAATTTGTAAAAATACGTTTCAGCAAATCTTTCAGATCTGTCGATTCAGTTGAAGCTTTAGCTACAAGAACCGGAACAATAATAAAAGCAATTAATGAGCCGGCAATATCAAAAATAACTGTATTGCTGGCATAGCTCAATCCAACGATAGATGTATAAAGCGGCAAGGCAACATTGCCTCCTTCTACGGTTGTTAATAAATATGGTGAAAAATGAGCAATCTTTCTGCCCGTTAATGGTGTCAGTATTTTACCAATGATCATGGTGAAACAGAAAGCTGCAAAAACATAAAGAACAATATAAAATGCTGATGATTCTATTCTGGCAGTTAATAAAATATTAAAGATCATCACTGGAAACAGAATATCAAAGACTATGTGATTGGCCCCATCTTTTTGCTGAGGTGTAACCCATTGTCTAATTCTAGCAGCTGCTCCTAAGCCAATCATAAAAAATACAGGAAATAAGGTTGTTAATGCTGTCATGATTTGATCCTCCTTCAATGTCACATTTATTTTAAGCACATCTTCATTGAATTACAAATACTTATACTAAATATGTATCTATGCTTATTTTCTATATTTTCTATATGTTTGTTTTTTCTAAGAAAATCCCATACTCTCTATAGATATTCTGCTTAATATACTTATATATTCGAGCTGTCGAATTAGCACATGCTACTATCTTAATAGGTGATATAATGATCGTAAAAATAGATGAAATAGGAAAAACATTTCAGGGTATCATGAAAGAAAAACAAATGTCTGCTCGCGTTTTATCATTAAGAACAGGCATTGCCGAATCTTCATTAAGTAATTTTTTTCATGACATGTCATTCAAACGCTGTTTTCATATGATTTCAGAACTGGCAAGGGTCTTTAATCTCACTTCAATAACTATTATTTTTGATAAATCTCTTTCTGAAAAAGATTTTCAGGATCTTCCAGAAAGTAAAGACTATTTTGATACAACAACTTTGCTGCCAGAATATAAAAAAGAATTTTTAAAAATTGTTGAAAAAAATGAAGAAGCAAAAAGAAAAATAGAAAATATAAAAAAGAAAAATATATAAAAAAGGCTTATCCGAAGATAAGTCTTTTCTTTATTTCATATGTTTTTTAGCAAAATTCCATGTGTCACGGCACATATCATCGATATTTTTTTCAGCAACCCAGCCCAGTTCAATTTTGGCGCGTGTTGGATCAGCATAACATGTTGCAATATCACCAGCTCGACGTGGTTTGATTTCATATTTGATCTTAACACCATTAACTCTTTCAAAAGCTTTGACCAGGTCCAGAACACTGTAGCCTTTTCCAGTTCCTAGATTACAGATATGCACACCTGGCTGACTATATTTTTCAATAGCCAGAACATGTCCTTTTGCCAGATCAACAACGTGGATATAATCTCTAACACCAGTTCCATCATGCGTATCATAATCATTGCCAAAGACACCAAGACATTCCAGTTCCCCTGTTGCAACTTTCATGATATATGGCATCAGATTATTAGGGATTCCTTGTGGATCTTCCCCCAGCAGTCCTGATTCATGCGCACCAATAGGGTTAAAATATCTTAACAGCGTAACTGACATGTCAGGACAGGCAAACTGTACATCAGTTAGTATTCTTTCCATCATTGCCTTACTGGCACCATATGGGTTGGTTGTTTCTCCCAGCTGACAGTCTTCAGTTAATGGCACAACTTCGGGATCTCCATAAACTGTTGCACTAGAACTGAAAACAATATTTTTAACACCATATTTTTTCATCATTTTAGCAACAACCAAAGTTGACATTAAATTGTTAGTATAGTATTCAATTGGTTTTTCCACCGATTCACCAACGGCTTTAAAAGCAGCACAGTGAATAACAGCATCAATATTATTTTCTTCAAAAACAGCCTCCGTTTTAGCCTCATTTAAAATATTAAACTCATAAAACTTCACATCTTTTCCAGTAATATCCCTGATATACGATAATACTTCTGGTTTAGAATTAGAAAAATCATCAATCACGATAACATCATGACCTGCTTCAATCAGTTCAACGCAGATATGACTTCCTATATAACCAGTTCCTCCCGTAACTAATACTTTCATAAATTTCTCCTTTTTTTTCATTTTAACAATTATATGATAAATAATAATCTCTCTAAATTCAATGCTTTTTCCGCATTTCCTGATTATATTTAACCATTCATGTCATATTTACTTTATTAAATTGTCGTTTCTATAGTATAATAAAATATATTCTTATAGGGGAGGGATCAATATGCACAATACAGTCATTATCGATGATATGAAAGAACATATTGATAGAATATTACCGTTTTTAAAAAATTACCCTGATCAGTCAATCAGAACATATCAGTCTGTTGATGAATTTTCAAAAGATATTCATCAATTTTCCAATGATACGCTCTTTATCCTGGATATTTGTATTGGTGAAAACGATGGAATCTCTACTGCTAAAACAATCATTGAGATGTATCCTTCTGCACAGATCATCTTTATCAGTTCTTTTCTTGATAAGGCACTTGAAGTGTATGAAGTTAAACACTGTTACTTTATCTATAAGCCTCAGTTAGAACACTATCTGCCAGCTGCCCTTGCCAAAGCTATGGATAACCTGGAAGATGAACAAAAATATCTGTCACTTCAGCTTAAAGATAAAGTCATGATCATCAGGTTTAAAGATATCATCTATATTGAAAGAAACAAAAGGAATACCTTTGTTCATAGCACTGATGAAACTGTTAAAACATCTGTTAATCTTAATGTTCTGTTCGACCAGTTACCTTTATATTTTGTCAGATCACATAACAGTTTTATCTTTAATATCAAATACGCTAAAGAAATCAAAAGAACATCTGTCATTTTAAATGATGGTGTTACTATACCTGTCAGTCGCAGATATCAAAACGAAGTCAAAAAAGCCCTGCATCAGTATCTGATCAATCAGCTGTAAAAAGGAAACTGACATTAATGAATCATTTGATCTTAAATATCAATTATTTCTTTAATATCTTTATCTTTTTTGGCTTTGTCGTTTCTTTTAAAAAAATATCCAAACAAACACTCTCACAAATCGTATTAATTTCGTTGCTGACAAGTACAGTCATCACTTATATACTGTTTCGCAGTTTGATTGCAAAAAATCTGTTTATGTTCATTGTTTCAGCTTTAACCGGATATTTTCTTTTAGACAGGACAATGAAAGATATTGTCGTTCAGTTTATTGTCTTTTTGAGTATAGGCTGCATCAATGAACTATTGGTTACACCCCTGTATTCTGGTTATATGCAAAATGGAATTTTTCATATGGTCTGGTGGGTACATATTTTATTATCCGTCTGTTTAAACATCGGACTGTTTATTATGTTAAAAGCACATGTTTACTTTATGAACAGCATGGCATTTTTAAAAAAAGAATATTTTTTCTCATTCTTTACTTTGTTATTGCTAATTTTTATTTCTTCACTGTTAGGAACATTATTTTCTTTAGATTTCTACGAATATTATGAATATTTTGATTTCGTTCCGGTTTTTTTCATCTTCGTTTTATTTACAATCTGGATAATCCTGTTAATAACTTTGATCATTATATTTATCAGGCAGTATTATGATGAAAAAGACCGTCTGATGATGAATGAGCTGCCTGCTACCTATCAGCAGGTACTCAAAAAAATCTCATTAAAAGATCAGCAGGATTATGCTCGTATACAACATGATATTCTGAACTATATTCAAATATATAAAACGATTGATGATAATGAAAGGAAAGATCATTAATGAAGACTAATCTGAAATTAATACAGAATATTGTGTGTTTGGGTTTTCTCTTCATAGAAATCCTTCTGCTTTTTTTAACCTGGAGTGGATTCTTCTATCCCATAATTGATGAATATATGCTTTTGAATATGATCATCATTCTTAATATAATTGTTTTCTATCTGTATTTTGTCGTTTGTCAGTATTTAAAAAACAAGGCTCTGACCGAAGTAAAAACTGACCTGCTGAAAAAACAGCTGGAAATACAGAAAGAATATAATCTAATCATTGAAGAAAATAATAAAATCTACAATACGATCAAAAACAATATCCTCACACAACTCAATCAACAGGAATACGATGATTCTATCAGGAATCTCAATAAAACTGACATTGGCAGGCTGATTGAACAGGAATCACAGTTACATGATGTTCACTATTGTAACAATAAGATCATTGATGCGATCATGTACAATAAAATTCTTATCTGTAGAAAAATGCATATCACGGTTTATACAGAAATCGTGGTTCCTGAACATATCACCGTTGATGATATTGATCTGATTTCTATTTATACTAATCTTTTCGATAATGCTATTGAAGCCTGTACAAAACTGCATGATAATGAAAAACAGATTGAAATCAGATCACGAATCATTCATGATTATCTGGTCATCACTATTGAAAACAGTTATGATCCTCAAACACTAAAAGATGATTTTTCAACAACAAAAAAAGATACCCATCATCACGGTATCGGTACCAAAATCATCAAAATGATCACAAAAAAATATCATGGGCAGTTAACAGTAAAAAAAACAGATCACTCTATTGAATTTCAAATAACACTCCAACTTCCCGATTAAAAGGAAAAGTCTCTGCTTTTCCTTTACTTTTTATAAATAACAAGAAATACTTCCATATCATGATTTTTAAGAAATTTTCTGATCGTATCCACCGCAATCTGTAAAGCCTCATTATAAGGATAGCCATAAATTCCTGATGATATCACCGGAAAAGCAATCGAAGAAAAATGATAATCACTTGCCAGCTGCAAAGACTGATGGTATGCATTTACCAACAGTTCCTTTTCGTGATGATGACCATCACGATAAACCGGTCCTACAGCATGGATAACAGCTTTCGCTTTGAGCTGAAACCCTGGAGTTATGACCGCCTCTCCCGTCGTAATTGGTGCTAAAGACTGACAGGCTGCAGTCATCTGTTCAAAACCGGCTTTCCGGAAAATCGCACCACATACTCCACCACCCGCTAACAGCTGGCAGTTGGCCGCATTGACGATGACATCGGTTGCCATTTCGGTAATATCATGATTAACGATCTTTAATGACATTGCTATAGCCTCCCTCTTTCAGTTGATCAATAAGTGCATGCAACACTTCATTCTGGTCATTTTTTCGCCATACAAAATAAATCTGAAATGTCTGACGAGAAGTATCTAATGGAACAAATGACAAATACTGCTGATAGCTTCCATACCCTTTGATAAAATCTGCAAGAATTGCTGTATCATCATGAAAAAGCAACTGCATAAGCACAACATCAAGATCACCACTCATAAAGTGTGGCTCGCTTGTATCCATGACAACATTTGACTGATTTTTAACTTCAAAATAAGATAGAGTCTTTTTATGACTTAAAAAATGATTTTTTCTCATAACTGCCACAAATGGATAATCAGCAACCAAGAGATGATCACATTCATCAGAAAAAGTTTGATCACCGTAACCAACTCTTGATGTAAAAATACAATCCAACTGATATTTTTTAAGCATCATTTCAACTGTCTGACGAGAATGACGATGAAACTCCAGTTCTACAAATTCATATTTTTGATAAAACTGCTCAAAAATACGGATCAGCAGACATTCTTCTAAACCTCGCAAATAGCCAATACGCAACTTTCCTGTTTTCTGATGATTCAGAAAATCAACCAGCTGATAACATTCCAGATCAATATCCATCATTTTTTTAGCACTTTGTAAAAAAATTTTTCCTTTATCAGTCAAAGACACTTTCTGCCTGGTTCTTTCAAACAGTAGAAAACCCAGACTGTCTTCAAGATGCTTAATATGATTGGTAACCGCCGTCTGAGAAATATACAGATTCTTACTCGCTTGAGTAAAATTCAGTGTTTTCGCTACTTCAACAAAACATTTTAACTGTTGGATATTCATATTCTACCTCTTAATAACTTTTTGTTATTATATCATAATATATTAATATTAGACAATTATTGATATGATCATCATAATAATAACGGAATCAAAACCGGAGGAAATTTATGAAAAAATATATCATTTACTTTATTGGACTTAATTTTATTGCTTCAGGTATCGTGTTAAACATCTCAACCGGACTAGGTGTCGCCGCCTTATCTAGCTCAATTTATGCAACCAGCCAAATCTTTCATCTATCATTAGGAACAGCTTCCATTATCTGGTACATTATTTTTGTCATTATCCAATGTATGCTTTCAAAAAGAATAACCCGCGAATTTCTGTTAGAAATACCGTTATCATTTCTTTTCGGATATCTCAATGATTTTTATGATATGCTTATCAACATTCGTCCAGCTTCGCCTGTTATTTCTTTTTTATTGCTGGCTGTTGCCCTATGTTTTATCTCAATAGGTGTTTATTTGACCAGTCAGACAAATCTGGTCTTAAATCCAGGCGATGGCATTGTTAAAACTGTCAGTCAGGTTTTTCATCAGCCCTTCTATAACATCAAAAACGCATTTGACATTTCGATGATCGTTTGTTCTATTTCACTAAGTCTTCTTACTAAAAATCCTATTATGGGCATTGGTATTGGTACTGTTATTTCAGCCATTATGATTGGCAGGCTGATTAAAATCTGGAATCGTTTATTTAACCCTGTTCTTTTTCCAGAAACAAATATTCCTACAGCTTCACAATAATGACAATTTCCCCATTCTTTATAAAGAAAAAGATCACTTACGAGTGATCTTTTTAAGAAAGGCGATTTTTAAAATCGTCATACCCAAATTCTTTGACAAGTTCTATTTTATCATCGGTTTTTAAAACAATTGCTGGTAAGTTCATACCATTAAAAGTATTGTTTTTTACCATCGAATAGATCGCCATATCACAAAAATACAGCTGATCGCCAGGTTTTAAAGGCTGATCAAAAGAATAGTCACCAATAATATCTCCTGCCAGACAGGTTGGTCCCCCCAAGCGATAAGTCCAGGCTTTTTCCTGTGGCAAAGCACTGTTAATAATCAGCGGACGATAGGGCATTTCCAGAACATCAGGCATATGACAGGCTGCTGAAGTATCCACAATAGCAATATCCATACCGTTATGGATAATATCCAAAACTGATGTAACCAGAAAACCAGCATTTAAAGCAACCGCTTCACCTGGTTCAAGATACACTTCAACTTGATATTTATCTTTAATTTCCTTAATGATTGCGATCAATGTTTCACGATCATAGTCATCTCTGGTGATATGATGACCACCACCAAAGTTTACCCACTTCATCTGATGAAGATAAGATCCAAATTTTTCTTCAACAGCACGAACTGTTGTTACCAGATCATCGCTATTTTGTTCACAAAGCGTATGAAAATGCAATCCTTCTATACCTTCCAGCTGTTCTGGATCAAACTGATCAATCGTAACACCCATTCTTGAAAAAGGTGCACAAGGATCATAAATAGCATGTCCCTGCTGTGTAGAACATTCCGGATTGATTCTTATCCCACAGGAAACATGATATTTTTGCGCTAAAGATTTATATTTTTGCCATTGATTGAATGAATTAAAGACAACATGATCACAAATCTGCATGATCTGGTCTATTTCATCATCACGATAAGCAGCACTGTAAACATGATTTTCCTTGCCCATTTCTTCTTTACCAAGACGAGCTTCAAACAAACCACTGGCTGTAGTTCCATCAAGATACTGTCCCAGCAAAGGATAAATTCGATACATGGAAAAACATTTCTGAGCCAGCAGAATTTTACATCCTGACTGTTTTCTCACCTGAGCCAGTATTTCCAAATTATGTTTGAGCAATTCGGTGTCAATTAAATAATAAGGTGTCTTCATTAGTCTACCAGTACCGGATCAAAGTCTTCATGCCATGGCAGTCCATATTGATTCAAAGCATCCATAAATGGATCAGGATCAAATTCTTCAACATTGTAAACACCTGGTTTTTGCCATTTTCCCTGCAGCAGCAGCATCGTTGCAATCATTGCGGGAACTCCAGTTGTATAGCTGACTGCCTGTGAACCCACTTCTTTATAACATTCCTGATGATCACAAACATTATATAAGTAATATTTTTTATACTGTCCATCTTTTTTCCCTTGGAAAATGCAGCCAATATTCGTTTTTCCGACAGTACGAGGTCCCAGTGTTGCGGGATCAGGTAAAACAGCTTTTAAAAACTGCAGTGGGACGATCTTTTTTCCTTCAAATTCAATCGGCTCAATTGATGTCATTCCAACATTTTCTAGACATTTCAGATGTGTCAGATAACTTTGACCAAAAGTCATAAAGAAACGAATACGCTTGATTCCAGGTATATTGATACCTAGTGATTCCAGTTCTTCATGATGCAAAAGATACATATCTTTTTTACCAACTTCCGCAAAATCGTATTCTCTTTTGATTTCCATCGGTTTGGTTTCTACCCAATGACCATCTTCCCAATAGCTGCCATTGGCTGAGACTTCTCTGATATTGATTTCTGGATTGAAATTAGTCGCAAATGGATATCCGTGGTCACCACCATTACAGTCAAGAATATCGATGTAGTTAATTTCATCAAACTGATGTTTTAAGGCATAGGCACTGAAAACACCAGTAACACCCGGATCAAATCCAGCTCCCAAGATAGCCGTAATCCCAGCTTTTTCAAATCTTTCACGATAAGCCCATTGCCATGAATATTCAAATTTGGCTGTATCTTCCGGTTCGTAGTTTGCTGTATCGATATAATGTGTTTTGGTTGCCAGACAAGCATCCATGATTGTCAGATCCTGATATGGCAGTGCCAGATTTAACACAACATCTGGCTGAAAATCATTGATCAATGCAATCAGTTCATCAACATTGTTGGCATCCACCTGCGCCGTATGAATGATTGTTTTGGTTTGTCCTTGAAGTTTTTCTTTTAACTGATCGCATTTGCTTTTTGTTCTTGAAGCAATCATGATTTCATCAAAAACATCGCTGTTTTGACAACATTTATGGATGGCTACCGAAGCAACACCACCACATCCAATAATTAAAGTTTTACTCATTTACTTTTCCTCCCCTTTATTGATTGCGAGTAATAATTCTCTTAAGACCTTACAGGCCAAAGCTGTCGATGCACCGCTTTGATCATAAATCGGTGAGAGCTCATTAAGATCCATGGCAACAATATTGAGCTGACTGACTGCCATGATAGCCTGTAACAGTTCATTAAAGCTGACACCACCAGCTTCTGGTGTTCCGGTTCCAGGAAAAACACTGGGATCCAGAACATCCAGATCAATTGTCAAATAAACCGGATAGCCCTGACACTGAACAATTGCATCTGCTAAACCGGTAAAATCAAATTTATGCAGAATCGTATGATCATTTGCCCATAAAAATTCAGCGCGTTCACCACTGCGAATGCCAAACTGATAGATTCTATCATCACCAATGAGATCATGAACACGACGGATCACCGAAGCATGAGAAAGCTTTTCTCCTAAATACTGATCTCTTAAATCGGTATGAGCATCAAAATGAATAACGCGCAGATCTGGATATTTTTTGACAGCTGCTTCAACTGCTCCTAATGTCACCAGATGTTCCCCACCGACCATACATGGTCTTTTATTCGCTGATAAAACTGCTTGCGTCATTTCCTGAATCTGATCAAGAGCTTTACGAGGATTGCCAAAAGGCAGTTCCAGGTCCCCGGCATCAAATACCGCTATATCTTCCAGATCACGGTCCTGATAAGGACTGTAGGTTTCCAGTCCAAATGATTCTTTACGCATCGTAGCCATCGCAAAACGAGTGCCAGGACGATAAGATGTCGTACTGTCCATCCCCGCTCCAAAAACAACACATTCTGCTTCAGCAAATGATGCATCTAATCCTATAAAAGTTTCTATATTTTTATTCCACATCTCTAAGCAGCTCCTCTACATAAGTTGGCAGGGCAAAAGCCCCAACATGAATTCCCGTATTATAGTATCTGGTCTTCAACTGGCGAACATTCCATTTGGTTTTCTGAAAATCCTTGACTGGATGATATTTCTTTGAAGCAAAACCAAACAGCCAGTGCCCAGAAGGATATGTCGGAATATGTGCCTGATAGACACGGGATATCGGAAAGCTTTCCACGATCCGCTTATGCGCTCTTTGCATGGCCACAGCATCCTCATGATAAAATGGGCTTTCATGCTGATTAACCATGATTCCTGTTTCATTCAGGGCTTTATAGCAGTTTCCATAGAATTCTTTGGTAAACAGACCTTCTCCCGGCCCAAACGGATCGGTCGAATCAACAATGATCAGATCATATTCATTTTCTTTGGTACGAACAAACTTTAAGCCATCCTGATAATAGATATGCACTCTGGGATCATCTAAGCTGCAGGCTGTTGTCGGCAGATATTTCTTGCTGACTTCAACAACCAGTTCATCGATTTCAACCATATCGATGCTTTCAATCGTTTCATAGCGGCATAACTCTCTAATCACACCACCATCTCCGGCACCAATGACCAGAACTTTTTTGACATGAGGATGAACCGCCATTGGCACATGAACGATCATTTCATGATAGATAAATTCATCTTTTTCTGTCAGCATCATATAGCCATCCAACGCCAGAAAACGTCCAAATTCCTGCGAATCAAAAATATCGATCCGTTGAAATTCACTATGGCCGCTAAACAGCTGACGATCAACCTTGATAGAAAACTTAACGCCTTTTGTATGTCGTTCACTAAACCACAGTTCCATCTTCATCTTCCTCCCTGATAACATTTAAATATTCAATCTTCATATCTTCGGGTCCTGTCATAAAACACCCTTTTTTCTTTGCATAGTCAATATATGTTAGTATTTCATCAGTAATTTTTTCCCCTGGTGCTAAAATTGGTATTCCCGGAGGATAGCACATCACAAATTCTCCACAGATACGGTTAGCTGTATCTGCTAACGGCAACGATTCTTTTTCACTGTAAAATGCCTGCTGTGGTGACATCATCACCTGAGGACTGATATATTCCTGATCCAACATGCCACTGCGATCTTTTTTAAACCTGCGGCGGATTTCTGACAACGCTCCTACCAGACGTTCAATATTGGCTTCACTGTCTCCAACAGAAATATAAGCCAGAATATTGCCAATATCACCGAATTCAATCTGAATGCCATATTCATCTCTAAGCAAATCATAAACCTCGATTCCTGCCAGACCAATATCCAGTGTAAAGATTGAAAGTTTGGTAATATCAAAATCATAGACACTGTCGCCATTGATCAATTCCCGGCTGTAGGCATAATAATCACCGATCAGATTGATTTCTTCACGGGCATAATGAGCCAGTCGACAGACACGGTCAAAAATCTGCTGGCCATGCAAAGCCAGGTTTTTGCGTGACATGTCCAAGCTGGATAAAAGCAGATAAGAACCACTGGTCGTTTGCGTCAAGTTAATGATCTGACGCACATAATCTTCGTTAATATCTGGCCCAGTCAGCAAAAAAGAACTCTGAGTCAGACTGCCTCCAGATTTATGCATACTGACACTGGCCATATCAGCTCCTGCTGCCATCGCTGATAAAGGCAGATCATCACTGAAATAAAAATGCGTACCATGAGCTTCATCTACCAGTGCTTTCATGCCATAAGCATGTGCCAAATCAACAATTGCCTTTAAATTGGAACAAATTCCATAATAAGTGGGATTATTAATCAGGATCGCCTTGGCATCAGGATTTTCTTTCATCGCCGCTTCGACCTGACTAACCGACATTCCCAGAGAAATTCCCAGTCTAGCATCAACATCAGGATTGACATAAACTGGAATCGCTCCTGTTAGAATCATCGCATTGATGGCACTGCGATGAACATTACGAGGCATGATGAGCTTTTCTCCAGCTTTGACACTGGCCATGATCATGCTTTGAACTGCTGATGTCGTTCCTCCCACCATAAAAAAAGCGTGACTGGCACCAAAAGCATCAGCCGCCAGTTCTTCAGCTTCTTTGATTACTGAAACAGGATGACACAGATTATCTAAAGGTTTCATTGAATTAACATCGACACTCATACATTGTGTCCCTAAAAAAGCTGTCAGTTCTGGATTGCCTTTGCCATGTTTATGTCCTGGTACATCAAAAGGAACAATGCGTTCTTTTTTCAAATTGACCAGTGCTTCATAAATTGGCATTCTCTTTTGATCAAGTTTCATGGTCATCCTCCTTAAAAAATATTGCTGCCACTGTAAATTTCAATCATTTCCTGACGTAGATTATTGGTAATCTCCAGACGAATCTTAGGGGGCAGTTCATAAATGTCAGTTTTAAAGAGATAGTTCTGCAGATCGATTTCTTTGATCAGCATTCTGGTATGAAAAAGATTAGCCTGATAGACATTGATATCGGTCGCATCATATTTCAACTTAATCAGCGGATCGATAAATTCCTGAATCGAAACCATATGATTATCCATAAACAGTTTTTTCCCTTTAATATCACGGGTAAATCCTCGTACCCGATAATCCATTGTAATAATATCTGAATCAAAACAGCGAATCAGAAAATCCAGTGTTGATAACGGCGATATTTCACCACAGGTTGAAACATCAATATCAACCCGAAAAGTCGCAATACTGGTTTCAGGATGAAATTCCGGATAAGTATGAACCGTGATATGACTTTTATCGAGATGTCCTAAAATAACCCGATCATCAATTTCTTCCATCTGTCCTTGTCTTTTTTTCAGCATATCTTCTTCTGCTAAAAGCATCGTTACGCTGGCTCCCTGCGGATCATAATCCTGTTTTGATACATTGAGAACATGAGCCCCGATCATCTTGGCAACTTCATATAAAATATCCGTCAGTCGTTTAGAATTATACTGTTCATCAATATAGGCAATGTAATCTCTCTGTTCACGCTGTGTCTTGGCATAGCAAACATCGTAGATATTAAAACTTAAAGATTTGGTCAAATTGTTAAATCCATATAATTTCAGTTTCTGATTCATTTTCCTATCCCCTCTTTAACAAAAAAAATCAAGCAGGAAATTCCGCTTGATTTATATATCGACTTAAAAAGAACAATATTTGCCTTTTTTTTGACCATTCCTTAGCAAGAATTACCTTTAATACTCTTATTGATTTTTTCACAAGTGTGATGTGCCAGAAGCACACGGTTGTATAGTCACCAACTCAATGCCAGATCATGGCATCAACTTATAAAATTTGAACTTTCGTTCAATCAATAAGGCAACAAAGTTGCCGCTCGGCTTTGACCAGCTGTCCGTATGGCTATAACTCATCAGAGTGGTCAATTTATTCTCGCAAAAAGAATAATCATTTTGCTCGACTATGATTATAAAACACAGTTTCACAAAAATCAATCCTATTTTTATAAAATTAAAATAAAAGTTTAATATACTAAACTCCGGCATTCTTGAAACATTCTGTATCATCCCAAATCAGTTTTTGAGAATGGATGCGTGTCTGATCAAAAATATCAATAAAATCATGATCCCATCTGGCTCCTAAATGGCTATACAGATTTCGCGCATGATCATTACCAGAAACAACACAGATGCTCATTTTTAAATATCTATGACTATAGGCAACATATCCAACCTTGCTGATCAGCCTGGTACCAATTCCCTGCCCTCTGGCTTTTTCACTAACATGCAGTGAATCCAGATAAAAACAGTTTGGGAGCTGTTCATCTGGACGACAAGCCGCAAATCCCAGCAGTTCACCACCACAGCACGCAACAAAAATATGATGATGTTCATTATGAAGAAAGGTCTGCCATTTATTCATGACTTTTTCGATATCCAAATGCTGCAGATATTCGTCTGGAACAAGTCCCTGATATGTTTTCTGCCAGTTATAAACATATAGTGTTGCTATATCTTGAATGTCTGAATTTGTTGCACAACGTATTTCCATCTGCCAACCTCTATTCGGTTTAAGATAGGCATGATCCAGTGCCTGTTTGATATCTTTAATCAGCAGTTCTGGTT
Organism: uncultured Bacillota bacterium; assembly: GCA_949290865.1. Lineage (GTDB taxonomy): Bacteria > Bacillota_I > Bacilli_A > Erysipelotrichales > Coprobacillaceae > Faecalibacillus. The sequence continues at coordinate 20,920 of CASETM010000058.1, forward strand.
CCTCTAATCCAATATACATACGCATATGTCCAAAAGCAAGCCCTCTTTGCTGCAGTTCAAGTTCATTATTTCCTTTGTATACTGGTAAAATCAGACTTTCAAATCCGCCCCAGCTGTAAGCTAAAGTAAAATGTTCAAGTCTGTCAGTAAATGTTTCAATAATTTTCGCATCCGCATCCTTTAAAACAATACCAAGCAGACTTCCCATGCCAGATAAATATTTTTCTGCCAGCTCTTTTTGCGTACTATCCCCACAAAGCGGATGATAAATCTTTTCAATTCTTTCATCATTCTGGAGAAACGCTATTACTTGTCTAACTGACTGATCTAAATATTTCATTCTCACTGGCAAGGTTCTTAATCCACGAATAGCTAGCCAGGCATTCATTGGTGACATTGTTGCACCAAGATAAGTGACACTAAAATCCCTGATTATCTGAATAACTGGATTTCTTGCGACAGCAATCCCACCAACCAGATCGCTATGTCCACCTATATATTTTGAACAGGAATGAATGACGACATCAATACCATGCTGCAAAGGTTTCTGTAACAATGGTGTTGCCCAGGTATTATCGATAACCGTATATATATGTCTTTCTTTCGCTGTTTTGGCAATCCATTGCAAATCAAGCAGTTCAAACTTCTGTGATGAAGGACTTTCAAAATAAATCATTTTTGTATTGTCCTGCAGATACTGTAGAATTTCTGCTGTATTTTGAACATCTATCTTCGTACTCTCTACGCCGAATTTTTCTAAATATGAAATCAGTTTAACACTTGATCCATAAACCGTATTGACAATAAGAATATGATCGCCTTTTTTTACAAGACTTAAAATGGTTCCAGAAATAGCCCCCATACCAGAAGCAAAACTAATGGCATCATCGCCACCTTCCAGCTGGGCAATTTTCTGTTCTAGTAATGCAGTTGTTGGGTTTTGACCTCTGGTATATGTATAAGCAAACTGCCCACCTGCATTAACTTCCAAATAATGTTGAAAATTTTTAAACTTAAATGACGATGTCTGTACTATTTCCGGGGAAATGGTCAAATAGTCGTTTCCCTCATCAGCATCCAATGATAAACAGATATTATTTAAATCTTTCATATGATCTCCTCCTGACTAAAGCATAACACAAAAAAAAGAACATCAATAAAAATTTCAAATTGATGTTCTCTGTTTCATATTCTGAAACACTTTTTAAATACGCATATAGTCAAAGAAAATTTTTTGTGAAAACATAACAAACAAAACTGTCATCACCGTCTGATGAGCGACCGCTGGTAACGTAATCCACTGATAAATGTAAGAAGGAACAGATGAGACTGCATCAAAACTGATAACGTAGATTCTCGCCTGACAACGCTGATATTGTGCCTGGCGCACGAACAGCCGCTCCATAAATTTTCCTGATGCCGTGAAAATTATGATCAGATCCTGAGCAGAAGCCTGCAGGAAAATATCTTTCTGTTCCTGGATATGATCACAGCAGTGAATAAACTTGCCAATCTGTGACAGTGAATACTGGAGATTGTACGCCGCCAGATGAGACTGCATATGACCCATGACATAAATCGAATGATATTGCTGTAAATCTTTGACAAGCTGATCTATTTGAATCTCCGCCAGCAGATCAATATGATTTTTGATATCATCAGCATATTGAACAAAAGGATATGAAAAAGAACTCTTATCATTTAAGTAGTCTGATGATCTTATCATCAGCTGCAGATCCAGAAAATCTTCTAAACCAATGGATTTGCAAAATCGACTGACTGCTGATTTGGATACATGACATTGTTCAGCCAAATAAGAAGTTGACAGACGATCCATCTCGCCAATATGATGCAACAAATAATCCGCAATCCTGTAATTGATCGAATCGGCTGGACTATGATTGATAACTCCTAATAACAGTGTTAATGTATTATTCATGCAATAGCCTCCTTAGCAGTTATCATTATTATAACATAAACTGAGAAAACTGTTTTCTTATTAACACTGAATATCTTCAGCATCAAGATACTGTAAAAAATGCCAGCGGCCATTTTCATAAGTTAAAATGACAGCACTGCTGTTTTTGATAAAGGCAAACTGTTTATAGAAATCCGGAAAATGTGCATTGAGCCAGGCAAAGAGCGAACAGCCATGCCCTACAACCAGAACTGTCTGATCATCCTGACCAGCTGTTAACTGATTAAAAAATGCTTCCTGACGTTCAATCACATCACCGATCCATTCTCCCTGATAAGGACGATAATCCATTTTCTGATCAATAAACGACTCTGGTGAATCAATCTTCATCTGCGCTCTTATCTCTATAGCAGTTCCTTCAAAAATACCAAAATGAATCTCTTTCAGTCTTTGATCTTCCTGATAAGGAATATTTCTGTTTTTTATCAGTATTTCTAAAGTTTCTTTTGCTCGTCCTGTTGGTGAACAGTATGCCTGATTAATAGCAAAAGCTTTCAGCTTTTCAGCCATATTTTCAGTCTGCTGTATACCTTTTTGAGTGACGGGAGAATCACACCAGCCCTGTGTTAAATGAATTTCATTAAAATGTGTATGCGCATGTCGAACCAGTATTATTTTCATGTTATGACTCCCTGTTAGAACTGTCCAATGAGATTTTTTGTTTTTTGATGACTTTTAAACGATATAAAGAAATTATCGCACAAATCAACTCAGTAATCACAAAAGCCCACCAGCAACTATTAAGACCAAAAATATTTCCTAATGTCCAGGTTAAAGGCAAAAGAATGATCAATTGTCTTAACAAAGCAATAAGCAAAGAATCATTGGCCTGATCAATAGCCTGAAAAATAGAGCAAATCACCATTGATATTCCAGCAAAAACCAAACTAATACTGATAACCCTTAAAGCAGAAATACCTATACTTAACATATTAGCTTTGGCATCAAACAAGTAAAGCAACTCTACAGGGAATAATTCAAATACAACGGTTCCCACCAGCATGATAGCTGTTGATAAAAACAAAGAAAAGCGAATAGCTTCATGAATTCTTTGTTTATGATTCGCTCCATAATTATAGGCAATAATTGGAATTAATGCATTTATCATTCCACTGACAGCCATGAAAATAAACTGCTGCAGTTTATAATAAATACTAAAAACAGTAACTGCTAACGTTGAAAACGGAATCAAAATAACATTCATAAAAACAGTCATAAAACTCATAATTGACTGCATTAAAATTGCCGGAAAACCAACACGATAAATCTGCTTCAAAATAGTTTTTTGTGGTCTCCATTTATGAATCTTTAACTGTATTTCTTTGATTTTCTGCTGAGTAATAAAAATTCCCATGATCATGGCTATAATTTGTCCATTGACAGTCGCAATAGCAGCTCCTGTTACACCTAAAGCTGGCATTCCAAAATAACCAAAAATAAATATTGGATCTAAAACAATATTAATCAGTGCGCCTGCCCCTTGAATGATCATATTATAGAATGTATTTCCTGTTGACTGCATGATTCTTTCATAAGTAATCTGGACAAAAACACCAAAAGAAAATAATGTACAGATTTTCATATAACTAACACCCATATCAATGATCTGTTCATTATTCGAAAAAAACATGAGAAATTTTTCTGCGAATAATACACCTAACAATGCAAAGACAATACCATTACAGATTGCTAGAAATATCCCATGCATTGCAACAGAATTGGCCTTATTTTTTTCATTTTCTCCTAAAAAACGAGACAGTAAAGAATTAACACCTACGCCTGTTCCACAAGCCACAGCAACGATGATCATCTGCACGGGATAGCATAAAGACACCGCTGTCAGTCCTTCCTGTGAATAATACGCAATAAACATACTGTCAACAATGTTATATAATGCCTGGATCAGCATCGACAGCATAACTGGAATAGACATTGTTACGATCAGTTTTTTCATGTTCATTGTTCCCATTTTGTTTTCCATCAATATTTCCTCTTTTTACACAAACTAAAAAAGAACCCCATTAGGTTCTTTGAACATCACTTTGATAGTTTCTTATGTTTTATGCAAAGTGCGGGGTAATGAGATGGGATTCATTACCTGTCACATTTCATGACTGATGCGATTATAGCAAAACTCATGTACGATAGCAAGCACTCATAAACAAAATTACGAAGAAATCATTAAAATCTTTCATTATAATTCCTGATATGAAATCAATTGAATATCTCCATGTTTCTTTAAAAATTCTTTAACCTCGTCGCTGGTTAAAATTTCTTTTTCAAAAGCCCTTTTTATATGATAACTGCTGTTTTTTAGGATTGTTGCATCCACATAGGCAGGATGACACATAATTTCAATAAGATCTTTATCTCTATGTTCTTTGAAAATCTGCAGCAGATTATCTAGCGATACACCATCATCATAAAACTGATTCATAAAATTACGTGAACTTTTAACTCCCTTTAATCGTGCTTTTTCTTCCACATCTCGATCAACAGCTCGAATTGGTATATTCAGTTCCTTCGCCAGTTTCATAATAATTTCATATTGTTTATTTGTACAGCCATAATGATAGTCCAAATGCGTAGGCTTAAAACCGCTTTGCATAAACTTTTGCAGCTGTGCTCGATATTCTTTTTCAATTTCCTGAATTGCTGCTTTTTCAATTCTTTCTAAATTATGATCAAAATAACCGGCTTCATTCGTTAAGCCACTTGCTTCAGAAAGCGGTTTTCCCACTGTCATGACAAAATGTAAACCAACCTTTAAACATGGATACTTTTTCATTAATTCAATCGCATGATCAAAACCTGGCATATTAACCATTAAAGAGGTTGATGACACGATTCCTTCTTGAAAACATTCTAATACTCCTAAATTCTGTCCTTTGCTGTAACCAAAATCATCAGCGTTCACTATTACTTTCATCTTATTTTTCCTTCCTGATTTTTATCTGTGTAATTACAGTATATCATAACTGCTTCTCTAACCACTTTCATTTACTAAAAATATATTTTTATCTTGACTATTTAAGCATTTAAGAATATATTTAAATATAACGAGGTGATAAAATGAATCAATTTATTGCATATATTCATACTAACTGTGTTGCCTGTGGTGCATGTATGAAAGTGTGTCCACGACACGCTATCTCAATCAAATATGGAATTAAAGCCAAAGTAAATACAGACTTATGTGTAGGTTGTGGTATATGTGTAAAAACCTGTCCTGCTGGCATTATTGAAAAGAAAGAGAGAACATAAAATGAAAAAAAAGAAGTGGTATGATTATTTATGGATTTATACTCCAGTATATTTATTATTAGGCATGTTTAATATCTTATTTGCCTGGTTAGGAATGATAGAGTTTGCTATTCCTTTATGCATTGCCATCATCAAAAGAAATAAAGATTTCTGTCATCGTTATTGTGGCAGAGGACAATTTTTTGATATTCTGGGAAATAAACTCAGACTTTCTCGACAAAAACAGCCCCCAAAATTTTTATCATCCAAAATATTTAGATATGGATTTTTAGTCTTCTTTATGACCATGTTTATCCTGATGATTTATTCTACTTATCAGGTTTTTACTGGAACTAAAAATCTGTCACAGATTGTAACACTGTTATGGTCAGTAAAAATTCCTTGGATGTTTGCATATCAAGGGACACTGTATTCACCAGGTATAGCACAGTTTGCTTTTGGAATGTATAGCATGATGCTGACATCTAGTGTTCTTGGTTTTATCACTATGTTGATTTATCGTCCCCGCAGCTGGTGTGTCTACTGTCCAATGGGCACAATGACCCAAGCCATTTGTCAAATTAGAAATCGAGGTATCGAAGATGAATGATCAAGTTTATATTGTCAGCGAAATATTAAAGACATTATCAAATCCTAATCGCCTGATGATTGTCTGTTTACTACAGGGAAAGGAGCAGACTGTCACTGAATTACATGAAACAATGAATAATATTTCAATGGCAGCTTTATCACAGCATTTGTCAACCCTTAAAGCGATGGGATTTGTTGACAGCATAAAAAAAGGACAGTTTATCTACTACCATCTTAAAGACCAACGTATTATTGAAATTATCAATCTTTTAAAAAAAATATACTGTAAAAAACTATAATTATTATAATAAACAAGACCTGTCTAATTTTAAAATCAGGTCTTATTTATTATATAATTCTTTTTTTACAAGTTAACTATATGATTTTGATAGTAGATTGAAAACAGCTTGGTATTTAAGCTTTCCACTGACTACACATATTTTTCTAGAAATGTATCTTTCATATACATAATAGAATAACAATGCAAAAGTGATTCCTAAAACGGTATCTATAATTCGTAAAATGACAGCTGACTGCAAACCATATATCTGAGATACAATCATCAAAGCACCTAAACAATTCAATGCAGTCTTAAACTTATAATCAACACAAAAACCTAAACAAAATCCACCAAATGGACCAATCATACCATGTAATCCTACAGGAAGCAAAGAATATATAAGATAAAACATAATCGATCCAGCTGCCACACCTGTAAATCTCTGGATAAATCTTTCTTTTATTTTTGACTCTTTGGAATATTCGCAAAGTAATGAACCACAAGCAAATCCAGCCCACATAAATCGTTCAATATGAAAAGCATGTCCTAATGATAATATTGCACCTACCCCCATAGACATCCTCAACATCGATTGATATTTGAATTCTTGCATATCAATCTGTTTTATTTTTTCAATGAACCTCATATCACGGTTTTTATCTCTATGTTTTAAATAAAAAATTGATCCACATATAATAAGACCAGTAAGGGTAAGATAAATTCTTTGAATAAAGTCTTGTCCGTATACTGGATTTCCAGAAAGATAAATATAAGCAAAACCAAATAAACCACCATTCCCCATCTCTGGCTTGTCACAAGTCACAAATAAAATAATAAAAAAGGATATCAAATGAATAACAAACCCCCATAAAGGAAAAACAGAATCAGCAATGACTGGCGAAACAAGCAAAAGAAAAAAAGCCAGACTTAACATTAATAATGCATCCTTGATACAATAGCCAAAATCAACAAATCTTACTCCTAGCAATATACAGAAAACAGCAACCACCATAGGCGTGTTTTTACTTCCAAAAATAGCAGTCAATCCAGTAATAAAAACTATTGCAAATAACACAATCAGCAAGGAACGCATGAACATTCCACTAGCTAATTTCATCTTTTCTTTTTTTATAATTTTCTTTTTCATGAACATCTTCGTTACCTGAGGATCCCATTGTAGAATATCATAAAATTTCATCATTTCCCTCCTTAGTGACTGCCATCATTTGGTTTGCTTTTGAAATGAGACTAAATAAAATTTCAAAATCTTTCCCCATTTCACGATATAAATCATAAAATTTTTGCAACATGATCTCAAAATCATTTTTTAAAGCTTTTTCTCCCTCTACTGTCAAAGAAAGAGTGTAACTCCGCTCATCAGCGGATTTTTTTTCTCGTTGAATGCACCTTTTTTCATAAAGGCTTTTTAGACATCGACTAACCGCTTCCTTTTTCATACCACTTACCTTACTTAAATATAAAGGAGTACAATCATTTGAGGTCAAATAAATCCACGCTAATAATTCTCTTTCACTCGCTGTTAGAAATTGCTTTTGTTTTTTTGTAAGCATCATTCTTGCAAACTGATTTAGCTCCTGATGCATAGTTAACATTTCCTGCCAATCAATCATAGACAACCTCCTATATAATTAACATTGTTAATTATATAAAATAGAGTTAATTTGTCAACAGCAAACCTATATCAAAATACATATTCAATATCTAATATAATACAAATCAGTCACAAACTTTTCTTTAATCAAATTCTTCATTATTTGATTTTCTCAAAAACTTCATCATAATTTTCATTCCACTTAAAAAGGATTTTATCATCTTTCAGCCTTCTCTTCATCGTGTGCGATAATTCTTTTTATCATTCTTTATATTTACAAAAAATACTTTTTATCATGTAAACGAATAAAAGCTAAAATATCAGATTAATAACGTGAAAAAATAATAGCAGCTAACACTCAAAGCTTTTATCTATTATGAATACATATATTATTTGATTGATTTTCCTTTAAATTTTCAATCCAAAAAACTATAGATGGAAGTCATTTTTCTATCCCTAGATATTGTTTTTCATTAAATAAATAGACAAAAACATAGGAATTAATGTTATTAAGATAGCATGATACATATATAATTTTGTAATACAAACCCCTATAAAAGCACCAGCAATAAAAGCCATAATAATAAAAATATAATGTAACATATTGATCAATAAATGATAATCTTTTTGAGTCAATACATGATAAAAATATTCACTGGCACTTCTCAAATTTCCTGTACACATCGTTGAAGAAAACGGTTTTCCTAACACCTTACGAAAACTTTCTGCCTGCATGGCACACAAAAAAGAAATCATAATGTTTGTTAAAATATTAAAAATATTATTCATCGGTACGAAACCAACAATAACAATAATAACAGCTTCAAAAAACAAAACTACCTGACGCCAGTGAAATTTAGTATTAGAACGGTCACGCATATACATTGCTACCAAAATACCTGCTATGAACGCTAGAATCGGAATAGCATATCTCAGTGTTTTCATATACTCACCATTAGCCAAAGTAATACCAACTCTAACAATATTTCCAGTTTGAGCGTTAGCAAAAACCTGATCTCGACAACAATAGGTATAAGCATCTAAAAAACCTCCAACAATTGCCAGTAAAATTGCCAAACCAAATGATTCTGATTTTTGAAGATATTTTTCTTTCATCCTGCCATCCTCCTTTTTCATCACCACTATAATCTTTTTAATATATACAAACCATTGATTTCTTAAATCAAGAAACAAAAAAACACAAGCTAATAACTTGTGTTCTTTACTCTTATTTTCCACCTGCAAAATGATACATGAGTCTTTCTTTCATAATCGAAACATCTTTCCCTAAAACTTCTGCAATTTTAAAAGCAAAGGGATATGGTGTTGCTGGACCCTGACTAGTAATAATATTTTGATCAAATACAACAACATCATCCTGAAAAATACCACCTATCAGTTTTTTGGCATAGCCAGTATAACCTGTTACTTTTTTACCAGTAATAACTTTGGCATCAGATAATACAACTGTTCCTGAACACATAGCTGCCAAATATTTACCATGATCATTAAAATACTGTACCATAGCAATGACTTCAGGATCATTTTTTAAATTATCTCCTCCTGGTCTCCCTCCTGGTAAAACCAGCATGTCATAATTTTTTATTTCATCACCAAACATTTTATCAGCTTTAATATACATCTGATGCATCCCCTTAACAAACTGATCTTTAAAACTAAAAGTATGACATTCTATTCCTGCTCTTCTTAATAAATCAACGATCGTTAAAGTTTCTCCTTCTTCATAGCCTTCTGCCATTAACACTGCCACTTTTGCCATATTATTCATCCTCCTTAACATCGAATGCATTAAAATAGACCATCCTGTTTTTGATCGCTAATGCATCGCCACCTAACAGTTCAACCAGTTTATATGCAAATGCATATGCTGTTGCTGGTCCACGACTCGTCACAATCTGACCATCAATAACAACCTTATCTTCTAAATAATTCCCTTTTTTGATTTTTTTATCATATCCTAAATATGCCGTAAAATTCTTATTATCTAATAATCCTGCTCTTTCCAAGGCAATAGGTGCTGCACACATAGCACAAATATATTTCCCTTTTTCATTCATCTGATGAAGAATATCCATGACTATTTCATTATCTCTTAAATTAACAGCTCCATCATATCCTCCAGGTAAAATCACCATATCATAATCAATAACTTCTTCACTTAATACTTTATCACATTGCAAAGTAATATCATGTCCCCCAGTTACAATCTGATCAAAGCCAAATGTATCACATTGAATCTGTGCTCGACGAAGAATATCCACAATCGTCAAGGTTTCACCTTCTTCAAATCCCGGTGCTACTAAAACTGCCGCTTTTTTCATTAGTTCTTCCTCCTTTTCTCTTTACAGCTTTCATTTTAAACATCTCTCCCTTGAAAACAATCGATTTCCTGAATTAAGAAATACAAAAAGACACAGCTATAAAAACAAATGACTGTGTCTTATCTTACAATTTATGAACTGTTCATCCAGTTTTTAAAAATCATTGATCATTTCCTGTAACTCATTAAGAAAACGACATAAATGATAGCCATCACATACTGCATGATGAACCTGCACCGCTAATGGCAAAATAATTCTGCCATCATCTTCATAATATTTTCCCATGGTAAATATTGGTCTTAAATACTGATATCCTTCCTGCAAATTCAATTGAAAACCTTCAAATGTTGTCCAAGGTATCATTGATACAGAAAAACAATTTCCTGGCATATCTGGCTTTCCGGAAAGAGAATGATTATTTCCAAATTGTTCTAAGTCTTTTTCATAGTTTGCACAGAAATCATCTAAATTATCAGTAAACAATGTCCAAAGAATGGAAAAAGTTTCTGATTCTTTATGAAAAACTGTATAACTTGGTATCATATCACTAAAAAAACCAACTTCCTGTTTTTCATTATAATCCATCCTGAATTCTTGATGACGATTCACAAGACGCGTTAAATAATAAAGCATCACTGGGTATAGTTTATACTTGGCTTTAATGATTTTAGTAATATCTAATTTTATAGACATACTATATGTACAAGGAACATTTTGAAAATAATGTTGAAAATATTCATGTCTTTCCCATTTTTCAATATCAATATTTGTAAATGTTATTTTCCACTTCTCCTTTATATCTCATTTTTTATATATATGACTTAATGTCGAATTGCATCTAATGGTATGGAATCAATTTCAAAACTATGATCACTATTTAGCGTAATCAAGGTTCCTCCTCTTTGTGATGAATGCTGTTGAATTCCTGGCATCGCTAAATAATCGATTGATCTGCCAAAAGTGAGTCTTATGCCTTCATATTCTAAAGAAATATGATTATAGTGATCATGGCCTGCAAACATGGCTTTGGTACTGCCAAGTCTTTTTGCCGTTTCAAATAACTGACTTTCATATTTTGAAGTGCAGATAGCTTCATTTTTTTCACCAATAGTTCCAAAATAATATTTCACTTCTTTACTTTTTTGCTTATAAAGTTTATAAGCTGTTTGATATTCTTCTATTGGCATATGAAAGAATATCATAGAATCAGGTATATTCCCGGAATCAAAAGAAAGCAGAGTTTGTTCATACCACTTGACCTGATCATCATGAATATAATCGTAATCTGTCATATGTCCAATATACTGATTAGAATCCAGCAAAAATAAAATCTGGTTAATTGTATCATCTTTATTCTTGATCATAATATACTGATTATATCGTCCCGTTATATGCGGGCGTTTTTGACTATATAAAAGTGTATGATCATTTGTCTGAGCAAATTTTTGAAATAAATGATCTATCTTTTTAAAAGATGCAGTGGATACAGTTTCAGTATCATGATTACCATAAACAAATGTCCAGGGAATACCAATATGACGCATAAAACTGCAAAACTGTTCAATCGGAGCATAGTTATTGAATGATAAAGAAAACAGACCAATACTAAAAACAAAATCACCAGTAATGACAACTAAATCAGATCGAGTATATTCAATTAAATCATAAACGGCATGAAGCGCATTTTTATCTTCTCCAATAGTATATAATGATCCACCCAAATGAATATCTGTAAGCTGTAAAATTTTAAAGGTATCTTGCGACATTTGAATCATATAAGAACCATCCTCATTTTCAGTTATGTTATTTTCATATTTTTTAACCGACGGAATACTATTGATGTAGGGCTGTAAATACCAATAATCTGCAGTCATTATCATATATAAACTCAATGTACATATCGATACCATCAACAAAATATTTTTAAATAACTTTTTTAATGAAAAAATTTTTTTATATTGCCAATATATGATATAAAACATGACAAACATATAAACTGGTATTGCACAAAGCATGAATTTGATAATATATGTCTGTTCAAAAAAGAAAAAATAAATAATCTGTATGATGATCACTAACAGCCAATAAATACCAGAACATATTAATAATTGTTTAATTTCGCCAAAATAATTCTGATACATATGACCATTGACTTTTTGACAGCAATACAAAAGTAAACTATTTTTAATAACAAAATACAAACCAAATCCTGTTAACAAAAAATATGGCACCCGCAAATGATGATATGCAGTCCATTTTAAATATGAATAAAAATAAACATAATAATTCAATGCTAAAACAAAAGACATAACAAAAAGACCTATCGTTACAGTAACCGCAATAGATAAATTCTTCCATAATTTGATCTGCATATGCTTTATTTCATCTATAACAAACACATAACAACAAGTCAACTTTTTCAATGCTAACCATAAAAACAGTATCTCGCAGCAAAAGAATAACAAAAGCCAAAAAGAAAAAGAATAAAACAGATAAAATCCATTCATCAGCCATATCACAAATATAAAGCTAATGGATTTTACTAAAATCATATTTTTATTCATCATCACCCTTTTGACAGCTCCATTGTTTATATAAAGATTCACACTCTATTGGATTTTCAAAATATTTGTCAATAACTATCAGTTCGCCATCTTCTTCATTAGTATAAGGCAAAACACAGCCTATTTTTTCTTTCAACACATCATTGCCATTAGCCATTACAAAACCATACTTAACAAGTTCCAGCATTTCCAGATCATTCATCGCATCACCAAAGGCCATAATTTCATCAGCATTAATATTCCATTTATCCATTAACATAGCAATACCATGGCCTTTATCAGCTCCTTTAATAATAATATCAATACAGCCATGTCCACTCGTAACAACCTTTAATTGATCATCAACTGCTTCTTGCAATTGCTTTTCAATTAAATCAACCAGATCTTCCTGAACAACAAGTGATATTTTCATAATGTCATCATCAATTTTCGCAAAAGATTTAACTTTTTCCATCTTTGGAAAGTAATTTTGAAAAAAATGACATAATTCCTCTGGCGTTGATGATAATACATAAGAAGATTTTTTACCACAAATCAAGGTAAATTCTATTCCCTCGATATTCATCAGTAACTGAGCCACATGAAGATATGTATTTTTATTCATTTGTGCTAAAAATATTTCCTGTCCTTCACTGACAATATAACTGCCATTTTCTGCAATAAAACTCATATTTTGAAAATCATCAAAGAAAGATATTAACTGATAATATTGATTACCACTGGCCACAACAAACTTGATATCATGATCTTTCATTTGACCATACAACTGACTAAATCTTTTTTTATCATAAGTCAAATCACGATGATAAAATGTTCCATCCAAATCTGTAACAATCATTTTAATATTCATACTTTTCTCCTATCTGTTTTTCATATTATTCAATAATAAAAGTATCATTAAATAGATATTCTTTTTTTCCATCACTTACTATCAGTGTTTTATTCTCATCATCAAGATGATTTATATATTTATATACATATCGTGTATCTTGATCATTGGTTTTATCAAATGAAATATAAATTGTAGATACTGAGCCATCCTGTTTTAGTCTTACCTGATCTGGATCAATATGCATATTTTCAAAAACAATATATGTATAGTTTTTATTTTCAAATGTATAGATACCCTCTTTTTGTAAAAATGCACAATCATATTGATCAATAACTTCTGGAGCTACTTTAATTAGTTTAACCTGTTCTTGCTCTAATTTCGATTGACAGCCAGATAATCCAACAACGAATATCGCCATTGTAATGATAAATATTTTTTTCATATGATATGCCTCCATTTCTGATACATTCTTTATTCAATCATATCATACCTCAAACATAATCTCGATAACTTCTATATCATAAATAAAATATACAAGTTTGAAATATTTAAGAATGAAAAACATCACCCTCTTTCTTTTTAGTCAAAGCAATAAAATGATCAGCTTTTTCAAATTCTGGTTTTGTACACATACTGACTACAAAATAGATAACTGTTGACAAAGTCACACCTAAAATAATTTGTAGTGGCGACTGAAATTCCCAAAAAGCTGGTAAAGAAATTCCAAAACCAATCAATAAATTATAAAGACAATATAATAATCCTGCACACATTGATGCCATTGCACCTTTTGAATTTCCTCGACGCCAAATAAAACCAGCAATCAAAGGTACAAAAACACCTGTTGTAATAATATCTGATGCAATCCATGAGACTTCTAAAATAGAACGAATTCTTAAAGATATGAATAATGCTGTTAACGTAACCAATAATGTTGCCAAACGAGAAAATTTTAATTTTCTTTCCTCACTGTGTTTTGCAGGATATAAATCAATAGATAAGGTCATGGCTGCTGTATTAATTAAAGAATCCATCGTCGACATAATAGCAGCTGAAATACCAACAAATACAAAAGCACCTAATAAAGGTGACATATAGTTCAATACGATAGAAGTCACCACCCCACCTTCTGGCATCTTATCAAAAATAACAATACCGGCCATTCCAGTAAAAACAACAATTAAATATAAGGGAATATAAGCTATAAAACTCATCACCGTCATCTTATAAGCATCTTGATCACTTCTTGCTGCAGAAATTCGTTGCCAAACATTGGCCTGTATCATCCATGCACAGCCAAAAGTTATCACATAAGTCATATAATGACTAGCTCCAGAAAAAAATTCAAAAAATCCGTTTTTCCCATCAGTTTAGCTGTTTGTTGAATCTCAGCAATTCCACCAGAGTGTGACATCGCTGTAACAAATACAATCAAAGCAGAACAAAGCAAAAGAACAAATTGAATAATATCTGTTAAAACAACTCCTCGAAATCCGCCAAATAATGAATAAATTAAAACAATGGATGTCCCAATTATGACTGCCCATTCATAATTTAACCCTAAATAAGTTCCAAAGAAATTACAAATCCCAACCATTTGTGATGCAGCTGAAAATGTCATAAAAATCAAGATCATCACCGAAAGCATACGTGCTGTTTGCTGCGAATAACGTGATTTCATCATTTCACTTTGTGTCAGATAACCCAAACGACGAATAGCTTTTGATCCAATAATCATCAAAAAAGTCGAAATTAAAACGGGTACACCATAATACCAAAACGCTCCCAATCCATCTTCAAAAGCCTAGTCTGCAGTGGAAAGTGCTGAACCCGCTTTCCACCAGGAGGCGATAAAAGTAATAGATAGTGCCCAAAATGGTAAACTCCTTCCTGCAAAAAAATAATCTAAAACATTATTATTTTTCTTTTCTTTTGTGACAGCAATTAATAAAACAGCAAAATATATGACTAGCGCTATTAAAGATATAGTCTGCACTTTTCCCATAATTTTCCTCCCCGTACATAAATAGTCTAATATCTATTATATCAGAATGACATCATGACCAATTGTAAAGTTCTAACAAATTGATAAATAATATGATTTGTTAACAAAGATTTCAGTATAAAAAAAGACTTGTGAAAACAAATTTTTCCAAAGTCTTCTTATTTAAAAACAATCGATGATTTATCATCTTTTTTATTGTAAAACGAACATTTCGATAAAGAATGAAAAATTCACATTATCAAGTTCGTCATATTTCTTTTGGTGGAGCTGAGGGGAATCGAACCCCTGTCCAAAAGTCATTCCTCCAAAGCGTCTACAGTTTAGTCCATTGAATGATTTAACCTGGCTACAATCAATGAACAATTTTACACCAGGCGATTCTTTCAATTTTCGTGA
>CASETM010000059.1 GCA_949290865.1 uncultured Bacillota bacterium
GGCCTATTATTTATTGGAAAGAATAAATAATAGGCCACACACTTGTGTTTCAAAGTCAACATGTTTTTCAAAAAAATAAAAAGAGGAGTACATATTCATGTAATCCTCTATATCATTAGTTTATTAACTTAATGACATTGCCTTACAGCTGTTTCACTTTTACCAAGTAAGAGGAAATCATTGGCTGCTACATCAGGGGGGGGATGACTTGCATGAACTTTATATTCTTTTGAAAGGACGAATCAAAGCGTGTAATACTACAGCGAATGGAATGACACGACTGTCAGCGATTTCGTATCCAATAACAGTATTAGGAGAGGTGGAATTTTTAAATGGGCTGCCAATCAATAACGATGTTTATACTTTGGAACAATGCGATTTTCTGGCTATTTCTGTTGATCGGTATAGGAATGTGCTGTTTGAGGATCTGATATTTGTTCGCTTTTTGGCACAGCAGATTTCTTTGAAACTTTATAATACGAATCATAATACATCGATTTCCATCAATTATCCGGTTGAAAACCGTTTAGCAGCTTATCTTGTATCCTGTCATGATCATGGTGTGATCAGGGAAAATTTTGTCAGTGTTGCTAGTTTGCTTGGCTGTAGCTATCGTCAGCTGCAGCGCGTTTTAAACCAGTTCTGTCGTTGGGGCTATATCGAAAAAAAAGGACGCAGTCAGTATGTGATCATTGACTGGGATGGCCTGCAGAATCTGGGACAAGATATCTATCGATTATAAACTGATATGATATAATCATCTTAGGGAGGAAAGAAAGATGAAACAAAAAGGGAAGGCATCTTTGCTGGCATGTCTGGCGGCCTTGTTTTATGCGCTGAACATGCCGTTTTCTAAATTACTGTTAAATCAGGTTGAACCGACGATGATGGCGGCTTTTCTGTATCTGGGAGCAGGAACAGGCATGACCGTCTTGTATATGCTGGATCGCCACAACAATGGAGTTCATGACCGCCTGACAAAGTCGGATCTGCCTTATACGGTGACGATGATCGTTTTAGATATCATTGCACCGATCCTGCTGATGTTTGGTTTGGCTTATACGCTGGCGGCCAATGCATCCTTATTAAATAACTTTGAAATTGTGGCTACTTCTTTACTGGCACTGTTTGTTTTTAGAGAAAAAATATCATTACGACTGTGGATCGGGATTACGCTGGTGACCCTGTCAAGCTGTGTGCTGACTTTTGAGGATAGAGCAAGCTTATCGTTTTCATGGGGCTCACTGCTGGTTTTGCTGGCTGCATCATGCTGGGGACTGGAAAACAACTGTACTAGAAAGATTGCTGATAAAAATACATATCAGATCGTTATGCTCAAAGGTGTATTTTCGGGACTGGGATCGTTGCTTATTGCTTTCGCTGTGCATGAACAGCTGCCATCATTGCCAATCATGGGGCTGGTCTTGCTGCTGGGATTTGTTGCCTATGGCTTAAGTATTTTCTGCTATATTCAGGCTCAGGATATCCTGGGTGCGGCCAAGACAAGTGCCTACTATGCTTTGGCACCGTTTATGGGCGCTTTGATTTCATATGTATGCTTGCATGAGCCAATGTCGGACTTTTATGTTTTGGCGTTGGTGATCATGATCTTAGGAACGGTCATGGTCGTGATCGATACGATGATCGTTTATCATCGTCACGAACATGTTCATATCATCAGAAATGGTCATGAATATCAAAAAATTGTTCACAGTCATATGCACTGTCATCTTTTTTCGCATTATCATGATCATCGAAAAGGAGAAGAAATATGAGTTATCAAAAACACAATGCCAGAACGATCGATCAGTGGTGTCTGGATGGCTGGACATGGGGACAGCCCATTACCCATGAAGTTTTTCAGCAGGCAAAAGAGGGACATTGGGGTGTCTATCTGACGCCTACCAAAGTGGTTCCACATGAATGGTTTGGTAAACTGAAGGGCAAAAAAATCTTAGGTTTGGCCAGTGGCGGTGGCCAGCAGATACCTGTTTTTTCAGCTTTAGGAGGAATATGTACAGTATTGGATTACTCTTTACAGCAGTGCTTGACAGAGAAGGAAGTTGCTCAAAGAGAGGATTATCAGGTGACAGTGATCCAGGGCGATATGACTAAACCTTTTCCATTTGCTGACGAAAGTTTTGATCTGATCTTTCAGCCAGTTTCAAACTGTTATATTGAAGATGTCGATCATGTTTTCCGTGAATGTTATCGGGTTTTAAAACCTGGAGGAATTTATCTGGGTGGTTTTGACACAGGTATGAATTTTGCAGTAGACGAAACGGAAACACAACTCGTACAGAAACTGCCATATCACCCTTTAAAAGATCCTCAGCTTTACCAGAAAGCAATACAAAGTGATGATGGTATCCAGTTCTCTCACACTTTAGAAGAACAGATCAGGGGACAGTTTAAAGCAGGATTTGTTTTGCTTGATCTATATGAAGATACCAATCGCTCGGGACATCTTAAGGAATTAAATATTCCTGCTTTTGTCGCAACTCGAGCTATTAAGAAAAAATCATGATTATTGCTATAATAAGAAAAAGTAACAGCATACTGTATAAATAAATGCCGCTGTGTCAAATATATAATGACTATGTACTTTATAAAATGAAAAGAATGATACAATTTTATGAAAAAGGTGGATATGATGGAAGAAAAAGAAATCAGTGTAACAAAAACGGTTGTCAATAAAACGGTCAAATCAGGAATTACTTTTGGCAGTGCTTTAGCTATGGTCATCAGCTATTCGACCTGGCATTCGGTTGGCTGGGCCATTATTCATGGGCTGATGAGCTGGGTATATGTGATTTATTTTGTTATTCGCTATTAAGGGTCATGATGTATTTGAGAAAGTACTGTCATTTAGACTGTCAGGAAATAGTGACTTTATTTACAGAGACCGTTTATAAGATCAACCGTCATGATTATACCAGGGCACAATGTGATGCCTGGACCAGCAGCAGTCATGATCTGGAAAGGTGGCAACGGCTTTTACAGGCACATGACAGCGTTGTTGCTGTCGAAAAGGGGAAGATTATTGGCTTTGGTGATATCGATGAAACCGGTTATCTAGATCATCTTTATGTTCACCATGAATACCAGAGACAGAAAGTTGCTACGAAGATCTGTGATTATCTCGAGCGCAATGCAGTGATGATAACGACACATGCTTCGATCACGGCGCGTCCGTTCTTTGAAAAACGGGGTTATCATGTTGTTAGGCAGCAGCAGGTATCTCGAGATGGTCAGCTGCTGACAAATTATGTTATGATCAAAGTCAGAAAGGATGAAAAACGATGACGTCAATACAACAGTATATTGCTAAGCTAAACCCGGAACAAAAACCAGACATTATCAGATTTGCCGATCATATGACTCAGACTTACCCTCAGCTGACAGGTAAAATTTCTTTCGCAATGCCGATGTGGCTGTTTGGGCAGAAGATGAACGAAGGATATATTGCGGTATCGGCAGCGAAGCATCATTATACGATTCATTTTTCTGATGAAGTCTATGTACAGAATATAAAAGAGGAGCTGCATCTGCCTAAAGCAGGAAAAAGAAGTTTGCCGATTGATTATGGAAATGAAAAGATGTGGCAGATCATAAAAGATAAGATTAGACAGTTTGTTGAAATGAATGGAGAATCATTATGAAAATAGAACGGACGAAATTTGATACAATACTTACGAGAATCACGCAGGCAGTGATGATCTTGACGCTGATTTTCTATGGTGTTTACTGGTTCAAAACACCAGATACGATACCGATGCATTATAATCTGCAGGGACAGATCGATCGCTGGGGCAGCAAATATGAAAGTCTGATTATTCCTTTGGGCATGATTATTCTATATATGCTGATGGCATTTTTAGAAAAAAAGCCATCGTTATGGAATACGGGGGTGACAATCACCCCTGAAAATAAGCAAAGAGTTTATCAGACGCTTTTACATTTTACAACGACAACCAGGTTCATTGTCATTGTTTTTTTCTCTTATCTGACGATTTGTACGCTTTTGGCTGTGCCACTAGGGAAGTGGGTACTTCTAGGCTGGCTGGTGACTTTAGCAGCTGATTTTATATTCTGGTTTTATTTATTGTTCAAAGTCAGATAAAAAAGTTCCCAAAAGAAAAGAAGATGCATATCATAAGGTAAGGAGAGATGATATGGATCCAAGATTCTACTTTGATGATCATTATATGGAAAGGACAGAAGACGATGTTATTGGTGAAGAATTGATCACTTTACCAGAAGCAAAAGAACTTATTTTTCAATCGATTGCCAGTGAAAAAGAAGATGAGATGTTTTACCAGCAACTGTTGCAGCAGGCACCTTCTGCCGCTGAAAAAGAAATCATTGCTGGTATCCGTGATGATGAAAAAAAACATCGTCGTATTTTAAGAAAAATCTATCAAGAAATAACCGATCAGATGGTTACAGATGATATGATGATTCAAGAGATGAACTATGCATTAGATTATGAAAAAAATCTGCAGAAAGCTCTTTTTGGAGAACTGGCAGCAGTTCAGAAATATCGCAAGATCATGGCTAATATGGCGGGGCATCATTACCCATTGCTTATGGCAATCATGTCTGATGAACTTCGTCATGCCAACATGTATAATTTTCTATTATGTAAAAAAAGAGACTATCATGCAAAATAAGCATGTCGTCTCTTTTTTACATAAGAAGTGGCAAAAACATATTGGCCAGCTGTAAAAAGATGAAGAATCCTAATACATCGGTTGCGGTTGTTAAAAAGATTGATGAAGCCAAAGCGGGATCCAGGTGTACAGCTTTTAAGGCTACAGGAATCAAAAAGCCAAAAATTCCTGAAATGACCAGATTGCCAATCATCGCAATACAGATAATAATTCCTAAATAGAAATTGCCGTACAAGCCATAAACGATGACACCTGTTATTGCCCCGGTAATCAAACCATTAAACATACCAACACAGATTTCTTTTTTCAGTGCTGGCCAGCAGTCATTGAAATGAATTTCTCCTAAAGCAATGCTTCTGATCATGATTGATAATGTTTGACTTCCGGCATTACCGCCCATTCCGGTAACAATGGTCATGGTTGCTGACAGGGCCACGATCTGTTCGATTGTTCCTTCAAACATTTTGACAACGAAGGACGCAAAAAATGCCGTTGCCAGATTAACGATCAGCCAAGGCAGACGCATCTGAATGGATTCAAACAGCGTAGAATCTAAAGATTCTTCTTTATTGACCCCGTGCATCTGTAACATATCTTCGGTATGTTCTTCCTGGATAACGTCGATGATATCGTCAACGGTAATGATCCCCAGCAAAGCATGATTGTTATTGATGACCGGAATTGTTGTCAGGTCATATTTTGATACGAGTAAGGAAACATCTTCCTGGTCGGTTTCTGGGGTAACAGTAATAATATGATCGTCCATGATCGAATAAAGCTTGACGTCTCCTTCAGATGACAGGATGTCGCGGATATCAACTGTTCCAACCAGCTGTTTTCTGCTGTTCAAAGCAAAGATGGTATCAATGACTTCAGTTTTTGGTGCGATTTCTTTGATCTTGATCAGTGCATTCTTCACTGTTAAATGCGAATTCAAGGCTATATATTCGGTCGTCATCAAACCACCGGCAGTTTCTTTATCATAGCCTAACAGCTGTTCAATGACCTGTTTGTCATCAGCTTTCATCAGATTGATCAGATTTTTACGCTTGCCAATGGGCAGTTCACCAAGAATGTCGACGATATTATCTTTAGATATATAATTAAATAATAGCAGTAATCGTCTGTCATCAATATACCTGATGATATCAATCTGCAGATCTTCATCAGCTTCTTCTAAGATTTCTGCCAGTTTTTCATCGTCGATATGGTTACATAAATATTTTAATTTATCATCTTCCAGATCTTCGATTTCTTCGGCCAGATCGATTGCTTCGATATGTTCATAAATATCATCGATCAGATTTCTGTCATGTTTGACTAATGCCAGCAATAAGTTTTCTAATTGCTGTTTTCTGTTTGTGCTCATTCGATCACCTCCGTTTTTCTTACTTATTATTTCCGGATATTGAATATTATAACAACATCCGGTTTCATTTTAGCCTATCTATTTTTAAATGGTCAACAGGAATTTTTATATAATTTGGAGATATGAAATGTTATAATGAAAAAAAGATAAGAGGGAAAAAAATGGAAATCGTTTACAAAGATCAAAACCTTATTGTTTGTATCAAACCAGTGGGAATTGATTCTCAACATGAGCTGCCGGTACAGCTGAGTGAGTTGCTGAAAGGACAGATTTATGATGTTCATCGTCTCGATATTAATGTTGGAGGCATCATGGTTTATGCGCGCAATCGTAAAACAGCGGCAATGTTATCGCGCTGCATTCAAGAAGGAAGAATGGTTAAAGAATATCTGGCTATCGTTCATGGACAGCCTCCTGAACAGGCGGTGTGGGAAGATCTGTTATGGAAAGATTCTCGCAAGAATAAGGTTTATGTTGTGAAAAGAGAAAGAAAAGGTGTCAGAAAAGCTAAGCTGGAACTGAAAACGCTGCAACCAGGTGAAAAATCGCTGGTGCATATTCGTCTGTACACGGGCAGAAGCCACCAGATCCGTGTCCAGTTTGCCAGTCGAGGTTTTCCTTTGGTTGGTGATCATAAATACGGATCACGAGATAAGCGGACCGCGCCACAGCTGTATTCATATCGATTGACATTTCCTTATCAGGAGAAGATGATGACTTTTGAAAGTAAACCGGAATGGGCAGATGAGATGATTGAAAGAGAAACCAACATATAAAGGCTTTTTATTATGGCTGGTGTTTTTTCTTGTTTCTTTTATGCCAGCCATTCAGCTTAAAGATAGAGATCTCGCAGGGAGATTGTTTTTTGGTATCGGACTGATTGATCTGATCATTCTGATGACGATGATGTATTGTACAGAAAGAATTTATTGGTTTAGTGGAATCAGTTTTGAACAGGCACGTCAGGCTGGCAGTCAGCAGGAAAAAAACTATGCGCTGAGAATTTTGAAACGGTTTATGTATCTGCTGGGAATTTTTCTGATCTATGCATTTATTGGACATATCTGGCATTTTCATATCTTGTTTGATATGGTGATTATTATTTTTGCGATGATTATAACGTGTTTCTCGATTTTTAAAATACAATTATGATAAGGAGGAACTTATGATGGCTTTAGAAAATGGCTGTGCTCTTTTTGTGGGTTTGATGTGCTTTCTGGTGGCAGGTTATTATTTCTTTTCCCGCAAACCAATTACGATATATAATCAAAGTCGGCCACCGCGCAGTGAAGATCTTAAGGATGTCCGCAAATACAATCGGGCAACAGCTTTACTGATGGCAGTTTATGGACTGATTTTTATGCTGGAAGGTTTGTTGATTGAAGATCCCATGGCCTGTCTGCTGGCAATGATTTTAACAGTTATGCCAGGTATCGTTGTTCTTTGTGCAATATATGAGATTGTGATTCTGAAAAAATATATGAAATGGTGAAGTAAGAAACAGTGAATTTATCACTGTTTTTTCAATTTATGAAATTCTTTTCAAACATTAGAAAAAAAGAATACAATAATTTCGAGGTGAAATTATGGAATTGAGTTTTTTACTGATGCAGCAGATCTGTCAGCTGTTTATCATGATATTTTTTGGCTTTTTACTGGTAAGAAGAAAACTGCTGTCAAGTGATGACAGTAAAGTCTTATCAATGATCATTCTTTATGTCGCATCGCCTTGTGCTATCATCAATTCATTTATGATCGAATTTACCCAAGATAAGCTGTATGGCTTGCTGCTGTCGTTTTTAGGAGCAATCATAGTCCATTTGATCTTTATTCCTTTGGCCAATATTCTTGCCAAAGTGACCGGTTTTTCGCCAATCGAAAAAGCCACTATTATTTATTCTAATTCAGGGAATTTGATCATTCCGCTGGTTGGTGCCATCTTAGGGAAAGAATGGGTCTTATATACCAGCGGCTATATGGTCATTCAGACAATCCTGTTATGGACGCATGCGAAAAATCTGGTATGTAATGAAAGAACTTATGACTTTAAAAAGATTTTAGGGAATATCAATGTTTTGGCTATTATTGCCGGAATCTGTCTGTTTATTTTCCAGATTCCTTTGCCAAATGTGATCGTAGGAACGATGGATACTGTTGGCGGACTGATGGGAGCTTTGGCAATGATCGTTATTGGTATGCTGATCGGGCAGATGAATCTCAAAGACATCTTTGTTGAAAAAAGAACTTATCTGATTGCTTTGATGAGACTGATCGTTTTTCCATTGATTATTGTGTTTGTTTTTAAATTCAGTGGTTTGACACATGTTATTGATGACGCTAATCAGATCCTGCTGATCACGACTCTGGCAGCGTGCGCACCACCCGCTGCGATGATTACGCAGTTTGCCCAGCTGTATAATAAACATCCTGGTTATGCCAGTATCATGAATGTCATGAGCGTCATGTTTAGTATTGTGACGATGCCACTGATCATCATGATCTATCAGATATTATAATAGAGCATGTTTTTTGCTTAATGACAGGCAATGAACATATAATAGTATTGAAAAGATTTTAGCAGAAATGATAAACTAAAATCTTTTTTTATACAGTAGTGACAGATAGAGGGAATAGATGTATAATGTGTCTAAAAAAGACACACAAAAGAAAAAACTTTGTTTGCCAGAGAATTATTTGCGCATAATAAAATATAAAAGAAATTTATATGTAATTATGGTAAAATAGATGAGCGAGGTGATAAGATGGATGATTTTATAAGACCAAAGAAAATAATCCCGCAGCCTAAGAAAAAAAAGAACAGAAAAGAATTTCTACTGATCATACTGATCATCATCTGTTTGGGTATTGGGTATTTTGCCGGGTATATGTCTAAGAAGACAACAGTTGTTGAAAATAATAATAACGAAGATGTTGTCAGTGAAGTTTATGAAACATTGCGTGATCATTGGGTCAATGCCAATGATCAGGACTTTGATTTTAATACAGCGATCATCAGTGGCATGGTTGATGGCCTGGATGATCCGCACAGTGAACTTTTTAACAGTAAGGAAGCCAACAGTTTCAATGAAAGTGTAGCTGGTAATATTCAGGGAATTGGTGTCGGTTATTCACCAGTAGCGAAAGGTGCCATGATTACAAAAATCTATGACGATTCGCCAGCGTTAGAAGCAGGACTGAAAGTTGGTGATATTATCGTCAAGGCCGGGGATCATGAACTGTCTGGAGTTGACAGTGATCAAATCAAAGAATATGTTCGTGGCGAAGAAGGAACGACCATTACTTTAACGATCCTTAGAGGGAGAGAAACACTGCAGAAAGATGTTGAAAGGCGCTCTTTAGATACATCAGCATCTTATGAAATTCGTAAGGCCGGAAATACGACTTTTGGCTATATTGAACTGACAACTTTTGGTGTTGAAACAGCCAAAGAAGTTGAAAAAGCCCTGCAGCAGTTTCAGCAGGAAAATGTCACGGTGCTGGTGCTGGATCTAAGAGATAATGGTGGTGGCTATCTGACAGCAGCCGAAGGGATCCTTGATCTGTTTTTTACATCTGATGAAGTAATCTACCAGATGCAGCAGAAAAATGATGCTGCAAAGAAATTCTATGCGGCCAGTGACACGTCTTATACCTTTGATACAGGATATATCCTTGTTAATGGGAATACGGCCAGCGCCTCAGAAATGACTGCTGGCGCTTTGCAAAGTGAAAAAGGATTTAAGCTCATTGGTGAACAGACTTATGGAAAAGGAACGGCGCAGACCCAGAAAACCTTATCCGATGGTTCGGTTCTCAAATATACATATGCCAAATGGATGATTCCTAATGGGACGTGTATTGATGGCACCGGACTAGAACCGGATATCAAAGTTGAAAATGTATCGATTGACGATATTTCAACTGCTGAAGTCGAAGGAACGTTAAAAGCTGATTGTGTCAGTGATAAAGTGAAATCAATGCAGAAAATGCTTAATATCCTGGGTTATCATGTCGACCGTGAAGATGGATATTTTTCTCAGGCAACATGTGAAGCATTAAAGTCATTTGAAAGTGATAACTATTTAGAAGTAAATGGTGAATATGATGAAAATGATAAGCTGATGCTGGTTGCCAGAATACTGATTTATCTCAATAATCATGAAAATGACAAACAGTATGATAAACTGATTGAAATTTTAAAATAGGTGGTGAAAATATGGCTACATTTAAACTGGTTTCTCCTTTTCAGCCGATGGGAGATCAGATACAGGCGATCGAACAGCTGGTCGCTGGCTTAAAAGCAGGAAAAAAACAACAGGTATTGCTGGGAGGTACAGGAACAGGAAAAACGTTTACGGTAGCCAATGTGATCCAGCAGTATCAAAGACCAACTTTGGTTTTGGCGCATAATAAAACACTGGCGGGACAGCTGTATTCGGAACTGAAAGAGTTCTTTCCTGAAAACAGGGTCGAATACTTTATTTCTAACTTCGATTTTTATCAGCCTGAAGCCTATATTCCGGGCAGAGATCTTTATATTGATAAAAATGCCAAGACCAATTATGAAATTGAAATGTTAAGATCGGCGGCGATGAATTCGCTGATTGAAAGAGAAGATGTGATCGTGGTTGCTTCTGTCGCATCAATCTATGGTTTAGGAAATCCGGAACAGTATAAAGAAATGATCTTTTCCATCAGGGTTGATCAGGATATTGACAGAAGAGAACTGCTGACTTTTCTGGTGGATCGCCAGTATCAGCGAAATGATATCGAACAAAGCAAAGGAACTTTTCGTGTTCGTGGTGATGTCATTGAAATTGTCCCTGGTCATACCGAAAGCTGGCTGATCAGGATTGAACTGTTTGGTGATACCGTTGAAAGGATCTGTGAGGTTGATCCTTTAACTGGGCATGTGTTAGCCTCTTATCGTACATATACGATCTATCCAGCCTATGGCTATGTCACTAAAAAAGAACAGATGCTGCATGCCTGTGATACGATCACGGAAGAACTGGATGAAAGACTGCAGTATTTTAAGGATCAGACCAAACTGTTGGAATATGAACGTCTGGAACAGCGTACCAGACATGATATAGAAATGTTGCGGGAAGTTGGCATGTGTCCTGGTATCGAAAATTATTCGCGTCACATTGACGGTAGAAAACCAGGTCAGCGTCCTTATACGCTGATTGATTATTTTCCTAAGGATTTTCTGCTGGTCGTTGATGAAAGCCATGTCATGCTGCCACAGGTTAGAGGTATGTATAATGGTGACCGTTCCCGTAAGGAAACACTGGTTGAATATGGTTTTCGTCTGCCTAGTGCCTTAGATAACAGACCACTGGTATTTGAAGAATTTGAAGAACTGATCCATCAGGCTATTTTCGTTTCGGCAACACCGGGAGACTATGAACTGGAAAAAGTTAATCATGAAGTCGTTGAACAGATCATCAGACCAACAGGTTTGTTAGATCCGATCATTGAAGTTCGTCCAATTGCTGGTCAGGTTGATGATCTGATTGATGAAATTCATCAGCGGATGGAAAAGAATGAACGTGTTTTGATCACGACGCTGACCAAACGTATGGCGGAAGATCTCAGTGCCTATCTGGTGGAACTGGGATTAAAAGTGGCTTATCTTCATAGTGATACAAAGACATTGGAAAGAACCGAAATTTTAAGAGATCTGCGTCTAGGAAAATATGATGTTCTGGTCGGTATCAATCTGTTAAGAGAAGGGCTTGACCTTCCGGAAGTTTCGCTTGTCTGCATCCTGGATGCCGATAAAGAAGGATTCTTAAGATCAGAACGTTCGCTGATCCAGACGATTGGTCGTGCTGCTCGAAACAGTCATGGAAAAGTCATCATGTATGCCGATAAAATCACTGATTCAATGCGCAGTGCGATCGATGAAACAAGTCGACGTCGTCAGATTCAGGATCAGTATAATAAAGAACATGGTATTACACCGACAACGATCAAAAAAGAAATCAGAGAAGCAATTCATGGTCAGGATGTTGTTGATGAAGCATCATCACTGATCAAAAAAGGTAAGAAAGCAAAGAAACAGGATAAACAGGTACTCATTAAAGAACTGGAAAAACAGATGAAAGAGGCTGCTAAAGTTCTTGACTTTGAACGCGCGATGGAATTAAGAGATATGATCATGGAGCTGCAAGGTGAAATTTGATTTTAAAGAACTGGAAAAGCAGGTTCTGGATGATCTGGCCAGTCGTGGCCGTGTTTATCTTGTTGGTGGTATTGTAAGAGATATGCTGCTTTATGGCAGCTGCGATTATCATGATGTCGATGTCGAAGTCTATGATATTGATATTGAAGAACTGGAACAGATTTTATCACATTATGGTCATGTCAATCTGGTAGGCAAGTGTTTTGGTATTTTAAAGCTGGATCAGTTGCCACACTTTGATTTTGCCTTGCCACGCATTGAGCATTCACATGGTGACAGTCATCGAGATTTCAAAGTGGAAATTCATCAGGATCTTGATCTGTATGTTGCCAGTTCAAGAAGAGATTTTACGATCAATGCGATCATGTATGATTATAAAAATGATGAGATCATCGATTTACACCATGGTATTGATGATCTTCATGATCATGTTTTAAGAATGGTCAATGCCCAAACTTTTGGCGATGATCCTTTAAGGATCCTGCGTCTGGCGCAGTTTATTGCCAGACTGGAATTTGGAGTGGATCATCAGACCAAGCAGCTTTGTCAGGATATGGTAAAAAAAGGGGCGCTTGATCATTTGTCACATGAAAGGATCATGGCGGAATACCACAAACTGTTGATGGCACCGACGCCATCACTGGGTATCGTCTTTTTGCTGGAAACAGGGGCATTGTTTGAACCGCTGGCAGTACTGCAAACCTGCCAGCAAAGACGGGATTATCATCCTGAAGGAAATGTCATGAATCATACGCTGCTGGTCGTTGATCTGGCAGCACAGTATAAACAGCAAACCAGCTGGCCACTGGCTTTTATGTGGGGAGCCTTGCTGCATGATATCGGTAAGCCAAAAGTGACAACACCTGCCGGCAGTGCGCCTGGACATAATGAAAGTGGTGTTGAAGTTTTTCGTGACTATTTTTCAGCCTATTTTGATGATAAAAAGATGAAAAGATATATTGAAACAATGATCTATTATCATATGCATCTGATGAATATGGCACGAAATCATGCTCGCGACTACAGCTTTTATAAACTGTTAAAAGGCATTGATGGGATCATGCCGATTAGTGATCTTGTCTGTATTTCTAAATGTGATAAATTAGGACGTTCATCTTATCAGCTGGAACCGATTTTACAGCTGGATCAATTTGTTGAAGAAAAAATATCAAGACTGGGCGATCAGGCACTAAAACCGGTCATTACCGGGAAAGAACTGATAGCCTTAGGTTTTCATAAAGGAAAAGAATTTAAGGAATTACTGAATTGGGCTTATGATCTGCAAATGCGCGGACATAGCTATGAAAGCATTATCAAATTACTGAAAGGAAAACATGATGGAAGATAAATTAATTATTAAAGGAGCCAGAGAAAATAATTTAAAGAATATCGATATTGAAATTCCTAAAAATAAACTGGTCATCATGACAGGACTGTCAGGTTCAGGGAAAACATCACTGGCCTTTGATACGATTTATGCCGAAGGGCAGAGACGTTATGTCGAATCGTTGAGTGCCTATGCCCGACAGTTTCTTGGCAATATGGAAAAACCTGATGTTGACAGTATCGAAGGACTGTCACCTGCGATTGCGATCGATCAGAAGACAACATCAAACAATCCTCGTTCAACCGTTGGAACGGTCACAGAAATCTATGATTATTTAAGATTGCTGTATGCCAGAGTAGGAAAAGCATATTGTCCTCATCATGGTGTCGTGATCGAAAGTCAGACGATCAAACAGATGGCCGATACGATCGATCAGTATGATGATGGTGACCGTCTGATGATCCTGGCACGTGTTGTCAAAAGACAAAAAGGAACATTCAAGGATTATTTTGCGGATCTGCTGAAAGATGGTTATTTAAGGGTCAATGTTGATGGACAGATGTATATGCTGGATGAAGATATTCAGCTGGAGAAAAATAAACGTCATAATATCGATGTGATCATTGACAGAATCGTTAAAAAAGAGGGATACCGTAGCCGTCTGATTGATGCCATCGAAGTAGCTTTGAAACTGACAGGCGGAGAAGTTGTGATCAGCAACCTGTCTAAAAATACCGAAGAGCTGTTCAGTGAACATTTGGCCTGTCCGATCTGTGGCTTTTCTGTTCCTAAACTGGAACCACGTCTGTTTTCTTTTAATAATCCGCTAGGGGCTTGTGAAGACTGTCGTGGTTTAGGAATTAAAAATGAGGTTGATATTGATCTGCTGATTCCAGATAAGAATAAGTCGATCAATCAGGGCGGAATTCGCTATTTTAAAACGGCTGTTGGAACAAACCGAATTGAATGGCAAAGATTCCAGATCTTATGTAAAAATTACGATATTGATATGGATAAGCCATTAAAAGACTTTACTAAAAAGGAAATGAATTATATTCTTAATGGTTCAACAGAACCAATTAGTTATGAAATTGTTTCGGACAGTGGCAATGTCAACAAGACGACAAAGTTTATTGAAGGAATCCAGACGCTGATTTCCAGAAGATATGAAGAAACAACATCAAAATGGTCAAAAGAATGGTATGCCTCTTTCATGGCCGAACATACCTGTCCAACCTGTCAGGGAAAACGATTGAATAATCAGGTGTTATCGGTCAGAGTTGGAGGACTGAATATTGCAGAGTTTACCGAACAGTCCATTGAACAGGCTTTGACTTTTATTAAAAATATAAAACTGACTGACTATGAACTGAACATTGCTCGACTGGTTCTAAAGGAAATTGGAGACCGTCTGACTTTCCTGAATAATGTTGGTCTAGGCTATTTGACTTTAGCCAGAAGAGCGGGTGGTCTTTCAGGGGGAGAGGCACAGCGTATTCGTCTGGCAACTCAGATAGGAACTCGTTTAACTGGGGTCCTGTATGTTCTTGATGAACCATCAATTGGATTGCATCAGCGCGATAATAACAAACTGATCAAATCACTGCAGGATATACGAGATCTGGGCAACAGCGTTCTTGTTGTAGAACATGATGAAGATACGATGCGTGCCAGTGACTATATCATTGACATTGGTCCTGGTGCTGGAGTACATGGAGGAGAAGTCATCTGTGCAGGGACACCAGCAGAGGTTCAGGCCTGTGAGACATCGATTACTGGCCAGTATCTTTCTGGGAAGAAACGCATTGCGATTCCAGAAAAGAGAAGAAAAGGCAATGGTCATTATCTCGAAGTCAAAGGGGCCAAAGAACATAATCTGAAAAATATCAATGTGAAATTCCCATTAGGAAAATTTAATGTCGTGACCGGTGTTTCAGGCAGTGGAAAGTCAACACTGGTCAATGATATCCTAGGGAAAGTTCTGATGCGTCATGTTTATCATTCAAAAGAAAGACCTGGTGAACATAAAGAAGTATTAGGAACCGAATATATCGATAAGGTCATTGAGGTTTCACAGGACCCAATTGGCAGAACACCACGTTCGAATCCGGTGACCTATACTGGGGTTTTTGATGATATTCGTGAACTGTTCGCGCAGACAAATGAAGCGAAAATGCGCGGTTATGATAAAGGGCGTTTCTCTTTTAATATTAAAGGTGGCCGTTGTGAAGCCTGTCAAGGCGATGGTCTGAAAAAGATATCAATGCACTTTTTGCCTGATGTCTACGTTCCTTGTGAACAGTGTGGCGGGAAAAGATATAATGAAGAAACTTTGCAGGTAACATACAAAGATAAAAATATTTATGATATATTAGAGATGACAGTAGAAGAAGCTCTTGGTTTTTTTGAAAATCTGCCAAAAATCAGAAATAAGATCCAAACTTTATATGATGTTGGATTAGGATATATCAAATTAGGACAAAGTGCGACGACATTATCTGGTGGGGAAGCACAGAGGGTCAAACTGGCCAGTGAACTACAGAAAAAATCTACTGGAAAAACTGTCTATATTTTAGATGAACCAACAACTGGTCTGCATAGTCATGATGTTTCGCGTCTGATTGATGTTTTACAGCGTATCGTTGATCAGGGTGATACGATCATCGTTATCGAACATAATCTGGATGTGATCAAGGTAGCTGATCATATTATTGATTTGGGACCAGAAGGTGGTGACGGTGGCGGAAAGATCGTTGTTTCCGGCACACCGGAAAAAGTCGCTAAATGTCCACAGAGCTATACAGGACAGTTTTTAAAGCAATTATTATAGGAGGTTGCGTATGAAATCAATTACTGTAGGTAAGTTGTTAGGTGGAAATGAAAACTATGTACAGATCACTGGTGATGAAGATGCGGTAAAAAGAGAAATTCTGATCAGCGAAGTCAATCGACCAGGGTTTGAACTGGCGGGATTTTTCAAGCACAGTGATTTTCGCCGTATCATTATTTTTGGTGAAAAAGAAGCTGCTTTTATTGAAGAAATGTCAGATGAAAGACAGAAAGAAATTTTTCCTTGTCTGATCAATAAAGAAGTTCCTTGCATTGTTATATGTAAAGGTCATGAATGTCCACCTATTCTTAAAGATATTGCCAACGAAAGAAACTTTCCTATTTTTCTGACACAGATGGCAACAGGTCGGGTATCAAGCGAACTGATCAATACGCTGGAAGAAGCTTTGGCCAGAGAAACGCTGATTCATGGGGTTTTTCTGAATATTTATGGGAAAGGTGTCATTATCAAAGGTGACAGCGGTATTGGAAAATCAGAAATTGCCCTGGAACTGGTAAAAAGAGGACATCTGCTGGTAGCTGATGATGCGGTTGAACTATATCGTCTGGGACAGACGATCGTAGGTAAGGCACCAGAAGTTTTGTCAAACTTACTGGAAATCAGAGGAATTGGTGTTATTGATGTTTCTAAGATGTTTGGGATCGCATCGATTCTGGATCGTGATAATGTCGATTTGATCATTCAGCTTGATCGTTGGGTTCCTTCCCGCGAATATACACGTGTTGGGGTCGAAGAAAATGATATTGATGAAGACATACTGGGTATCAAGATACCAAAAGTTGTCGTACCAGTATCCAGTGGCCGCAGCATGTCGGTCATTATTGAAGCAGCCGTGATGAATATGCGTCTAAAAGATGTTGGGGTTGATTCCAGCAAAGAATTTGTCGAAAGAATTCTTAAGAATATCGACAGTAAAAATAAGGGTGAAGCATGAGTTTATTTCCAGATGCGAAAACATTTATTGAAATTGGACCGTTTTCGATTCAATGGTATGCTGTGTGTATCATGGTCGGAGCTTTGATTGCTTATGGAATCGGTCAGTATAATTTAAGAAAGCTGGGTTATGATAAGGAACTGCTTTCTGATTATTTTGTGGCAGTTTTGCTGATAGGAATCGTTGGTGCCCGTTTATGGTATGTCATCTTTATGTGGAATGATCTTTACGCTGCCAATCCGATTGAAATTTTCTATATTACCAATGGTGGACTGGCTATTCAGGGTGGTCTGATTGCTGGCTTGCTGTTTAGCTATTATTTCTTCAAAAAGAAAAAGATTCCTTTTCTGGTGGCTGGCGATGCGATCCTTCCGGGGGTTTTGATTGCTCAGGCCTGTGGCCGATGGGGTAACTTTTTCAATCAGGAAGCTTATGGCAGCATGGTCGATCTGGCTTTTTTGAAGAGTCTGCATTTGCCGGATTTTATCATTGAAAAGATGTATATTCAGGGGCATTACTATCAGCCGACTTTTCTTTACGAATCGATTGGCTGTGTGATTGGCTTTCTTCTGATCTTTTTCGTGGTCAGAAGATTTCAGGATAAACAGGGTTATCTGTTTTTCAGCTATTTTGTTTGGTATGGGACCATTCGCTTCTTTATTGAAGGATTACGTACGGACAGTTTATATGTTTTTGGTTTAAAAACGGCACAGCTGACATCGATTGCTTTTGTGATTGCTGGCATAGCTGGTTTGCTGTATTGCCATTACAAAGGGAAACCGGTGATGAAATATAAGGAATGATGTTTTTCATCATTCTTTTTTTTGCAAATAACTTTCTTTTGCTGAAACAATGTTTATAATAGGATTGAGGAGATGAATATGAAGAAAGCTGTTATTTTTGATTTGGATGGGACAGTATTAAATACGGATTTACTGATTAAAAAATCGTTTATCCATGTTTTTAAGAAATATCGTCCCGACTATACTTTAAGTGAAGAAGAACTGTTATCATTTTTGGGGCCATCATTATATGATACTTTCAGCTGTTATTTTGAACAGAGCATGGTCAAAGAACTGATTGATTACTATCGTGAATACAATCATTCCCATCATGAAGATTATGTGACAATCTATCCAGGAGTCAAAGAAATGTTACAGTATCTCAAAGATCACGGTTATCCGATGGCTATCG
Source organism: uncultured Bacillota bacterium (assembly GCA_949290865.1). Lineage (GTDB taxonomy): Bacteria > Bacillota_I > Bacilli_A > Erysipelotrichales > Coprobacillaceae > Faecalibacillus. Next base: position 18,539 of record CASETM010000059.1, read on the forward strand.
TGACAACGAAAGTTAAGGATGCGGCCTATATTGGTTTAAATCTGTTTGGGCTTACTGATTATTTTCAGGTCGTGATCGGGCATGATGATGTTCATCGTTCTAAACCGGATCCTGAAGGTATTCTTTTGGCTTTAGATCAACTGGGAGTCAAAGATGGATATTATATTGGGGATAATATTACTGATATTCTGGCCGGGAAAAATGCGGGATTGAAGACGATTGGTGTAAAATGGTCACCAAAAGGCTATAAACTGATGGCAAAGGAAGATCCTGATCTGCTGATCGATCATTTTAGTGAGATTATTGATTTTATTGAGGAGGATGAAAAATGTTAGATTTAATTATTGTAGGAGCTGGTCCAGCGGGACTGAGTGCCTGTTTATATGCATCAAGGGCTGGCTTGGATGTGCTGATCCTAGATATGGGGGCACCAGGCGGGAAGCTGAATGTGACGGCTCAGATTGAAAACTATCCTGGGTTAAAGGCCACACCAGGTCCGGAAATTGCCTATACGATGTATGAAAGTGCATTAAGTTTTGGAGCGAAAATGGAATATGGCGAAGTTCTGGATATCAAAGTGGTCGATGATCATAAAGAAGTCGTGACTGCGAAAAAGACATATGAAGCCAAATATGTTTTGATTGCAACCGGAACAAAGGAAAGACAGATGCATCTGCCAAGAGAAAATGAACTGGTGGGGAAAGGAATTTCTTACTGTGCTGTCTGTGATGGCCCATTTTTTAAAGGTGAAGAAGTGGCTGTCATCGGGGGCGGAAATTCGGCTTTAGAGGAAGCTATGTATCTGGCATCAATCTGTCAGACGGTTCATCTGATCGTGCGTCGCGATGTGTTCCGCGCTGACAAGATCATTCAGGACCGTTTAAGCAAATATGATAATATTGTTATACATTTCAAAAGAAAACCGTTTGCAATCATGGAAGAAAACAATAAAGTCAAAGGACTGGTCTTAACGGACAGCGATACTGGTGAAAAAGAAGAACTGCTGGTTAAGGGAATCTTCCCATTTATTGGTTTAGATCCAATGAGCCGCTGTGTCGAAAAACTGGGACTGATCAACAGTGAAGGTTATATCGATGCAGATGAAAATATGGAGACAAAGGTCAAAGGTATTTTCGTTGCTGGCGATGTCAGAAACAAAAGACTGCGTCAGGTCGTGACAGCAACGAATGATGGGGCTATTGCTGGTCAGTATATTGCTAGTTTAAAGGAGCAGGAATAAGATGAATGAATTTGAAAAAACCTATACGCAAAGTCAAAGCGAGGTCAAAACATTAAACGCGTATATTAATGATACGTTCAGATGGCTGATGCTTGGCGTTACGGTTACTTTTGTCACAGCCTTTACGGTTGAAAAAAGCCAGATCATGAATACGCTTTATCAGCATTCACTGCTGCCAGCAGTACTGGTACTTTTGGAACTGGGCATTGCTATGTATTTTGGCTTGAAACTGTTTAAAATGGATCCTATGGTTGCCAGAGTCATGTTTCTTGTTTATGCATTTTTAACTGGCTTAAGTTTTTCGGTGATTATTTCTTTTTATACAGCCATGAGCGTATCGATGGCTTTTCTGGTAGCTGCGGTCTTTTTCGGAATTCTGGTTCTGGCTGGTTCTTATACGCGTATTGATCTGACAAGAATTGGTAATATTTGTTATATTGGATTGATTGTATATATCGTTTATGCAATGCTATCAATGCTGCTGGGGTGGAATCAGTTTATTTTGCCGTTTATTGCTCTGGTCTTATTTGCGGGCATTACGGCTTATGATATGCAAAAAACGATAAATTTTTATCATCAGTTCCAAAGTAATGAAACGATGTTAAAAAGATTAAGCATTTTCAGTGCTTTTAATCTTTATTTGGATTTTATTAATATTTTTATTCAGCTTTTAAGAATATTTGGAGATAATGAATAAGGAGAATGCTAGTGCTTCTCCTTTTCTTTTCATATGATTTTTGATAGAATATCAATGAAAGGATGTGATCATATGGACCAAGTTGAAATTGTCATCGTTACCGGAATGTCAGGAGCAGGGAAGACAACTGCGATGGCTGTTTTTGAAAATTTAGCTTATCGCTGTATTGATAATTATCCTGTTTCACTGCTGACGGAATTTGCTGAACTGGTCAAAGATGATTCTACATATCAGAAAGTGGCTATGGCAGTGACTTTAGAGGATGCTCCGCGGGCTATACATCTGCTTTCTAATATTGACTGGATCAATAAATCGGTTGTTTTTCTAGACTGTGAAGACAGTATTCTGATCAAAAGATATAAGGAAACAAGAAGAACGCATCCTATCTTAATATCGAATAAAGCGTCAACATTGCTGGAAGCGATTGAATATGAACGTAAATTGGCTAGAGCTATTTCAAAAGAAGCAAGTATACTGATTGATACTTCACATTTGAAAGGTGCGAAATTTCAGAAATTGATTGAAAATCATTTTCTGAAAAAAAATGAAGATCCTTTCAGGGTCAGCTTTGTGTCTTTTGGCTATAAGCATGGGATACCTCAGGATGCTGATTTACTGTTTGATGTAAGATTTTTGCCTAATCCTTTTTATATTCCTGAATTGAGAGAACTGACAGGAAATGATAAGGAAGTGTACGATTATGTTATTGATAAAGAAGAAACTCAGATTTTTATAGATAAAATGACAACATTGCTCGATTATTTGTTAAAACAGTATCAACAGGAAGGAAGAACGCATCTCATTATAGGAATTGGATGTACTGGTGGACAGCACCGTTCAGTCAGTCTGACAAATTATTTTGCTGATCATTATACTGGTGTTTACCGTGTTCATCGTCTGCATCGAGATGCCGTGCATTAATGAAGGTATCTTTTGCCAGAAAAGTTAAAGAGGAAGTTGTCTTTAATGATTTTGACATCTGTTGTCAAAAAGCAATATTGAGTGCCGTAATCAAGATTAACGGAACTCTTTCTTTATCTCATCAGGGACTGTTATTAACAGTCAGAACAGAGAATGCAAAAATTGCATCAAAGGTGCATAAAATGTTAAAAGAAGTCTATGCTCCTAAGATTGAATTTCTAGTATCGAAAAAAATGAAACTGAAGAAGAATAATGTCTATATTCTTAAAGTTTCAAAAGCAAAAGAAATATTGGAAGATCTCAACCTGGTGAATGGACTGGGACTGCAGGTGCTGCCGGATGAAAAGCTGTTACGTAAAGAGTGCTGTAAACGCGCTTTTTTGGCTGGGGTTTTTCTAGCTTGTGGCTCGGTCAATGATCCAGAAACATCAAATTATCATCTGGAAATGTCAGTGAATGAAGAAGAATATGCAACGTTTATCTTAAAATTGATGAATCGTTTTCATCTTCATGCCAAACAGATCAAACGCCGCAATAAATATATCGTTTATTTAAAGTCATCAGAAAAAATAGGTGATTTTTTAAGAGCAATTGGTGCCAGTCAATCGGTCATGAGCTTTGAAAATACCAGAATTGAGCGTAATATGTCGAATACCTTTAACCGTTTGAATAACTGTGATATTGCTAATGATGTCAAATCAATGGTCTCTTCCAATAAGCAGCTGGAAGATATCAATATCATAGAGATGTTTAGAGGATTGGATATGCTTGATGAAAAAACTAGAAATGTCGCTCTGGTTAGAAGAAAATATCCTGAACTGTCTTTAAGTGAACTGAGTGAACAGTATTATCTCGAAACAGGAGAAACAATCAGCAAGTCGGGACTGCATCATCGCTTTAAAAAGATTAGTGAACTGGCTGCTGAACTGATGCAGATTCAAGGTGAATAATATTCATGTTCTCTTTGGCAGAAGGGTCAAGGAATTACGTCATCTGCAGAATATCTCTCAGGAAGAACTGTCATTTCGCTCAGGACTGTCAAAAAACTATATTTCAGATGTGGAACGGGGAACAAGAAACATTTCCCTGCAGGCGATTGCTAAACTGGCTCATGGACTTAAGGTAGAAGTCAAAGAATTGTTTTATTTTTCTAAATAGGAGGAATTATGGAAATCTATCAGATCATTATCTTGATTGCTATTGCTGTTTTGATTATCAGTATTTTTTTAAATCTTTTATTTAATCCTCTGACCTGGATCGTTGTTGCTTTGCTGTTTCTCTATTCATATATTAAAAAACGTATTCTTTATCGTCAGATCAATGAATATAATGAACGTATGGAAGAAGAAATGGCAAGGAAGAAAGAAGCATACCGTTCTGGAGAGGCATATCGCAGAGGTGACGATGATATCATAGATGTCAATTATGTCGAAAAAGATGAAGATAAGTAAAATGGTCTATAATTTGACCATTTTTTTATATATAATAAAATAAAGGAGTTAAGATCATGGAATGCAGAAACTGTGGGGCAAAATATCAGGGCCTGACGTGTCCCGTCTGTGGACATAAACAATTAAAGAAAGTGAAATGCTCGGTCTGTTCAACAACCCTTTTTTCAGGACAGGAATACTGCCCAAAATGTGGCAGTCCAACGATATATCGAAAAAAAGTAGAAATCAGGAACATGACTAGCAATACAGCGATTCAGGGCAGGACAGATCATTATTATTCATTCGGTGAAAGCTATGACTATAAAAAAGATGCCTACGATTATCGAGAAGTTCTGTCTAAGATGAATATGAACTTTACAGCGATATTTGATCCATTAAGAAAGAACAGAATTCATACTCAGACGAAAAGACCAGGAAAACAGACTTCGGTACCGGGAATCGTTGTTTTGATTCTGGCACTGATCCTGTTCAGTATTATATCGACAATGATTTTTGGAAAGCAGTATGTACCAGATTTCTTAAGGAACTTAATGTAAAGAAAAATAATGATATTTACAGAAAAAACCAGGTTTGCTCATTTTCATCTGGTTTTTTATCAGTTATAAATTGCCATTCTTTTTTTTGTGTGATATGTTAAAATGGTAATATTAGAGGTGATGAAAATGTATTGCAGAAGATGTGGCCAATATGTGAGTGATGATATGATGTACTGTCCTCGCTGTGGCTTTGAGATAAAACAGTCAAAAAAAGTATGTTATTACTGTAAACAGCCGTTAACTGAAAATGAAGAATACTGTCCTTACTGTGGAAGAAGTCAGATTATTCAGGAACATGAGGATCCTTATAAAGGATACTGGAAAAAGCCGATACTTTGGATCATTCTGGTCGTACTGCTGACAGGATCGTTCTATATATCTGATTATATATCTGATCATCCTTTGGAACTTGAAGCAGTTTCAGAAAGTAATGGCAGTGAACAGATGGAAATTACTGGCGCAATGAATATTGCGATGATTGCTGCTAACAATCAGGGGGAAGGTACTGTGTATATTGACAGCAGTTCGCTCTACTGTGTACGCGATCACAATCTGTATGTGGCTTCTTTGGATAAGCCAGGGGAAATGACAAAACTGATTGAAGGGTGTCAGGGATATCTGTATATTACGCAGGGTAAACTGTATTTTTGTGATAATTACTATGATTACTACTGTTATGATTTACAGACAAAGGATAAGGAACTGCTTTTGGAAAATATTTATTATCCGATTATTGCGGATGGAAAACTTTATTATCAGTGTGATGAAGATAATGAAAGCATTCATTGTCTTGATTTAGAAAATAAGGAAGATAAGAAATTAAATGATACAGTTTCATATGATATAACGATTGATAATAAAGCCAATAAACTTTATTATCTAGCCCTTGATGAGGAAACCTATACTTTAAAAAGAATGGATCTTGATGGACAGAATGATGAAGCTGTATATGAATGTTCAGGTTCATCAACTTTTGTATTAGATGATGATCATATATATATGTATGATAATGATAAGATCATGAAGATTAGCAAAGACAGCAAAGAAGAAAAAGTTCTTAAAGAGAATCTCTATGGAGGCTATATCAATATCTGTCAAGATCAGTTGGTCTATACTTCTGATGTTTTATATAAGATGACAAAAGACGGTAAAAATGAGACAAAGCTGACTGATCAGTATGTTGAAAAGATACAAATCATCGGAGATTATATTATTGGTGAATGTTATTCTGGTTATGACAAAACGATTAATTTATGGAATATTGATGGCAATAATATGGAACTGTTTGGACAGATCGATGATTTTGAAGGTTTAGAAGAGGTGTAAAAATGTACGTTTATGAAATACTTGAAGCAACACAGGGAAAACTGAAATCAGGTGACAGAAATGCAGAGATTACCAGTTTTACGCAGGACAGCAGAAAGGTCGCTTCTGGGGGAATGTATATTCCTTTAAAAGGAGAGAGATTTGATGGTCATCAGTTTATCAACAGTGCTTTTGAACAGGGAGCTGCAGCTGTGATAACACAGCAGGAAATCGACTATCCGGATAAAATCGTCATTGAAGTTGCTAATACTTTGCAGGCCTTAAAAGATATGGCGTGCTATTTACGTCAGCATCGGCCTGTAAAAGTTGTTGGAATTACAGGAAGTGTTGGCAAGACCAGTACCAGAGATATGGTTTACAGCGTAGTCAGACAGAAATATAAGACATTAAAGACCGAAGGAAACTATAATAATGAAATTGGTCTGCCATTAACGATCTTACGATATCATGATGAAGAAGTCATGGTCCTGGAAATGGGGATGAATCATCTTGAGGAAATGTCACGCCTTTCAAAGATTGCTTTGCCTGATGTAGCTGCAATTACAAATGTTGGAACGGCTCATATTGGTGAACTGGGCAGCCGTGAGAATATTCTGAAAGCAAAACTGGAAATCACTGACGGGATGAAAGATGGCAGTACATTGATCATCAATGATGATAATGATATGCTGCATACTGTCAGTATCCCAAGGCTGCAGGTCGTTCGTACTGGAAAAGATGATATCTGTGATGTTAAAGCGGCAGATATTGAGCTTGATGAAACCGGCAGTGCCTTTACGCTGGTTTGTCAGGATCAAAGCGAACATATCGAAATACCAGTACAGGGAGAACATAATATATCTAACGCTTTGATTGCTGCTGCTGTTGGTTTGGAACTGGGAATTTCTGTGGCAGATATCAAAAAAGGAATTGCTGCTTTTGAACTGACCAAAAACAGAATGGATATTATTGAAAAAGCTCGTCACATTACTGTTATTGATGGCACATATAATGCCAGTGTTGATTCCATGAAGTCGAGTATCGATGTACTTTCTCAGTATAAAAAAAGAAAAGTGGCTGTTCTGGCTGATATGCTGGAACTGGGAAATTACAGTGAACAGCTGCATCGCAGTGTTGGTGAATATATTGCTGATAAAAAGATCAATGTTTTTGTCTGTGTTGGCAAGGAAGCGTATTATATGTATGATGAAGCCAGAAAGACTATGGATCAGGTCTTCTATTTTGCCAATAATGCTGATCTGATAGCTCATTTGGATGAGATCATCTGTGATAATGATGTGATTCTTGTTAAAGGCAGTCATTCAATGAATTTAAAGGAAATTGTTGAAGCAATTTAGGAGGATGAGATGAAAAAGAAGAAAATGCGTTTAAAGAAACAGTTTCGAATCATTTTAGTTCTACTGATTGCTCTTTTGGGAATATCTTTTTTTCAGCTGATTAAAAACAAGTTAAGTAATGAAGAAAATTCACTTGTTTCTGCAGAAGTCTTGAATTATGAAGATATAATGCTAAAATATGCAAAAGAAAATCATATTGAAGAATATATAGAGCTGCTTCAGGCAATGATGATGCAGGAATCAGGAGGCAAGGGGAATGATCCAATGCAGTCTTCAGAATGTGAATTCAATACCCAGTTCGAAAAGGTTCCTAATGCCATTAATGAGCCGGAATATTCAATTAAAGTTGGTATCCAGTATTTTGCAAAATGTCTGGATAGAGCTAAGGTGCAATCCATCGATGATAAAAATGGTATCTATCTTGCTTTACAGGCATATAATTACGGGATAGGCTATATTAATTATGTTCGTCAAAATGATGATCAGTATACGTACCAGAACGCAATCGATTTTTCTGAAAAATGCAAAACAGAACAGGGATTAAGTGTTTATGGGGACAGTAAATATGTTTATCATGTTTTAAGATATTATACAGATACATCTCTGGTCGATGACTGGCTGGAAACGTATTGTTAAAGGGAGATTATTATGAAACAAAAACTTATGGTGATATGTGGTGGACAGTCAAGCGAACATATCGTTTCGCGTATGTCATGTACTTCTGTCATGAATAACCTGAACAAAGATAATTATGAAGTGATTCTGGCAGGAATCGATAAAGACGGGACCTGGTATGAACTGGATCAAAATCATATGAATCTGGCAGATGAAAACTGGCTGGAAAACAGTCAGGTCATTGACAGTATCTTTGATCTGTTGAAAAAACAGGATGTGATCCTACCGGTGTTACACGGGGCCTATGGAGAAGATGGAACGATCCAGGGACTGTTTGAACTGGCTGGGGTACCTTATGTCGGATGCAGGGTCTTAGGGTCAAGTGTTTCGATGGATAAGATTTATACCAAAAAGATTCTTGAAACAGTGGGGATTCCTCAAGTTAAATCAATATATGTAAAAAAACGCTATGATAGTCAGCTGGTTGTAGTTGATCATGAGTTTAATGAATCATGTGAAATAGAAGATGCTGTCGAACAGCAGTTAGGTTTTCCTTGCTTTATCAAAGCCAGTCGTTCAGGGTCAAGCGTAGGATGCTATCGCTGCAATACCAAAGCAGAACTGATGGATAAGCTGCTAGAAGCCAGCCAGTATGACAGACATATTGTTGTTGAAGAATGTATTGACTGTATTGAACTGGAATGTGCGGTTTTAGGCAATGACGATGTTATTGTCAGCCGTGTAGGGCAGATCATGCCTCATGGTGAATTCTATACATTTGAGTCAAAATATGAAGATGAAGAAAGCAAGACCTGTATTCCTGCCAAGGTTGATCAGGAAATACAGGAACAGATCAGAAAACTGGCTGTCAAAGTCTTTAAGGCCGTAGATGGTCATGGTTTAAGCCGAGTTGATTTCTTCCTTGATAAAAAGACAAATCGGGTTTATCTTAATGAAATCAATACGATGCCAGGATTTACAAAAATATCGATGTATCCACAGTTAATGGAAGATTTTGGCATTTCTTACAGTGAATTACTGGATCGACTGATTCAGCTGGCATTTGATAAATAATACTGTTGATAATTTAATAATAAGAGAATAAAAAGTTATCAATTAATAAATTTCTCGCAAATCCATTGACTTTAAAAGAAAAAACGACTAATATTAACAGTAACCATAAAATAAATACTTCGATAGGAACTAGTAGATATTATTTCAATGCATAGAGAGATCCTGGGTGGTGTAAAGGATCTGTTGGGTATTATTGAACTCATCCTTGAGTGGAGCGCTGAATGTGAGTAGGTGGCTACGGTAGCAACCGTTATTTTGCAAGAGTATGAACTACTAGGTAGCGTACTTATTGAGGTGAATAAAGTGATTTATTCACGAATTGAGGTGGAACCACGAAGTAATAACTCTCGTCCTCAAAATGGCTGTATTGGCTGTTTTGAGCCGGGAGTTTTTTTAATATTATAAGGAGGAAAAATGGAATGAATTACAAAAAGTATAAGAGATTTGAAACAATCAAACTAAAAGATCGTACCTGGCCAGATAAAACCATTGAAAAAGCACCTATCTGGTGTTCGGTTGATCTGCGTGACGGTAATCAGGCACTGATTACACCAATGAAAATTGAAGAAAAAGTTGAAATGTTTCAATTACTGGTAGATCTTGGCTTTAAAGAAATCGAGGTAGGCTTCCCTTCTTCAAGCCAGATTGAATATGACTTTTTAAGATTGCTGATTGATGAAAACCTGATTCCTGATGATGTCACAGTGCAGGTATTGACTCAAGCTAGAGAACATCTGATCAGAAGAACTTTTGAATCTTTAAAAGGATTAAATAAGGCAGTTGTCCATGTCTATAATTCAACATCAGTATTGCAAAGAGATGTAGTATTTAATAAAAATAAAGAAGAAATCAAACAGATTGCTATTGATGGTGTGCAGCTAGTCAAAGATTTATCTAAAGACTTTGATGGGAAAGTTATTCTGGAATACTCACCAGAAAGCTTTACAGGAACAGAAGTTGATTATGCATTGGAAGTTTGTGAAGCTGTGATGGATACATGGGGAGCTTCAAAAGATAATAAAGTCATCATCAACCTGCCATCAACAGTAGAAATGGATACACCAAATGTTTATGCAGACCAGATTGAATGGATGTGCCGTCATTTCAGTGACAGAGAACGTGTGATTGTTTCTGTTCATCCTCATAATGACCGTGGCTGCGGTGTTGCAACAACGGAACTGGCACTTTTGGCTGGTGCTGACAGAGTTGAAGGAACATTATTTGGCAATGGTGAAAGAACAGGAAATGTGGATATTATCACATTGGCACTCAACATGTTTACTCATGGTGTTGATCCACAGCTTGAACTGGATGATATGAACAAAATCAAACATATTTATGAAAAATGTACAAAGATGGATGTTCCACCTCGTCAGCCATATGCTGGACAGCTTGTCTTTACCGCATTTTCCGGCAGTCATCAGGATGCCATCAATAAAGGAATGCATGCCTTTAAAGAAAGAAATTCTCAAATCTGGGAAGTGCCTTATTTACCAATTGATCCTAGTGATTTAGGAAGACAGTATGAACCAATCGTACGTATTAATTCACAGTCAGGTAAAGGTGGTGTTGCCTATGTTATGGAAAGCATGTATGGCTATCATTTACCAAAGAATCTGCAGAAAGACTTTGCGAAGATCATTCAGGATATTTCTGAAGAAGAAGGAGAAGTATCACCTGAAAGAGTATACGATACATTTATTGAAGAATACGTTGATATCAATGAACCATACGAATTTATCAAACAGAAGATGACGGATATTTCAGAAGAAGATAATGAATATGAAAGACGTGCAGAAATTACGTTAAGAGATCATGGTGAAATCAAAACCGTTGTTGGTTATGGAAATGGACCAATTGATGCGGTTAAGGATGCTTTCAATTCCAGTGGCTTTGTTTACTCACATCTGTTAGATTACAGTGAACATGCTTTGACATCTGGTTCAAGTTCTAAAGCAGCAGCCTATGTTTATTTAAGAGTCAAAGGCAGTGCTGTTCAGGAATATGGTGTTGGGGTTCATCCAAATATTACAACAGCAACGATCAAAGCTATTATTTCTGCAATGAACAGAATACACAAACGTTTGAGAAAGTAAGGGAGGTTTGAAGATGAATAGACTTGTCTTATCCCTGCTGGTTGAAAATAATCCTGGTGTATTAAATCGTGTTGCCGGTTTATTCAGCCGCAGAGGTTACAATATTGAAAGTTTATCAGTTGGTAAAACGAATATTGAAGGAATGTCGAGAATGACGGTTGTCGCTCTCGGTGATGAACAGATCCTGACACAGATTGAAAAACAGTTAGGAAAACTGGTAGAAGTTATCGAGATATTCCAGCTGAATCCTGATGATTCAGTCTATCGTGAACTGGTGCTGATCAAGGTAGATGCCGATGAGGTACAAAGAACACAGATCGTATCGATCGTTGATATCTTTAGAGCACATATCATTGATGTTTCACCAGCATCACTTGTCATTGAAGTAACTGGAAATACGAGAAAGGTTGATCAGTTGCTGACAATGTTAAACGGGTTCAATGTGACGGAAATCGTACGTACCGGAATGATTGGTATGCATCGAGGACTTAGTCAGATTGATATATAGTTGGCTATATGCCAATCAATTGAAAGTCATAGAAAATAAATAAATGGGGGAAAGAAAAATGGCAAAAATTTTTTATGAAGCAGATTGTGACTTATCTTTATTAGACGGTAAAACTGTTGCTGTCATCGGGTATGGTTCTCAAGGACATGCTCATGCATTAAACATGAAAGAATCAGGAGTTCACGTTATTATCGGGTTATACGAAGGTTCTAAATCATGGAAAAAAGCAGAAGAACAAGGGTTCGAAGTTTATACATCAGCAGAAGCTGCAAAAAAAGCTGATATCATCATGATCTTAATTAATGATGAATTACAGGCTAAATTATATAAAGAATCAATTGAACCAAATCTTGAAGAAGGAAACATGCTGATGTTTGCTCATGGTTTCAATATTCATTTTGGACAGATCGTTCCACCTAAAAATGTCGATGTAACAATGATTGCACCAAAAGCACCTGGGCATACAGTTAGAAGTGAATACCAGGCAGGAAAAGGGACTCCATGTCTGATCGCTGTTGAACAGGATTACACAGGAAAAGCTCAGGATATGGCTTTAGCTTATGGAGCTGCTATTGGTGGTGCAAGAGCTGGTATCCTGGAAACAACATTCAGAGTTGAAACTGAAACTGACTTATTCGGTGAACAGGCTGTATTATGTGGTGGTGTCTGTGCATTAATGCAGGCTGGTTTTGAAACACTGGTTGAAGCTGGATATGATCCAAGAAATGCCTATTTTGAATGTGTTCATGAAATGAAACTGATCGTTGATCTGATCTATCAATCAGGTTTTGCAGGTATGAGATATTCTATTTCTAATACTGCTGAATATGGTGATTATATTACTGGACCAAAGATTATTACTGAAGATACAAAGAAAGCGATGAAGAAAATCTTATCTGATATTCAGGATGGAACTTTCGCTAAAGACTTCTTGTTAGATATGTCAGCTGCAGGTGGACAGGCTCATTTTAAAGCAATGAGAAAACTGGCTGCTGAACATCCTGCTGAAAAAGTTGGAGCTGATATCAGAAGCTTATACAGCTGGTCAGATGAAGACAAACTGATTAACAACTAATTAAACAGCACACTTTAGTGTGTTGTCATTAGAAAGTGCAGTCACTTTCTAGTGACAACCTACTAAGGTCAAAAAAGGAAAGGGGATAATTATTATGGCAATGACAATGACACAAAAGATATTGGCAGATCATGCCGGATTGGATCATGTTGTACCAGGACAACTGATAGAAGCAAAACTTGATGTTGTTATGGCTAATGACATTACTGGACCAATGGCACTGCCGATTTTCTATAAAATGGCAGATAAGGTTTTTGATAAAGATAAAGTGGTACTGGTACCAGATCACTTTACTCCTAATAAAGATATCAAATCGGCTCAGAATTCAAGAGCAATCCAGGATTTTCAAAGAGAACAGGGCCTGACAAATCATATGGTGCAGGGAAAATGTGGAGTTGAACACGCGATTTTGCCAGAAAGAGGAATCGTTGTGGCAGGGCAATGTATTATTGGTGCAGATTCACATACCTGTTCATATGGAGCGTTAGGGGCTTTTGGAACCGGTGTTGGAACAACTGATATTGCAACAGGAATGGCAACAGGAGAATTATGGTTTAAGGTGCCTAGTGCAATTCGTTTTGTTTTGACTGGAAAACCAACTGAATTTGTTAGTGGGAAAGATATTATTTTACATATCATCAGTCAGATTGGTGTTGATGGAGCACTGTATAAATCAATGGAATTTGTCGGTGATGGGATTGCCCATTTATCGATGGATGACCGTTTTACAATCTGTAATATGGCCATTGAAGCAGGAGCAAAAAATGGTATTTTCCCAGTTGATGATCAGACAATTGCTTATATGAAGGAACATTCAACAAAAGAATATAAGATTTATGAAGCTGATGAAGATGCTGAATATGAACAGACAATTACGATTGATTTGTCAAAGATTAGACCAACTGTGGCTTTTCCACATTTACCAGGGAATGGACATACCATTGATGAAATTGAACAGATGGATAAGATCTATATCGATCAGGTCGTTATCGGTTCATGTACGAATGGACGTATGTCAGATTTAAGAAAAGCTGCCGCTATCCTTAAAGGAAAAACGGTTCATCCTGAAGTCAGGGTCATGGTCATTCCTGCGACGCAGAAGATCTTCCTGCAATGTATCAGAGAAGGTCTGGCAGAAATATTTGTTGAAGCAGGATGTGCTTTCAATACACCTAGCTGTGGTGCCTGCATGGGTGGTCATATGGGTGTTATGTGTAAAGGTGAAAAATGTGTATCAACGTCAAATCGTAATTTCGTAGGACGTATGGGTGATACCGAATCATTGATTTATCTGGCTTCACCACAGGTGGCAGCAGCCAGTGCATTGGCAGGTTATATTGCTAATCCTGAAAAGGTAGGTGACAAATAATGAAGATATATAAATATAAAGATAATGTCGATACAGATGTAATTATTCCGGCTCGTTATTTGAATTCGTTTGATGCGAAAGAACTGGCAAGTCATGCTATGGTTGATATTGATCCTGATTTTGCGAAAACAGTAGAACCAGGAGATATTATCGTGGCTGGACAGAACTTTGGCTGCGGATCTTCGCGTGAACATGCGCCATTATGCTTAAAAACAGCAGGGGTGAAATGTGTCATTGCAAAAAGTTTTGCCAGAATTTTTTACCGTAATTCAATTAATATTGGTTTCCCTATTATGGAATGTGAAGAAGCCGCCGAAAGAATTGAAGTCGGTGATGATATTGAAGTTGATTTTGCTTCAGGGATCATTACGAATAAAACAAAAAATGAAACTTACCAGAGTCAGCCATTTCCAGAGTTTCTGCAGAAGATGATCGATCTGGATGGCCTGGTCAATTACGTGAATTCTAAAAAATAGGAGAAGACTTATGGAAAAAAATATTGCCGTGATCAAAGGAGATGGTATTGGACCAGAAATCGTTACTGAAGTGATGAAAGTTTTGGATGCCATCGCATCAAAATATGATCACAAGTTTCATTATAATGAAATCCTGATGGGTGGATGTTCAATAGATGCCTATGGCGTACCATTAAGCGATGAAGCATTGGCGGTCGCCAAAAGCAGTGACAGTGTGCTTTTAGGATCAATTGGCGGTGATACAACAACATCACCATGGTATCAGCTGGAACCATCATTAAGACCAGAAGCAGGACTGTTAAAGATCAGAAAAGAACTGGGACTGTTTGCTAATTTAAGACCAGCCTATCTCTACGATGAATTAAAAGGAGCTTGTCCACTGAAACCAGAGCTGACTGAAGGTGGCTTCGATATGATGATCATGAGAGAACTGACTGGTGGGCTTTATTTTGGAAAACGTTCGACTGAAGAAGAAAATGGCGAAATGGTTGCCCGTGATTCAATGAGCTACAGTGAAAGTGAAATTAGAAGAATTGCCAAACGTGGTTTTGATATAGCTATGAAAAGAAGAAAAAAAGTGACCAGTGTTGATAAAGCCAACGTTTTAGATACATCACGCCTATGGCGTAAAATTGTTTCTGAGGTTGCCAAGGATTATCCAGAAGTGACTTTAGAACATATGCTGGTTGATAACTGTGCAATGCAGCTGGTGAAAGATCCAAAACAGTTTGATGTTATTTTAACAGAAAATATGTTTGGCGATATTCTTTCTGATGAAGCCAGCATGGTCACTGGCTCAATCGGAATGCTGTCAAGTGCTTCACTAAGAGAAGATGCATTTGGAATGTATGAACCAAGTCATGGCAGTGCACCTGATATTGCTGGAAAGAATATTGCTAATCCTATCGCTACGATTCTTTCGGCAGCAATGATGCTACGCTATTCGTTTGATATGGATCAGGAAGCAAAGGATATTGAAGAAGCAATTGAAAAAGTACTGAAACAGGGATATCGTACAACTGATATCATGTCATCAGGGAAAACATTAGTGTCAACGACACAGATGGGTGATCTGATTGTTGAAAATTTATAGGAGGAAATAGGGATGAAAAGTGATTTTGTCAAAAAAGGAACAGAAAGAGCTCCTCATCGTTCGTTATTTAATGCCTTAGGGTATACTGATGAAGAATTAGAAAGACCATTGATTGGGGTCATTAATTCATATAATGAAATTGTTCCAGGACATATGAATCTGGACAAGATCTGTGAAGCTGTTAAAAAAGGGGTTTATTTGGCTGGTGGGGTACCAGTAGAAATCCCAGCAATTGCTGTCTGTGATGGGATTGCGATGAATCATACGGGAATGAAATACTCGCTTGTTACCCGTGAATTGATTGCTGACAGTGCTGAAGCTATGGCTGAAGCACATCAGTTTGATGGTCTGGTTATGATTCCTAACTGTGATAAAAACGTTCCTGGTTTGCTGATGGCAGCGGCCAGAGTGAATATCCCAACTATTTTTGTTTCTGGTGGACCAATGCTGGCAGGAAGAAAAATGGATGGAAAAAGAACATGTCTTTCGACTCTGTTTGAAGCTGTAGGACAATTTAATGCCGGGAAAATGACAGAAGAAAAACTGCATGAATTTGAACAGAAAGCATGTCCAACATGTGGATCATGTTCAGGAATGTATACAGCTAATTCCATGAACTGTCTGACAGAAGTCTTAGGTATGGGATTAAAGGGAAATGGAACAATTCCTGCTGTTTACTCAGAAAGAATCAGATTGGCAAAGCATGCTGGAATGCAGATCATGGAACTGGTCAAAAAAGATATTCGTCCTCGTGATATCATGACAGAAAAAGCATTTATCAATGCTTTGACAATGGACATGGCATTAGGATGTTCAACAAACTCTATGCTGCATTTACCTGCTATCGCTCATGAAGCCGGGGTTGAACTGAATCTGGAAATTGCTAATGAAATTTCAAAGAAAACACCTAACTTATGTCATCTGGCACCTGCTGGAGATACGTTTATGGAAGATCTTAATGAAGCTGGTGGTATTTATGCAGTGATGAATGAAATTAATAAATTAGGGCTGCTGGATACAAGTTTAATGACATGTACTGGAAAAACAATTGCTGAAAATATTGCTGGATGTGAAAATCTGGATCCAGAAATTATCAGACCAGTTGAAAATCCATATTCGCCATATGGTGGAATTGCTGTCTTAAAAGGAAATATCTGTCCAAATGGCGCTGTTGTCAAACAGTCAGCGGTGGCCAGTGAAATGATGGTTCATAGCGGACCTGCTCGTGTCTTTGACAGTGAAGATGATGCAATCAAAGCTATCAGAGCTGGAAAGATCGTTAAAGGTGATGTTGTTGTTATTCGTTATGAAGGTCCTAAAGGTGGTCCAGGAATGCGTGAAATGCTGTCACCTACTTCTGAAATTGCCGGAATGGGTCTCGATAAAGATGTGGCTTTAATTACTGATGGACGTTTCTCGGGAGCAACAAGAGGTGCTTCAATTGGGCATGTTTCTCCAGAAGCTGCTTTAGGTGGACCAATTGCCTTTATTGAAGAAGGGGATATTATTGATATTGATATTACCCAACATGCAATGAATGTCAGAGTCAGTGATGAAGAAATGGCAGCCAGAAAAGCAAAATGGCAGCCAAGAGAACCAAGAATCAAAAAAGGATATCTTGTAAGATATGCAGCTTTAGTAACATCAGCTGATAAAGGTGCAGTATTACAAGCTCCAGAAGAAAAATAATAATATAAAAGGAGGAAAATGAAGATGATGTTAACAGGTTCGGAAATTATTTGTGAATGCCTGATCGAACAGGGTGTTGATACTGTGTTTGGATATCCAGGAGGAACTATTCTTAACGTCTATGATGCTCTTTATCGTTATCAAGATAAAATCAATCACGTTTTAACCTCTCATGAACAAGGGGCATGTCATGCTGCGGATGGTTATGCCAGATCAACTGGAAAAGTTGGTGTCTGTATGGCGACTTCGGGACCAGGAGCAACCAATCTAGTTACCGGAATAGCAACTGCTTATATGGATTCAACACCGCTGGTAGCGATTACTGCCAATGTTGGTGTAGATATTTTAGGACGTGACAGTTTTCAGGAAATTGACATTGCTGGAGTTACAATGCCAATTACTAAACATAATTTTATTGTTAAAGATATTAAAGATCTGGTTCCAACGATCAGAAAAGCTTTCTATATTGCTCAAGAAGGAAGACCTGGACCAGTACTTGTTGACGTAACAAAAAATGTTACTGCTGAAAAAATGGATTTTGAACCAAAGAAACCGGTGACAGTTTATCCAAGAGTTGAAACATTTTCGGATAAAGAAATTGATCAGGCGATTGAACTGATCAAAGACAGTGAAAAACCATTTATTTTTGCTGGTGGTGGGGTTATTGCTTCTCATGCCAATCAGGAATTGAAAGAATTTGCGGAAAAAATTGATGCTCCAGTCTGTGAATCATTGATGGGGAAAGGGGCTTTTGA
The DNA here is from genome assembly GCA_949290865.1 of uncultured Bacillota bacterium. GTDB lineage: Bacteria > Bacillota_I > Bacilli_A > Erysipelotrichales > Coprobacillaceae > Faecalibacillus. The sequence continues at coordinate 36,797 of CASETM010000059.1, forward strand.
TAATACCAGACCTCGTTATACCGGAATGATCGGGATGCATGGAACCAAGGCCAGCAATTTCGGTGTCAGCCGTTGTGATTTACTGATTACAATCGGAGCCAGATTTTCTGATCGTGTGACAGGGAATGTGCAGACATTTGCACCACATGCTAAAATCATACATATCGATGTTGACGCTGCTGAAATCAATAAGAATGTCACAGTTGATCTGGGTATCGTTGGAGATGCCAAATCAGTTTTGACAAAACTGAATGAAAAGATCGACAGATTGAATCATCCACAATGGCTGAAAGAAATCAGAGATCTGAAAGAAAGTTTCCCATTGAATTATGATGAAACAGGACTTTCAGGACCATATGTAATCGAACAGATCGACTATTTAACAGACAGTCAGGCTATTATCTGTACTGATGTTGGACAGCACCAGATGTGGACTGCGCAGTATTATCATTTCCGCCGTCCTCGTCAGCTGATTACTTCTGGTGGAGCAGGAACGATGGGATTTGGTTTAGGTGCAGCAATTGGTGCCAAATATGGAAATCCTGAACAGCATGTTTTCAATATTGCTGGTGATGGCTGCTTCAGAATGAACATGAATGAACTGGCAACCGCAAGCCGTTATAATGTGCCAATTATTGAAGTTGTTATCAACAATAAAGTTTTAGGTATGGTTAGACAATGGCAGACATTGTTCTATGGAGAACGTTACAGTAATACAATCTTAGATGATAAGGTTGATTTCTGCAAGGTAGCTGAAGGTTTAGGATGCAAAGCGATTAAAGTCACATCTAAAGAAGGTGTTGCTCCTGCAATTAAAGAAGCAATGGCAACCAACGGACCAGTTCTGATTGAAGTTGTTATTGATAAAGATGATAAAGTTTTCCCAATGGTTGCACCAGGGGGAGCAATCGCTAAGGCGTTTGATGCAACTGATTTGAAAAATAAATAGCTGTTAAGAAAGAATAAGCAGATTTTTTGCTTATTCTTTTATATTTCCAAGGAAATATTCTGTCATTTCTTGACATTAGAGTAACTCTAAACAGTATGATAATAATGGCAAAAGAAAATGAACGGTAGTGTCAAATAAGTTATGAAAAAATGAATTTTTTCATAACTAGAATTACATAGTAGATTCTATGTAGTAATTCAATGCTTCATCCAGCAGTATGTTCCATTTGCTTGGCATATTATGTGTCTTTTTAAGACAATCCAA
>CASETM010000060.1 GCA_949290865.1 uncultured Bacillota bacterium
CTTTTTAGATATCTGTTTAGATTCACTCCTTCCAGTGCCTTCAGGAAAGAAACAGCCTCATCATCAGGATCAATTTTTATTCCCAAATCCAGTGGCAAAGATAACTGAAATGCGTTATAATTATTTTCATAATTAGATTGTTTTGTGGTTATCATGATCTAATTATATCAAAAAAGACAATGCCTATCAGTATAATACTGACAGCATTGTCTTTTTTTTAGGCCTGTATTAATGTTTTATTTCGTTACAGCCCCTTGTTCTTTAAGATATTGACTGATAAATGCGATCAGTCGATCCATTTGTTCATCTGTTCCAATCGTGATCCTTAAATACTGATCGATCAACGGCTGCTGCCAGTGACGAACAATGATTCCAGCTTTTCGTAAAGCCAGGAAAAGCTGCTGACCATCAATTTGTGGATGACTGACAAAAACGAAATTGGCATAGCTGTCAGGAACAATAAAGCCTAGATCTTTGAGCTGAACCTTAACACGTTCACGTGTACGAATGATCCTTTGGCATTTTTCTTTCATATCCTGACTATCCAGTACCGAAGCCAAGGCAATTTGCTGAGTAATATAGTCAATCGGATATGAATTAAAAGAATTTTTAACATCATACAGATGAGCAATCGCTTCTTTATTTCCTAAAGCGACTCCCAGTCTCGCTCCCGCAAAAGAACGGGATTTCGAAAATGTTTGAATAACAATCAGATTTTCGAATTTTCTGATAAGTGAAACACATGTCTGTCCCCCAAAATCAATATAGGCTTCATCAACGATCACCATACTGTCCTGATTATTCTTCAAAATCTGTTCGATTGCATCCAATGACAGCAGCAATCCTGTCGGTGCATTAGGATTTGGAAAAATAATTCCTGAATTAGACTGATGAAAATCATTGATATTGATTGTAAAGTCCTCATTTAACAATACCTGTCTATAACTCATTTTAAACAAATCACAATAAACCGGATAAAAAGAATAAGAAATATTGGGAAACAGGACAGGATCATCACCATTAAAAAAAGTCAGAAAAGAGAGTGCAAGCACCTCATCTGATCCATTTCCCAAAAAAACCTGATCATCATCCAAGCCATGATAAACTGCCAAAGCATGGCGCAGTTCATCCGCATCACTGTTAGGATAAAGTCTTATATGATCTGTATCGATACTATTTAAAACCGTCTTAACGTGTTCGCTCGGCCCATAAGGATTTTCATTTGTATTTAGTTTTATCATATTTTCTAATTTTGGCTGTTCCCCAGCAACATAGGGTTCCACTTGTCTTAATTTATCTTTCCAGCTCATATTTTTTCCCCTAACATATCTTCAATAATTTCGTATACGTAACCAACCTGTTTTTCAGTATGTTTTTTTACGCGTTGTTCAACACGATGAAATGTATAAGGATGCATAGCTGTCTGAAACATACTGATATCATTATAGGAATCTCCCACACAATACGTTTCAATATCTTCGCCAAGATACTTGGTTAATGCCAGCAATCCAGTTCCTTTCGTACAATGATCCACTGTTACATCCAGAAACTTTGTATTTAAAGTACCATGGATCCCTTCATAATGATCATCAATATATTTTTGAATTGCTAAGATTTCATCTAACTGGCCATCAGGATGATAAGCACAAAAAATGTCAAAATCATCTGTCATTTTTTCAATCAGTTCATAAAAATCATCGTCCGTTTTTTTGTAACCACTATTCGTTAAAACCTGAACGCCATCTTTTTCAGAATATGTATATGTCTTATGTCCGTCATAAAACGAATAATACAAATATGGATATTTATTCAGACAGTATCCTAAAATTTCTTTTGCCTGAGAATTGTTAATCTGTTTTCTTAAAATGACCTGACCATTTCTGTCAACAATCATCGCTCCATTATTCAATACCATATAATCATATTCAAAAAGATGGGCAATCCCTTTTGTTTCTTGATAGTTTCGTCCTGTACAGAAAGCAAAAAGGTGCCCTGTTTTTCTTAATCTGACAATAGCTTCCTGATCTTTTTTAGAAATTGGTTGATTTTCATCTATAATTGTACCGTCTATATCACTAAATAATATTTTTTTCATTTTTTCCTTCCCTAAACCAAATCGTAAAATAATTTATAAAGTTCTTCATGATTTTCGTTTTCCTCGTTTAAAGCATCATCAATACTTTTAGCAACAATCTTACTGTCTTTTAAACAAACACATAATCCTGTCTTTCTTTCCAGCAGCAGATGAACTGCTGCTTCTGCCATTCTGGAAGCAAGGATACGGTCTTCAGGAGTTGGTGTTCCACCTCTTTGAATATGTCCCAGAACAATAGAACGTCCTGAAAAACCTGTTTCTTCACTGATTCGCTGTGCCAGTCTTTCAACATCTAAAATTCTTTCACTAACGATCACGATAGCATGTCGTTTATGGTATTCTTTTTCATTGACTTTTAGAAGTTCAATAATCTGATTTTCATCATATCCTGTTTTATCGGTAATAACGACTTCACTGCCACAGGCAATCGCTGCATAAATTGCCAGATTGTCTGCGTGATTTCCCATCACTTCCACAACAAAACAGCGATGATGAGAACTTGATGTATCACGAAGCTTATTGACAGCATCAATAATATTGTTTAAAGCCGTATGAAATCCAATAGTTTCATCTGTACCATGAATATCATTATCAATTGTCCCAGGTATAGCAATACAGTTGATACCTTTTCGACTTAATGCCAAAGCACCACGATAGCTGCCATCACCACCAATGACGATTAAACCTTCAATACCCCTCTTTTTTAAATTCTGAATTGCTTTTTCTTGAACAGCATCTTCTTTAAATTCTAATAGTCGTGATGACTGCAGTAATGTCCCACCTTTTGCCAAAACTTCTGAAACATCACTGTATCCCAATTTTTCAATTTGATTAGCTACCAATCCCTGATAGCCTTCATAAACACCATAAACCTCAAATCCACGTTTGATTCCTACACGAACAATACCACGGATGGCGGCATTCATTCCTGGAGCATCTCCTCCAGATGTTAAAACTGCTATTTTTCTCATAAAATCCCCTGCTTTTATATTGATTAGTATTATTATATATGAGATTCCAAAAAAAAAAAGAGAAATTCAATATAAAAAGCCATAACCATTGTTATAGCTTTAGATTTACATAAAATTTTTCTTTTTCAGCTGTGTCTGAAAACTCAGTTTCAAACGATAACTACCTTCCTGACCAAAGACTCTCATAGCACAGTGATGTGTTGAACTGCTTTGTGAAACGCCTTTTCCATAATGAGAGATTTTCTCCTGACCCAGTTCTTCTTTGATCTTGTCAAATTCTGTTTTCGTATCACCCAGTAATTTTGTATTATCTTTACCATTAAATATTTTAATGATGTCATTATACTCATTTTGATGATCTGTCAAGATCTGATCAATTTCATCAATACTTTTCACATCGTTCTGATTTATACTGATATCACATTGACTTTCCCCAGAAAGATTATAGCTGTATTCAATCTGATAAACTGTTCCTGTTTTGGCAGTAATTTCATAATTGATCAATGCATAAACATTGTTGTTCTGTGTGATCTGAAACAGATAATCTTTTTCAAACTGATCATTATCGATCATATCATTCAACTGATTTTCCATATCTTCTATTTTTTCAACATAAGTATCACTGTTCGTCACCTTATCAGCAAAATCCTGCAACGAGTCATACTGATACTGAACCGTTTCCTTTGAACTTTCCTGGTAGGCTGCCAAAGTAATCTTTTCTGAAGAAAAATCATCATTCATACTGTTGTAGGCAAACATATAAGATAAAACAAAAGGAATATTCACAAACAGAATTGCCATGATTAAATACAGGTACATAGTTTTTTTTCGATTATTCTTTTTAAATCCAGGGGGAACATATCCTGGTTGTGGTTGTCCACAATATGGACAAATGTTAGCATCACTTGGAATATTGCGATGACAATTTGGACATTTCTTCATTTCCATTCTCCTCTACAAATTTTTCATCCAGCCATTTCGTTAACTGCTCAATGTATTCCTGCTTCTTTTTTTTCTTTTCGTCACTGTCACTTATCTGATAATATTCACTGTCCAGATAAGTATATGTGTCTTCAAATTTTCCTTCATAAACAAATTTGAGCGTTGGCGTCCACGAAAATTCAAATTCTTCATAAAGCTTTTCATAAAAGTCTTTATCTGCCTGGCTGGCATCATCCTCTTTAGATTGATCACGATACTGTTTGGTATTAAAATAATAGAGATAGACACCAGGATGCTGCTGCAGATAATCATCCAGATAAGGTTCAAATTCCTCGCAGTCTTGACAGTCTGGGCGACCAATATAAAGAATAAAGCTCTCTTTATCTTTGATCATCTGCTGAATCTCATCATAATTCTTTTCTATGATCGCTTCTTTCGAAAAATCCTTTTCTATAACATGAGTGGATGTAGCTTGGCTACACCCACTTATCATACATATAAAACATAAAATGAATATGAATTTTTTCATTATTTTAATAATGACTGTCCGTCCATTTCTTCAGGAATTGGTAGTCCTAACAATTGTAAAATCGTTGGTGCCAGATCTCCCAGTTTTCCACCTTCTTTTAATTCAAGGTGCGAATTTGTAACGATCAATGGTACAACATTTGTTGTATGAGCAGTAAATGGATTACCTTCTTCATCTAATTCTTCTTCAGCATTTCCATGATCTGCAGTAATCAGCATTGTTCCACCTAATTCAAGAACTTTTTCATAAACTTCACCAATGCAATCATCAACAACACTGACAGCTTTGATTGCTGCAGGGATGACACCAGTATGTCCTACCATGTCACAGTTTGCAAAATTAACAATGACAACATCATGAATATCTTTATCCAATTCAGCAATCAGTTTATCTTTAACTTCATATGCTGACATTTCTGGCTGTAAATCATAAGTTGCTACTTTTGGTGAATTGATCAGCACACGTGTTGCCCCTTCGATTTCCTTATCAACACCACCATCAAAGAAGAAAGTCACATGAGCATATTTTTCAGTTTCCGCAATACGCAGCTGTTTTAAACCTTGTGCTGACAAATAATCTCCTAATGTATTTGTCAGTGCAGGGGATACAAAGGCAACTTCTCCTTTAACACTGTCTGCATATTTCATCATACATACAAATTCCAGATTTTTGATCTGTTTTTCAGGTGTATATGCTTCATAGAATGTTGGATTTGTAATAACTGTCGACAGCTGAATAGCTCTGTCTGGACGGAAATTAGCAAAAATGATTGCATCATTATCATCAATTGTTCCTTCTGTATTTTTATTATATCCAGGGATAACGAATTCATCTAAAACGTCTTTTGCATAAGAATCTTTAACATACTGAACAGGACATTCAAAAGATTCACCTTTTTGACAAACGATTGCGTCATAAGCTAACTGAACACGATCGAATCTCTTATCTCTGTCCATTGCATAATATCTACCTGATACAGAAGCAACTTCACCAACACCGATTTCTTTCATTTTATCAACTAATTCCTGAACGAAATCAACACCACTGTCAGGAGCAACATCTCTACCATCCAGGAAAGCATGAACATAAACTTTTTCTAAACCGTTCTGTTTAGCCATTTCCAGTAATCCATAAATATGTTCATTAGAAGAATGCACTCCACCATTTGATAATAATCCCCAGATATGTAATTTAGAATTATTATCTTTTGCATGCTGAATTGCTTTTAATAATTTTTCATTTTCAAAGAATGTTTTATCGTTTAAAGCTTTATTGATCAAAGTTAATGACTGATAGACTGTTCTTCCTGCTCCAATATTCAAATGACCAACTTCACTGTTTCCCATTTGTCCATCAGGAAGTCCAACTGGCATACCGCTGGCAGCGATCGTTGTTGTTGGATACATTGCCATTAAATCATCTAAATTAGGTGTATTAGCAAGTTTTACCGCATTTCCATCAATGCGTTCTGAAATACCATAACCATCCATAATACACAATACAATAGGTCTTTTTTTCATTATATATTCCTCCGTTTATACATTAATTATATTATCATTTTCATACACTTCTTTCAATTCATTTGACACTTTTCAAAAGAAAAAGATTGACATTTTCCATTATGATTTTCTATTTCCAGTCATCTTGGCAACAAATAACATAAAAGAACTTTTTCCCCATAAAACAGCATCATTAAAATTCCCAGAACCAGAAAAGGTGCAAAAGGAATTCGTCTATCACGACTGACCTTTTTTATGATCAGCAGATATCCCCCATAAATTCCAGCTGTCATGATTGCTATCATCATTGCCAGAATATTGAGCTGCCACCCTAAAAGTATTCCTGATACTGCCATCAGTTCAATATCACCCATTCCAAAACTTGACGCGATAAATATATTCATTAAGATCATAAAAACGGAAACACTGCCCATATCACCCACAAATACATGCCAGTTCAAATCATTTTTTCTAAGAAGAAGTGCTCCCGCCAAAACAGCTACAATCAAAATCACATCTATTTCCATCGTTTTCCAGTCATTCAAAGCAATCAGCAGCAATACAAAACAGACCCCAGCTGTAACAATCATCTTAAACGACCAGCCAAAACAGAATACGGTTTTGATCATGATTCCTCCGCCAATGACTTCGACAAGTGGATGGCTTACAGCAATTCGCTGATGACAGTAGCGACATCTTCCCAACAATAGAAAGTAACTGAATACTGGCAGCAGATCAAACCAGAAAAGCTGATGATGACAGCTTTCACAATAGCTGCGCCCTTTGATAAAATTTTCTTTTTTTACCATACGATAAGAAACCACATCAATGAAACTGGCCAATGAACCGCCAATCATAAACAGACAAAGATTTTTCATAATTTCCCTCTTTTCTTTTTATGATTATATGACCTAATGATATTTTTTTACTTTTAAAAAAATAAAATATTCCTTTTCTAAGTGACATCCTTCACCAACTACTGATCAGCTTCATTTCTATCCTGAAAATGCAGCAAAACCACTTATACGATTTCTTCATTCAAACATAGATTCAGACAAATTATTATGATAAAATCGATGATGATAAAACATGTTATAAATGATATTGGAAACAGCCTCATGATATCACTAAAAATCAGTATTCCATAAGAAAAAGCATATAACAAAAACAGTTTAACTTCATGTCATGAATGAAGCTTCAAAACCAAAACAGACAGTTATCGACAAATTTTTAAATACTTTTGAAAGTAAAGGTGATGTATATGAAAAAAATACCAGCATTGATTTTTATCACGGCACTGAGCTTAACTGGCTGCAGCAAAACAGAATCAAAACAATCTTTGAAAGTCTATTCATTCCACGGAGAAAATGAACAGTTATCAGTCACAAACGGCGTCATTGTTTTCAATGATGGCGACAATACTTTTTACGGTGGTGATTTAGCAGTAAGCGAAGATTTCCCATCCAACATCACGACTTTTTCAACAAAATTTTATATAAAATCTGACAATGATGATCAAATCATTATATCCAATACTGTCATTAGCCAAAACAATTCCCCACTTTCAATAAATACTGATTTGGGAAAAACTTCTGGTCAAGGAGGCACTCTTGATACAGCCGACGACAATGAAATAATAACTGATCTGAAAAACAATCTGTATTTTGAACTTGTCACAACAGACGCAAATGGAGAAAAGAATATTTATGAATTACAAATGTTATTATCCGAAGTAATAGCAGAAGCTACTGAATAAAAAAATTTTTTCTGCCAGCATATAAAAACATTGCGTTTTATCATTCAGCATAAAATCGACAATTTTTCATTTTTAATATTACCAAAAAAAGATATACAGAAAAGTTTTGTATATCTTTATTCTTTAATAAGATCTTTTATATAAAAAGCAATCATATAAGGCATCTTTTCTTCAAAAGATGCAAACTCACATTGAGTAATTTCCTTGATTTTGTTTAAACGGTAATTGATCGTATTACGATGCATAAACAGCGCCTCCGCCATTGCTTTTTGATTACTGTCAAACATCAGATAATTATAAAGCGTATCTTCCAGCTCAGTATGATGTTTTTTGTCATACTCAATGATTGGTCCCAGTAAATGATGGTGCATCTGATAAAGAATATCCTGATCTTCAATCATAAACAGCAGCTGATAAACACCCATCTCCTCAAAAGTTAAGGATGCCTGATTAAAAGTTCTTGCCATTTTGCTGGCAGCCAGCCCACGTTTATAGCTAAGAATAATATTTCTGAAATCCAGCATTTTTGATCCTAAACCAATATGTATACGATAGGCAATTCTTTTTTTTGCACGTTTTAAAGTTTCTTTGATCAGTTTCTTTAACGTTTCTTCCTCTAATCCATTGACAATCAGAATAAAATTACCATCAAACCAGAAAAAGCTGTAATTACCTTCAATCTTTTCTAAACACAGTTCCAGCTGAAACTGAATACGCCGTCTTTCAATCATACCTAATTCTTCTTTGCTTTCAATATTGATAACAACGACCTGAAAATAATGATCAACATCAAAATATGATGTCAGCTGTTCTCTTGATTCTTCAATTTTTCTAAAATTAATTAAGGTATCAATAATAACCTTATTTATCCGTCTGTCTTCTCTTTCTGAACTGATACAGCGATAACTGAAATCCTTGATCAGTTCTGCCAAATGAATTTCCCAAGGAAAGATCAGTAATGGAAAATCCTGTTCATTACAGTAATCAATAACCTCCTGAGGAATCTCAAAAATATACCCTTCTCCTTTTTTATTGCCCATATTGATAATTAGTCCAACACTATGATACTTTATCAGTAACTGTACAAGATGAAAAAGACTTCCTGGTTTCTGGAATCCCAGCCCAGTTGTGACAACAAGCTCTTTACCCCACAGCTGCTGTAAAATCGTCTGATCTTCCACCATCTGTACCCAAGATATGGCATTGGCGCATCCTGTTTCACCAGCAATCAATTTTAATTTATAAATATTCTGCGTTTCTAACAGTGCATCACCTATTGTAAATCCCATATGATTCTCCTCTTTTTATAAGTTATTTATATTGTGCATTATGCACAAATTAAATTTGTTTTTTTATAATACTTGTCTCTATTAAAAAGCCATAAAATAAATATAATATAAGTGTAATCAAAAGAAAAAATCAAGGAGGTATAAGAAAAATGAATTGTTCATATGCTTGCTACGTAACTCACAAAACAAATACAGAAAAATTTAGTCCTGCATGGATGAAAGCAGAACGTTATGATTTCTGTGAAAGTGTTACAAGATTTTTCTTTAGATTAAAAAAATAATTATCATATAATTATCCCGATGTATATTAAATTTAAAACTCGATTCCCTATATAAATATGGTCGTTCCCCTAAGCGACCATATTTATTTTTTTATGTTTTTTCAAAGTTGATTTTAACATAAACCGTTCCTGTTATTCAAATCAACAGGATATATTTCAAAAAAAAATTCATTTTTTATAAAAAATGAATACTTTTTATCTTTATTACGACTAGACAAATACGAATGTAAGGGGTATCATAAAAAATATACAGTAAATTTAGGAGATATTATATGGAAACTTATGGAATCGAGAAATATGGATTTAAGCCAACCGGACATATCTTCAGAAACAATCCACCAGGAGCTTTAGTAGAGAAAGCACTGTTAAACGGAGAAGGAAGATTAAGTCGTGCTGGCGCTTTATGTATTGAAACAGGAAAAAGAACAGGACGTTCTCCAAACGATAAATATATCGTAGATACGCCTGCTGTTCATGATTTGATATCTTGGGGAAAAGTCAATCGCCCTGTTTCTAAAGAAATTTTTGATCAGGTTTATGATACAATGATCAATTATTTAAATGATAAAGATTTATATATTTTTGATGGTTTTGCTGGAGCAAACCGTAAATATCAGTATGGATTTAGGGTCATTAACGAAAAAGCCAGTCAGAATCTGTTTATCAGAAATCTGCTGATCAGACCAAAAAAAGGACAACTGGAAAATTTTAAAGAAGATTATCTAATCATCGTTGCCCCTGGCTGCGAATTAGATTATAAAAAATTGGGAATTAATAGCGAATGTGCTGTCATGATTGATTACGAAAGACAAATTGTTCTGATTGCTGGAACTGGTTATTCAGGAGAAATCAAAAAATCAGTTTTCTCAGTCATGAATTATATTTTGCCACAGAAAAAAATCTTTACGATGCACTGTTCTGCCAATATGGGAATTGATGGCGATACCGCATTATTCTTTGGACTATCAGGAACTGGTAAAACCACATTATCAGCGGATCCAAACCGTCGTCTGATTGGTGATGATGAACATGGCTGGTCAAGAAACAGCATCTTCAACTTTGAAGGTGGATGCTATGCAAAATGTATCAATCTTTCAAAAGAACACGAACCAGAAATATGGAACGCAATTAAATTTGGAGCTGTTGCTGAAAATGTCAAACTGTTTGAAGATACCCGTATCATCAATTTCGAAGATGATTCACTGACTGAAAATACGCGTGTCGGATATCCAGTTGACTTTATACCTAATACTGTTTTATCTGGAGTCGGTCCAATCCCAAGAACAATTTTTTTCCTGGCAGCTGATGCCTTTGGTGTTTTACCACCAATTTCAAAACTGGATAAATATTCAGCAATCTATCATTTTGTATCTGGTTATACAAGCAAACTGGCCGGTACTGAAAATGGCGTAACCGAACCAGAAGCAACTTTCTCCACATGCTTTGGAGAACCATTTTTACCATTAGATACATCTTTATATGCTCAGCAGTTTGGTCGTCGTGTTGAAAAAGCAGGTGCCAACGTCTTCTTGATTAATACAGGATGGACCGGTGGTCAATACGGAAAAGGTCATCGTATTCCATTAAAATATACCCGTGCCATGATCAACGCTGCATTAAATGGTGATCTGGATTTTGTTGAATATAACAAGGATCCTTTCTTTAATTTGAAGATTCCTAGAAGCTGTCCAGGCGTTCCAGCAGAAATGCTGAATCCAAAAAATACCTGGTCAAACAAAAGAGAATATGACAAGACTGCCAGAAAACTCGTAAAAATGTTCCAGGATAATTTCAAAAAATATGATCTTTCTTCAAAAGTTGTCAAAGCTGGTCCTGGAGAACATAAATAACATAAAAAATCTTACTTTATAAGTAAGATTTTTTTATTGAAACCAAATATCATACGAATATTTAAAGACACGATAGGCATAATCTTCTGCTTCATAATTGAATTGTCTGATCAATTGCCGTTGCTGATCATATTCCCCAAAACTGCAGTCCCTGCCTGAACTGGTCTGAAGATGATTATCGTAGTATTCAATCGAACTGACAATGGCTGAATATGGCAATGCAACAGTTTCAACAAGCGTATAAGTCCTTTCATTTTCATTGACCAGATACTTATACATGTAAGAATTCGTTCCTTCCTGATATGTTCCAACTCCTTCAATATTTGACCAGTCATAATCGCTGCGTGTAGACATTCTTCCATAATTGTTATTAAAAATAGAAACATAATAACAACCTTCTTCTAAATTTTCACCTTGGCTATAAATAACAGAATGCTGACCAGCCTGCGAAATGATATCTCCCACCTTGTCTAACAGCAGTTCCTGGTATTCAAAATCTTTATAGATACTTTCATCTGCAATCATATAATCAATGCTGGCTTTATCGTAAATATTATTTAATTTAATAACAGTTGACAGTTCCCTTGAACTGACAAGTAAACAATCATCATCCATCAAAGACAGACTGTTAAGATGAAGCCAATCTAACTCGTCTCCACCATAAGTATTAACACCATCTTCATCTGTCGCTGTTTCATACATTTCTGGCAACAGTTCTCTCATATCAACCAGCAGTGTTGTTTTTTCTGTATCCAGATTTAGCGAAACAATCATATCTTCAATAGTATCTGCATCGTTCTGATTTGCCAGAATCAGTAAATTATTGTTATCTTCATCATAAATAAAATCATGATGCATATAATATCCTTCCAATTGCAGTATTTTATCAATTTTTCCTTGTCGATTCACAAAAACAAATCCGGTTTTGTCGTAAGTATAAACCAAATGATCATCAATTGTTAAGACACGATCGCTACGATACTCACTGTCATCAACAATCAGTTCACTTCTCAGTACCCCAGAATTATCATAAAGAAAAATATTTGATCGAGTATCTTTGCCCAGCACTGTAAAAAGTCCATCACTTAACTCTTCCTGACTGGTCCCATCAGTTACTTCCAGCTGATTAGAAACATCACTAGGAGATGCTGGCATATCTAAAACATAACTTAACTGTTGACCATTCACGTTAACAGTCAGATAATTAGTTTCTCCTGCAATAAGACCAATAATCTGGTATCCATTCTGATCATCAACATTTAATTCTTGAGCATAATCATCATAGCCATCTACCTCAATTGTATAACTCAAACTGTCAATTGTCTGATGAAAGTAGATATTAACAGCATTATTATTCGTTCCAAAAGGATTATAAATCAAAAATGGTTCAGACAAGCTGGCTTTTTCAGTTTCATCTTGTATTTTTTCTTCAACAACATTCTGATATTCGATATCAAATATTTCGTGATTCAGCTCATTATCAATCATTTTCACATCATCACCAATCTCACTGTCAGCGATATGAGTATTGCTTTCCAGCGATGTTGATTCTCGATACAAATAAACCCCTAACAACAGACATGATATCACAACCATGATCAGAAAAATCCGATAATTTCTTTTCATTTGCCTTAAAACACTCATTGTTATTTCCTCTCTTTCCTTTCATTATCATCATGACATATAAATTTATTAGAAAATATCGGTCAATTACCGAAAAATATGTGATAATACCATTGTTTTTTATCATATCGTTTGGCAAAAGGTAAAACTTTTATATAATAAAAGTAAATCAACCTAAGGAGCATAACAATGAAAATACTTATTATTGGCGGCAGTTATTTTCTCGGTCGGGTTTTTACTATGACCGCCTGCAAACATCATGATCTTATCCTAGTCAATCGTGGTCATTATTCACTCTCTGAATTTCCTGTGAAAGAGTATCATTTTGATCGTCATGATAAAGAAAAATGGCAACAGCTAAGCAATGAAAAATTTGATGCTGTTGTTGATTTTTGCGCTTATCAGCAAAATGATATAAAAACAGTTATCGACGCCCTGCACCAACATATCAGACATTATATTTATGTCAGTACGGTTGACGTCTATTTAAGACAGACCGGTCTGATTCAGGATGAGGATCATCCCCTTGAAAATCGTCATTTTCCTGGTGATGCAGGTGAATATATCTATCAGAAAAGATTACTGGAAGATGAATTTATCTCAGCATGTCAGCAGTATCAGATTGCCTGCAGTTCCATTAGACCAGGAAATATCTATGGACCTTTTAATTATGCACCAAGAGAATCACTTCTAATTAAAAGAATCATCGAAAATCAACCTCTCTTTGAATTGATTGATGCTGATGCACAGTTTCAGATGGTTTATGTCAAGGATGTTGCGCGGGCTATTTTATTAGTCATCGAAAAAAAGCTGTACAATCAGTCATTTAATATTATCAATGAAGAATATGTTGACTATCATCTTATCAATCAGATTCTTAAGACAATACAGCCTGTTGCCATTGAACACCATACCGTTCAGGAAGCTATCAATCTGCAATATCCGCTGCCCTATCCGCTTTTCAAAGAAGAACAGGAATTTTACAGCGGACATAAAATTGAAAATTATGGTTTGCAGTACACATCATTAAAAGAAGGTTTATTGAAAACATATCAGGCGTTATATCCCGTTTATCAAAAATGATCCTTTTCAGATTATCCAATGCCTTATAGATTATATATGCTGATCAAATAAAAATATGACAGAAACATCATACAAAAAGGGAGTTCTAAGACTCCCTTAATAACTGTCAAATCCTTATCCCAGATCTTCTCCATTTGTTTCAATAACTTTTTTATACCAGTAGAATGATTCTTTTCTTCTTCTTGAAAAATCACCAGTTCCATCATCATATCTTTCAACAAAGATAAATCCATAACGTTTCGCCATTTCTCCTGTCGATGCTGA
>CASETM010000061.1 GCA_949290865.1 uncultured Bacillota bacterium
AGTAAAATGACGCATGATAATCTTTATTTTATTGGCAATCATGATGCTGAAAGCAATCCTGTCAGTGTTTTAAGTGATCAAAGATTAGGGCAGTATCTCAATCAGCTGAAAAACAGTTTTGATTATATCATTATTGATACCCCACCTTGTGGAATCTTTCAGGATGCATTGATGTTGCAAAAGTATGCAGATGCTTTAGTATATATTGTTCAATATGATACTTTGACTGCCCAAAAGATCCAAGAAGGTTTATCTTTATTAAGAGATGATCATTGTGTTATGGGTTATGTCTTTAATAACTATGAGAAGATGACTCCTGATTATGGCTATGGAAAATATGGCTACGGTTATGGCTATGGCTATGGAAAATACAATTATGGCTATAAAAATAAAGGGTAGAATCAATGATTGATTGTCATATTCATATTTTGCCGGGTATAGATGATGGTGCTAACAGTTTCGATGAAGCGTTAAAGATGGCCAGACAGTCATATCAAAGTGGCGTTGATCAAATGATTGTTACGCCTCATAGTAATCAGTTTCAGCGCTATGAAAACTATTATGACAAGACATTATTAAAAGTTTTTCATGATTTCAAAGAAACATTAAAAACACATGATATTCCTTTACAGATTTATTTGGGAATGGAAATATTTGCCAGTGATGATCTTGTAGAAAAAATAGAAAATGGCCAGCTGATTGGTTTAAATTCAACCAGGTATTATTTGGTTGAATTTGCCTTTAATGAAGAGATCGATTATATTGAAAAGCTTTTGATGCAATTATTAGATCATCATATGATCCCAATTATTGCTCATCCTGAACGATATACATGTTTTCAAAAAGAACCTTGGCTGATTTATCGCTTTTTGAAAGCGGGCTGTCTGTCACAAATCAATAAAGACAGTGTTTTTGGTTTTTTTGGTAAAAGTGCCATGCATACCGCAAAATTGCTGTTGGATTATCATTTGGTGAGTCTTGTTGCCAGTGATGGACATAGCAGTTTCTGGCGGGATGGGGCAATGGATGAGATTCAGACATATCTGGAATATCATTATGGACTCAGATATGCCAAAGATCTGTTATATGATCACCCTCAGGCGATCCTCAAAAATAAAGTGATTATTTTTCATAGTGATGAAAATCAGTAAATAATTGGACCTGTCAATAACAAGCAAAAGCGAGTATTGGCAGGTTTTTATATATTAAAAAGCAGGGATATTTTGTTAAAATCCCTGCTTGTTAATTTAAAGATGATTATTTTATATATTGTAGCTGCTGCATTTTTTCTTTAATGAATTTGGCCAATAGTTCATTAAAAGTATTATTGCCGTTGTTTTCCCCATGTTTTAATGATGATGGAATTTTGTATTGCTGAATGTCTTTTTTGTCTTGGTCAGTCCACTGAATATTGTAGGCTGACATATCTTCAGTCAGGATACGATAGCGGCAGTTGATAAAATGATGATCATATCTTAATTGAAAAACATCATTTAAAGCTTTGACTTTAGGAAACATTGTTTCAAAAGTTAAGCCAATCACGATATAGCGGTCATTAGGCAATGAAGAAATGATGTCTTTTTGAATCGCTAGAGTATTTTGAATTTCATTTTCGACATTGAGCTTGTCGTTGTAGCCAGTAAAAATAATATAGATGTCATCTTCGTGTTGCTGACGCTGTGAAAATTTTGTTTGCAGTTGGCTGCCAGGTGAAACAGTCTGTTTGTTACCAGCACTGTTTCTTGTAAAGGTATATGTTTTTTCACCTGGTAAATATGTCAAAGTCCCTTCAATATCATTGAGCTTGACAGGATTGATAATATCGCCGTTTTGTAAAAGTGTGACATCATGATTATCACATATCAATTCAATATTGACTGGGGTTTGCGTTTCTGGAATCGTCACTTCATTTTTCACAGTGACTTGATAAACGCCTAATTCCTGGGCCAGCTGTTGGGTTGTTATGTTATTGCTGGCGTAAGTTTCAGTGGACATCCCTGTTAGCTGGCTTAAATACTGATTATAGGGTGTTGTGTTTGTTCCTACAGTCTGATTATCTCCGATACAGTATATGACGGGTTTGTTTTCTGTCGTATCTGCTTTTTTTTCGGTTTTTGTTGTGTTTTCACTTTGTTTACGGTTTGAAGATGTATAAATACGATCATAAACTAATATAGAGCATGTTAAGGTAATACATAACATACAGCTTAAAAGAAATAGTATATTTTTTTTCATTGATTTCACCTCATTAGCTTTATCTTATCAAAATTAAAGGTATTCGACAATAACTTGTTTTTAATTGTTAATTATGAGGTGTTTTTTTACATTTTGTGAGTATAAATTGACTTTATTTTGTTTTATAGGTAAAGTATAGATGTTGTTGATAAAAGTATTGCTTGATACTGTATTAACGCGTACAAAATTTTCTGAAGATAAAATCTCGAATGTTTAATGTTTTAAGATCAATGACATCATTATTTTAAAGATATGATAGATGTCAGACAGAAAATATAAAAGGAGGAATATTGTGGAAACAAGAGAAGTTAATGAAGAAGTTGAAATTGATTTAATGCAATTATTACAGGTATTATTAAAAAATATAAAAAAGATCATTCTCTGTGCTTTACTGGGGGTCCTGGTTATGACCGCTGTGACAGTATTTTTGATGGAGAAGAAATATCAAAGTACAAGTCGTATTTATTTAAAGCCAGAAGTTGACGTTACTGGGAAAGTTGACTACAGTTCCGTCAATTCTAATAATCTGATGGTCAACAATTATATGTCAGTTATGCAAAGTGATACGATTCGTGATTCAGTGGCTGATGAATTAAATATTGAATCAAAAGTAATCAAAAATGGATTATCAGTGACAAATGAAACGGACACACAGATCATTATTGTTAGCTGTACAACGAATGATCCGCAGTTAAGCAAAGATATTGTTGAAAAAACGGTGAATAATTTCTTTGATAAGATGAAAACAAGTTTATCGATTACCAATATGGAAATATTAGATGCGCCTAAAGTAAACAAGGTGCCAGTGTCTCCTAGTAAAACAAAGAATATGATTTTAGGTGGTGTTGCTGGAGCACTGGTGGCTGTTGGCTATATCTTTATAAAATTTATTTTAGATAAACGTCTGAAAAATAAAGAAGAGGCAGAAAATTATTTGGGCATCCCGGTGTTAGGTGTCGTTCCTGATATTGAAGGGTAAGACGATGGAATTTATAGATTTGCACAATCATCTGGCATGGCATGTCGATGATGGGATTAAAGATAAAGAAGAAGCCATTGCCGTTTTAAATCAGGCGCGAAGAGAAGGAATCAAAACGATTGTCGCGACACCACATTTTGTTCCTGGCACCCATAAGCAAGAAGATGTTTTAAGAATCAATGATCGTATAGATGAGCTTAAAGAACTGGCTAAGCAATATAATGTTCAGATTTTAAAAGGCTGTGAATTATTTATGAATCACAGTTTTTTGGATATGGTTGATCAGCAGCTAGTCAATCCTGTTGAAAATACCAATTATCTGCTGGTGGAATTTGATGTGCGCAAACAGTTAGAAAGTCAGGATGTCGTGGAAGATTATCTTTATGAATTAGCGATTCGCAATTATCGTGTTATCATTGCTCATGTCGAACGATATTTTCCTAAAAAACTTGATTTGGAAAGATTGAAGGCTTTATATCAGGAAGGCTATGTTTTTCAGATCAATAAGTCAAGTTTATTAGGATTGCATGGCAAGACGATTCAAAAAAACGCTTTTCAGCTGATTGATCATGGTCTGGCTCATATTGTTGCCAGTGACTGTCATCGCGTGAAAGGCAGAGACATTTCTTTTCGTAAAGTTCATGATCTGATTGTCCATAAATATGGAGATCGTATGGCAACACAGTTATGTTATAGTAATCCATTACATGTCATCCAAGGGGAAGATGTTGAAATGGTGAAGAAGAAAAGCAGGTTATTGAATATATTAAAAAGGAGATAACTATGGTGTTTAAAAAAAATAAAAATGTAGATAAAAGAACGTTAGATTATGCATTGAGAAATAATAATAAAAATATTCAGTTTGATGTAAAAGAAGTTTATCGACATATTCGTACCAATATTGGATTTTCTAATGTGTCGACAAAAATTAAAGTCATTAATCTGACTTCCACTCAGCCAGGAGAAGGAAAAACAACAACGGCCATCAATTTAGCGATTGCTTATGCTGGTATTTATGAAAATGTGTTACTGATTGACTGTGATTTGCGTAAACCACAGATTCATAAATACTTTAAGTTGTCGAATAAAGAAGGACTTTCTAATTACGTTCTTGATTTTTCGACATCAGCAAGTTTTCACTTGCCTGATATCAAAAAAATCAGAGACGAATCGTTTAAAGGGGTCTTATCAGTGTTACCAGCGGGAATACGAGTACCTAATCCTGGTGAATTTATTGAATCAGATAACTTTAAAAAATTCATTGACTATTTAAAAGGATTTTATGATTTTATTATCATTGATTGTCCACCTATCGGCGCTGTTGCTGATGCGATTCCACTAAGCGCCATGTGTGATGGAACGGTATTTATCTGTTCTAGTCAGGATACTGACAAACGTGCAGCCAAGATGGCAGTGGAAAATCTAAAAAGAGCCCATGTCAATCTTTTAGGAACGGTATTAACCAAAGCAGAAGCTGATCATAGTGGTCGTTATGGTTACTACAGTTATGAATATTAAGAAAGCAGGAAAGAAACATGAATAAAGAAAAAATGAAACATATGCTGCTGACTTTTGTTCAGACAGCATATATCACATTGTTTATACAGGCTGTTGTTTCTGCATTTTTCATATATTATCTTTATGTACTAGATATCTTGCCAGGCAGTCTGGTAGCTGTTGCGGGATTGGTTTTAGCTGTTTTGTGGCTGATGGCCTTTATTATTCAGCTTAAATCAAAAAAAATCAGTTTCAGATCGATATTATCAAGACTGATAAGTATCATCATTAGTGTTTTACTGATTATTGGCTGCAGTTATGTTAAGCGTACAGACAAGTCTATTGAGACCATTGGTAATGATAAATATGAAACGGTTGTTTATTCTGTCGTTGTCTTGCAGGATAGTCAGATTAAGGATATTAAAGAATTAGCCAATAAAAAAGTGAATTTGAATGTTTCCATTAACAACAGTTTCAGTACCAAAGCCAAAAAGAATCTAGACAGTCAGGTCAATGGCATTGCATGGACATTTTCACCAGATTACATGTCACTAAGTGACAGTTTATATAATAAAGAATGTGACGCGATTGTTATTAATGAAGCTTATCGTGGCATCATTGAAGAAACTCATCCTGAATTCGACAATGAAACACGTGTGATTTACACGATTGATGTGGCTAAAAATGTCACAGAATCTGCAAAAAATATTACCAATGGTGTATTTAATATTTACATATCAGGAATCGATACCGCTGGGCCAATTGGCACAGTATCACGCAGTGATGTCAATATGATTTTATCAGTTAATATGAATACTCATGAAATTTTAATGACCAGTATTCCTCGTGACATGTATGTCAAATTAAGATCTTTTGATGCCTATGATAAATTAACCCATAGCGGCATCTATGGAATTGATGAAACAGTTGGAACAATCGAAGATTTCCTTGATATTTCCATCAATTACTATGTCAGAGTCAATTTCTCTTCTTTGATTACACTGGTTGATGCGATTGGTGGCATTGATGTTTACAGTGATCAGGAATTAAATCTGGGTGGCTATCATTATGATTTAGGTATGAATCATATGAATGGTGAACAGGCTTTAAGATTTGCCAGGGAAAGACATTCCTATGAATCAGGAGATTTGCATCGTACCCAGAATCAGCAGGATGTTTTAACGGCCATCATTGAAAAAATGGCATCATTTAAAACCATTACCAATTATGATGATGTTTTGACAGCAGTCGAAGGGGCATTTAATACCAACATGCCTTCTGATGATATTAAGTCAATTGCTAAGCATCAGGTTGAAAATATGACGTCTTGGAATATTAGACATCAATATGTAACGGGAAACGGAACAAAGATGTATGGTTTGTATTCGATGCCAAACAGTTATCTTTATACAACCATTCCTGATGAAAACGCGGTCAATAGCTGCAAGCAAGCTATAGATCAGGTTTTACAATAGTAAAACTGTTCTTTAAAATATTACAAAAATATCAATAACATGGACAATTATTCATTGTTTTTGATATTTTTCTTTTTTTATGTAAAAATAATAGTTAAAGTGCTTGAATTATGATGAAAATTTCAGCATAATTCATTTGTGTATTATTAGGGAGAGGGTTGAAAAGATGTTGAAAAAGACAACAAAGATGAATATCAGAAAAATGATATTGTTGATATTTGATGCATTTTGTATTTTAATTGCGGGCTATGGATCTTTAGTGTTAAGGTTTAATGGATCGATTGAAAGTCCATATTTAAGGCATATGAATATGGTCATTGTTCCGGTGATGATCATGACCTTGATAGTATTTTACATATTCCATCTCTATCATAGTTTATGGCGTTTTGCTTCAATTACCGAATTAAAAAATGTTATTATCGGAACGTTGGTTGCCAGTATTTTAAATGTGCTGGTTTGTGAGTTAACTGGCTTTAAGTTACCAAGAAGCTGTTATATCATATATTTCTTGATTTTGATCATTGGTGTTGGAGGAGGAAGATTTATCTATCGTTTCATGCGTTTCTATCGTACCTATCATCATTATGGTCATATTAAGGAAAAAAGACCATTAGAACGTGTTATGATCATTGGCGCAGGTTCGGCAGGAGAAAAAGTTTATAAAGAAATCATGAATACGGACAATGTCTATAAAGATGTTGTATGTTTTATTGATGATGATAAAGATAAATGGGACTGTTCCATTCATGGAACAACGATTTATGGTGGCCGTGATAAGATCATGGAAGCTGTTGAAAAATTTGATGTTGAAGAAATTTTAGTGGCGATGCCTTCAGTTGATAAAAAAGATTTAGCTGATGTTTTAAATATCTGTAAAGAAACCAAATGCAGAATCAAAAGACTGCCAGGTATTTATCAGCTAATCAACGGTGATATCCATATGACGGATTTTAAAGATGTTGAAGTTCAGGATTTATTGGGAAGAGAACCTATTAAAGTTAATCTTGATGATATCATGGGTTATGTGACCAATAAAGTCGTGATGGTCACCGGTGGTGGCGGATCGATTGGTAGTGAACTTTGTCGTCAGATTGCATCCAATAACCCAAAACAATTGATCATCGTTGATATTTATGAAAATAATGCTTATGATATTCAAATGGAACTGCAGAAAAAATATCCAGATTTAAATCTGGAAACATTGATTGCTTCCGTGAGAAATACAGATAAAGTCAATGATCTGTTTAAAAAATATCATCCCGATATCGTTTATCATGCCGCAGCGCATAAACATGTGCCATTAATGGAAGATTCACCAAATGAAGCCATTAAAAACAATGTTTTTGGAACTTTAAATGTCGTTAAAGCGGCTGATCGATATGGAACACAACGCTTTATTTTGATTTCAACGGATAAAGCAGTCAATCCAACCAATATCATGGGCGCAACCAAACGTTTATGTGAAATGATCATTCAGGCTTATAACCGCAAATCCAAAACGGAATATGTTGCAGTTCGTTTTGGTAATGTTTTAGGATCAAATGGCTCAGTTATTCCATTGTTTAAAAAACAAATCAAAGCAGGTGGTCCAGTGACAGTTACGCATCCTGATATTATCCGTTATTTCATGACGATACCAGAAGCGGTCTCTTTAGTGTTACAGGCTGGAGCTTATGCCAAAGGCGGAGAAATCTTTATCTTAGATATGGGTGAACCAGTAAAGATTGCCGATATGGCGAGAAACCTGATCAAGCTTTCGGGATACGAACCTGATGTGGATATTAAAGTGGAATTCATAGGGTTAAGACCAGGAGAAAAGCTGTATGAAGAGTTATTGATGAAGGAAGAAGGTTTACAGGATACACCGAATAAACTAATTCATATTGGGAAACCAATTGAATTTGATGAAGCGACTTTCTTTGATAAGCTGTCAAAACTAAAAGAAGCAGCATATGGAGAAATTGATGACATTCGTCCTTTAGTTCAAACCTTTGTGACAACTTATCATTATAAACAAAAAAATAAGGAATCAAAGGAAACAGTTCAGGCATAAAAAAATCCTCAAATTTTGAGGATTTTTTTTATTCAATGATACGACAGAATCCTTTGAATTTTGTATAAGATTCATTGTTTTCGACCATTAAACCAGATAGACGAATAGCTATTTTTCCGTTCCATAAACATTCAATTTGAATCAGTTCACCGGTTTCTTTCATGGTTTCAAGGTCATTTTTGAAAAGATGATCCTGATTGTTTAATTTAGATATCCAATAGTCATAGTTTTGGTATTTATCTAGATTGTCGGGAATATCTAATATGGATTTAAGAATATGATCAAATATTAAAATATGGTGATCATCTTTTTTGTTGATCTGCAATAGCCAAAAACCGACTTTTAAAGATTGAAGCAGATCTTGATTGTTTTCATTTAATAATAGACGATAGCGATATTCATTGCGGTCTTGACGAATTCTTGTTAACAGAAAACTTGCCAGGACGCGAATCTGGGAATCATCATGAATGCAATAACGCGGGTTATCGACACCAATAAAGCCAATTGTCTGATCGTTTTCACGAATGGGAACAGCAGTGATGCGTTGAATGCCCTGTTTGTGTAATGTTCGCCATTCTTCAGGAGCGGTCTGTTTTAATGGCGCAATATTATAAATGAATATCGTTTCATCTTGTTCAAATTGTAAAAGCCAGCGTTTGACAACTTGGGGAGTGACATTTTGCAGATGATCGATTTGTGGTTCGATATTTGTGTCACACCATTCAAAAGTATTGTTCCAGTGGTCGTTATGCGTCTGATCACGTTCAAATAGGTAGGCACGATCAGCCTGATAAAAATCACCGACCGAAGCTAAGACTTTGTTGATGGCTTCTTTGTAGTTACTGTATTTAGATAAAGTGTTCACATAGCCAACAACTTTATTAGCGAAAGATAGTCTTTCTTTAGCACTTTGACTAATATATTCTTGATCAGTAATATCTAAGGCTACTTCCAGACGAACTTTTTTTCCCTGGTAGGAAACAAGTTTGTCTTTAAGCAGAAAATGGCGGCCACAGAATTTATTATTGTTTTCCCAGACATAAAAACTGTCTTGACGTAAATGTCTATTTGTACAAAACCAACATGGTCGATCATGACCATGGAGAACTTCGTAGCATTTCTTGCCTTTATAGTTTTTAGCATTGAACATCTTTTGACCAGCAGGATTAAGATAATAGAGTTCATAAGTATCCAGGTCACTAAGATAAAATATGTCATTTTCAGCATTTAAGATCGTTTGGGCAACTTCATCGCTGTGATTTGTTGTTGGCATTTTTGTATTATTGATACCGATTAAATGGGTCATGATATTTTGTTGATAGGTTTCATCAATAAATATATGATCGTTTTTAAAATGAGTTTCATCACAAGGTTTTCCTAACAGAAAACCTTGAAATAATGTTGGATGCAGATCATCGATGATTTTTAACTCCAAATAGGTTTCCACGCCTTCACAACAGACACGAATCTGACTGGAATTAGCCAAGTCAATAATATTTGTTAGTAAACGATGATTATAGATATTATTTTGAATTTCTGTTATGAAGCTACGATCAATCTTGATTTCATCGATTGACATTTCTTTTAAACGACTCAAGCTAGAATAACCAGTGCCAAAATCATCAATAGATATTTCAATGCCATATTTTTTCCAGCTTTTAAATAAATTATTTAAGTGAGGATAATTAGCCAGTTCCATACTTTCCGTAATTTCAATGGTAATGGCATCACCAGGAACGCCACTGTTTTGGATGATGTCAATGACATCATATTCGATCGAGTCATGAAGCAACTGATTACATGACATATTGACAGAAATATGGAAATGAGGACATATCTTACGTAGTCTTTGGCATGTTTTTAATGCTTCTTTGAAAACCCATAAACCAACCTGATAAATCAGATCATTCTGTTCTAAAAGGTCAATTAACTGTGGGGCAGGAATGGATTGACCTTTGTTGGTAAAATAACGCAATAATGCTTCAGCACCATATAACTGGAATGTTTCCGAATAATATTGAGGCTGATAATATAATTCAAAGCCCTGAAAGTTATTTTTGATGCTGGTCATGATGTCTTCTATCAGTTCTAATTCAGCCAATTTTCGTTCATAATTTTCCGGATTGAAGAAACATAACTGCTTTTTACCGTTGATCTTGGCACGATCTAAAGCCACTTCTGCATATTGGATCAAAATGTCGCAGTTAGCGATATGATAATCGGTCAGCGAAACGGCACCTGCAGAAATGGTACATTGATTGATGAGTTCCTGTTGAATATATCGATACATCTGTTTTACTTTTTGAGAGCTGTAATGTGTTAAAACTAAAGCAAAACAGTCACCATTGATACGATAAATAGAATAATCATGATGTGTAATTTTTTTGATCGTGTAATTTACCTGGGAGATGATGCCATCACCAAAAGCACGACCATTTTTTAAGTTAATGGTTTTAAGATCATCAATACCAAAGATAACTAAATAACCAGGTATTGATGACAGAAACATTTTGTTTAAATCGCGTTTGAGCTTTTTTAAATGATGATTAGTACTTTGGGTATATGGTACATAATTGGATAATCTTCCTAGTATGTATTCAATATGCTGATCTTTGTGGCAATAGAGTTTTCCTTTATTATTTAACCAGCTACTTTGATTATTATCACCGATAATACGAAAATTGAAGTTAAAACGATCAATACGTTTATGTTTGATTTTGTTTAAAATAGTATTTAATCGTTTGACGTCACGTGGATCTATAATTGTCTGCCATTTTTCTGCTGATAGTGTGGTGTCTAATGATGCCAGGGCATTATTAGCTTCTTTGATGTTATCAGAAAAATAAAATGTCTTTTTTTCATAATCAAATAAATAGTAAAAGTCATCCGTACTTTGACTGAAAATGTTTAAACTTTTGATTAGATCATGAAAGTCGTATGCCATTGGGTCCCCTCTTTTCCAAATGAATTTTACAATAATGTGTACTTTTTTGTATTATAGCAAAATATTAACATAAATGGGTGCATTAGTACATAAACGGTTGTATTTGTCGAATTGAAATGATAAAATTTCATTAGTTTACAATATAATCGACTTACAAAAAAGTACACTTTATTGCGACAAATAAGCTTATATTACTTTTTCAAAGCAGTTGACACGATAACGAAAAGTTGATAATGGCATCCCACATTCTTTGGCAGCCTGACTGCCAGTGAGGGTGCCTTTTTTCCATTGTCTATAGACAAGATAGAAATTGTCAGGAATTGGTTTTGGAGGACGACCAAAGCGAATTCCTTTGGCTTTGGCAGCGGCAATGCCTTCGGCCTGACGTTGCTTGATATTGCTTCTTTCGTTTTCGGAAACGAAAGAAAGAATCTGTAAAACTATATCACTGAGAAATGTTCCCATCAGATCTTTACCACGACGGGTATCTAGTAATGGCATATCGATAACAACAATATCGATACCGATCTGTTTCGTTAAGATGCGCCACTGCTCGAGTATTTCAGAATAATTACGACCCAGACGATCGATACTTTTAATATAAAGCAGATCGTCTTTTTTTAATTTCTTGAGCAGTTTTTGATATTGGGGACGATCAAAGTCTTTTCCCGACTGTTTATCAATATAGATGTTTTGTTTTTTGATTGAATAGGGCTTTAAAGCAATGAGTTGACGTCGTTCATTCTGGTCTTTGGTGCTGACGCGGATATAAGCGTAATTTTGGGGCATTTGCATTCCTTCTTTCTTTATGTTGTGGGTGCAAACAATACATAGTTATAGTATAT
>CASETM010000062.1 GCA_949290865.1 uncultured Bacillota bacterium
GAAAAAGAATAAACAAGAGAATAAGGAAGAGTAACTGATAATATAATACGCTCTTCCTTTTGAAAAAAAAGGTGTCGTCATTTTGCTTAATACGTTGTCGTCAGTTTCATTGAGATACTGTCGTCATTTGATTAACACTGTGCGAGCAGATAGGTGAAATATTCAAACAAAAGAAACAATAGAGGAAAATAACTATCGACTTGACTATATAGATGATAAAGGTATCGTTACGATGAATCCTACAAAAGGATATGCAACGATGATACAGGTAAGAGATGAAAATGGTCATGCTATAGAAGAGTATTATTATAATACAAACGAAGAACCGATTATGAGTTCTGGTGGCTATTACGGTATTCATCGTATTTATCAAGATGGTCAATGTATCGAATACACATTTGTTGATCAAAGCGGAAATCCAATGGAAGTAGCAGCAGGATATAGTACCATTAAGCATAAATACAATAATAAAAATCAAGTTATTGAAGTGTATTATTACGGTAAAGATGGCAGTCCAGTGATGTTAAGTTTAGGGCAATACGGTGAAAAAAGAGAATATGACAGCGATGGTCATAATTATATGACAACATATATTGATGATTCAGGTCATCCCATCGAAACTAATAAAGGGTATAGTACTGTTCGCAAAGAATATAATAAAAACGGTCAAATTACCTTGGCCATGTATTATGACCTTGATGGAAATCAAGTTGACATTGGTAGAGGACAGTATGGTATTTTATATATATATGAAAATGATCAATATACTAAAAGCGTACCAGTTGATATTAACGGAAATGAACAATTTCTTTTAGATCAGCTACTGGCAAAATCACCTTGGTTAGTAGCTGTATCAGCAATACTTCTTATCCTTATAACCATTTTATTGAATTCAAAAGGAAGGCTTATTCTTTTCATTTGTTATACATTATTTATTTTTTATATGACATTATTTATTCGAGAAAATGGCACTCAAAGATATCAACTAGAACTATTTTGGTCTTATCGCCAGTTTTTTACATCACCAACATTAGGATTAGAAGTACTGAATAATATTTGGTTATTTATACCATTGGGAGCATTATTAAGTTCATTAAACAAAAAACAACGCATGTTGCTTATTGCAATTGGTTTATCTATTCTAATTGAAAGTGTACAGTATTTTTTTGGACTTGGCCTTTGTGAACTGGATGATGTCATTGGAAATAGTTTAGGAGCATGGCTTGGCTGGTGTTGTTTTTATGAAGGAATAAAACTAAAATGTAAAATTACAAGGTGTCATAAAATTCAATGATCCAACTATCAAAAATGATCATAAAGTATGATTATTGAAAATAGTTTTGCTGACAAAAAGTATACAAACAAGTCATATGTTTTACTAACAATCATATGACTAAATAATGTAGAAGCGAACATCAAGTAACTGTTGCAACAAAGATAAAATAATAGAAACAGTTAATCAAATAGGAGAAAATAAATATATTCCTTATTTTTCGACCTCTCACACCAACAGGCAAGCCGTTTGGCACACGATGGTTCAAATCTATTCTAAATATGTTTTAACTGATATTGATCTAGTTGTGATACTAGATGGATTAGTTACTGCTCTTTCGCCAAGGAAAGAGGAGAAATACTTTTCAACCTTCTTTCGTCAAGAAACGAAAAAAAGCGACCATTATCACATCAAATCTGAAATTTGATTGCTGGAATGAGATATTCAATGATTCAGTACTGGCAGGTGCAATGATAGACAGGATGGCATACTGGTCACATCTTATCAATATGACAGGTGACAGTTACAGGATCATGGCAACGAAAGAATGGAACGAAAAACATAAATCCAGCTGCAAATAAAAAAAGGATATATGGCCAGATAACATATTTGATCATATATCTTTTTAACTGGTAAGGTGGATCACTTTTAAATTGATTTTTAGATCACTTTTCGATTGACAAATACATTTTATAATAATTCGTTTTTTTCAGCATATTCTTTAAACATTGTTTCTAACAGATCTAGTGCATTAATAATCTGAATACATTCATATCTTTTCACCTTTCTGTTCATGCGTCCATGTAATAACCAGTTTCTATTTAAATAAGGAGGCTCATTTTTTGTTTTGAATTGGTATCGTTCTTCATCAACAAATGTTCTTTGCATATATCCTACCAATGAAGGATACCATTCTGTAACATAAAATATTTTAGATAGAATATGATCATTTTCTGTAAATTGATTAAAATCCTTTTCTTTTTGTAATGAAATTCCTTTTTTTGAATATTTTTCTTTTGCTTTAATACACTTATCAGGCATTTGTATTAAACTAGAATATCTATAATCAAGCACTCCTAATAAAAACATTGCCGCTGCAGTATAATCTTTCTTATAAAAATGTTTTATACCTTCAGAAAAATATAATTTTTCAGGACCATCTTTATAAACATTTTCTAAATCTTTTACAATTTTGTTCAAAATATTAAATTCATCGTTTTCAAAAAAACTGCCAATACTTTCCTCCCCTTGCTCAAATAAGATTTTCTCCCAATCATCAAGATCACGACCACCTGTATGTGGAGAAATCACCCACCCATTTTTACCAAAGAAAGTACTTTTTTCAATTTTATTCTTATATTTTTTTTCAAATTGTTCTTGAGTTAATTGTTCACTTTCTTGTAACTCTTTTCCTATATCTTCAAAAAACTTTTTTATTACCACCAATCCAGGATAATCCTCTAATGTTATTTTTGTATTCCAAACTTCCTTTAATGGTAACAGCATATTTTCGTTACTTGTTATTTCTTTATTATAATCTTGCAACTTTAAGAATGTATCTCTTTTATTTTTGTTATATTTATTCATAATAAACCTCCATTATCATTGTGTCATTATTATACAAATATAGTACATTATCTTTTATAAGCAACGTAACATTCTTGGACTTATAAAAAATTACTTAATACAGATATATTAACTATAATATTTAATTTTTTAGCAAAATAAACCTGTAATATTGTTTATCTACGCCTCAACACATAAACTATTTTTAACATTAAAAATATTTATATATTACGCTTTACATTTTTAAATAGTTATAATTTAGAAATTTTATGAACTTTATTTTTGCTATGAGACCTTGTTTTATTCATACTATCAAACCATAAAGTATTTATAAAATTCTGCATATATCTGATCATAAAAACACTCGGTTTCATATAACATTCATATTAATGATTAGTTTTATAAAAATATATTTCACTTATTATTTATCTTTACCTTATAAAAAATATTAAACTATATCGTCATCAAAAACCAATAGAATTATTTGCATCAAGGATATCTTCTTGCCCCTTTTCAATTAAAATAAGCTTTGATATAATGAGGAAAAAACAAAGCAAAAAGAGGAAATCAGTCAATATGAAACCAATCAATCAAGTATTTCTTAAATTAATCAAAGCTTATTTTCATAACGAAACAGTAACCATTCAAAATATAAATATTGATGAGATCTATGAGCTAGCCCTAAAACACAACTTAGTTCCCATTATCTATGAATCATTAAGAAAAAACACACAATATCCTATTCCTGCACAATTTATGCAAACATCAATCTCACAAATAGTTGGACAACAGCAAAGAACAGAACAGTTCTTATCTATTTATCAAAAACTGCTAGATGCTAATATCAAACCATTAGTGTTAAAAGGATTGGTGTGTCGTGAATTGTATCCACAAAGTGATTATCGTATATCTTCAGATGAAGATATCTGGATTCAACCTCAAGATTTTGAACAATGCTATCAGATTTTTATCGATAATCAATATAACTGTACAAACAAACAACTGTTAAACAACGATGATTTTTTGCAAACAGTACAAACAATCAATTTTTCTAATAATATTTTAACGATAGAAGTCCATATCAACCCATTTGGCACACAAAGTGATATCCGTCAACAAATGAACACCTTTTTCGATAATGTTTTTTCATCAGCAATCACTATGAATGTAAAAAA
This sequence comes from uncultured Bacillota bacterium, assembly GCA_949290865.1. Lineage (GTDB taxonomy): Bacteria > Bacillota_I > Bacilli_A > Erysipelotrichales > Coprobacillaceae > Faecalibacillus. The sequence goes on from CASETM010000062.1 coordinate 4,015, forward strand.
TCAAACAGTTCTCACATTAGATCACACATATCATTACTTATTTTTAATCATTCATTTATATAAACATTTCATTTCAGCTGGTGTAGGTATCAGACAAGTACTAGATATCTTGATTTACTATCAGCATTATCAAAATGATATCGATAAAACAATAATAAGCAATGTCTTAAATACACTGAATATCAATCAATTATATACAGCTATTATGATTATTGGTCAACATTATCTAGGTTTCCAATATCTGCCAACACAAAAAATAACACAAGATATCGATACGTTAACCGAAAACCTCATAGAAAATGGCTGTTTTGGTACCCATGATTTATCACAAAGATATAGTTCTTTTTGTACAATTATTGCAAGTAGAAAAACTAATTCTACATTATTAAAAATAATTTTGCGAATGTTTTTTCCAAGATTTATTGATTTAAGTAGTCATTACCCTATGTTACAAAAAAAACCACAACTTTATTTGTGGTTTGCATTGAAAAGAATATTTAACTTAATTAAAAAAATGCTTACAGGGAAACTTAATCCAATCAAAGTCGTGTCATTAGGAAAAAAAAGAACAAAAATATTAAAGGATTATGATGTTTATAAATAAATCTAATCCTTTTTTATATTATCTTTTAACACAAACAGTTAATTATATTTTATTCAATTAATGTACCTAATTTAAATGCCTCTATTAATAATTCTAAAACCTGTGGATTACATTCTCTATATTTCAAATAATATAAAAGCATATTAACAAAATCTGCTAAATTACTCTCAGGTAATGTTTTTGATTTATCTCCCAACATACATTCATTTAAAAGTAATGTTGCTACAAATCTTTCGTTAATAAAAATATCACTATCTTTAGGATTATTTTCATAAAATTGTAAAGGTTTTCTACGAATGATCCATCCACATAGATACGCAAATATTTTTTCTTTTTTTGTTTTTTCAATTTCATGAAATTCTTTCAATCGATAAATATCAATATAATAATCAAAAAGCACCTGTAACATAATACGATAATTACAATAAGCATTATTATATCCGTATTCTTTTAAAAAATCATTGGCAGATGTAAGCATTACATCTACCCTTTCTCTGAATTTATCGTCTCCCACTTCATGAACAAGCTCTTCGTAGCTTTCAAAATAATTACTCTTATTCATAATCATATTCCTTTAACAAATCATTTATATAATTAATATTTTTATTATTTTGAGTATCATTAACAATAACAGAACATGTATTAGTTGCTATAAATTCTCTATACTTAGCAAAATAGTTTGCTTGAACTTCTCTTTCAAAATTTATATAATGATTTTTTAGTTTATCAATTTTATATTTACCCTGCATTATATCATTATATAATTCTGTTACTATTTCATTATTAATTAACATATTATCCCTCCACTATATTTTTTTCAGCATATTCATAGCAAATTCATTTGCATTAACTCTATCATTTGTTTCTTCATAAGATTGATTTTGATTATTGCTATCATAAATATAATTATCATCAAAATTGTCGTATATATCTTTTTCAAAATATTTATTTGTTGCACAACGCCCATCATTACCGAATTGGTAACAGGTAGATAATAATTCATCGACTGAATTTAATAACTCAGCAACTACACTTGTATATCTCTTTAAAAAATTGTTATCTTGATTATAAGGATATCTAATATAATGATCAAATTCTCCATATACTTCTTCTGTAAGTGTTCGTGATTGAATCTCACAAAACTCATTATTTATCTTCACGATATAATGTTGTGATCGGTAACCTTTATTAGTATATTGTTTTCTTATATTCCTATTTTGGTATATATCTCTATCTCCATACCTCATATATGCTACAGGGTTATATTCATGTCCTAAATCAGCTAAAGAATAATTTAATTTGGGATCTTCAACTAATGTTGTAATAATATCATTTACTTTTCTCCAATCCTCTTTAAAAAAAGTAAGAATTCTGATACCAATTAAATCAGTAATAATTTCATAATAATTATTTTTATCAATATTATTATATTTTGCTTTATTTTCACTAGAACGTTTCCTAATTATTTTTTCAATTAAATGATATTCATCTTTTACTCTTCCAGAAACAGAATGGATACGAATAATTTCATCTTCTTTACGATTTTTATTTTCTTCTTCAATTTTTTCATTGATTTTAATAATGATTTCATTTTTAATTTCCTCTAAACGAGGTTTTAACTCCAGAGTATAATGCTCATAAATATCATTTAATTGGGTCCAAGAAATCCCTGATTTTTCAAGATTACTATCAATATTAAATTCTTTTAAAAACTTCGCTTTGTCTAACATAAAAGAACTCCTATATTATATATATAACACGTTAAATAAAATGTATGAAAATTATAACACAAATCAGTCATTATTAATAGACAATGTAATAATTGTAAAATATTACAACACAAATAACACAAAAAAAATGAATAACACTATATTTCTTATCGTTATTCATCTCCCTGTAAAAATCTTTGAACCTCTTCTTTACTTGCTTCCTTAATAATCTTATTTTGCACTTTATAAACACGATGACACATCGAAAAAACACTTGGTCGATGTGCAGCAACAATCAACGTTCGATAAGGATCTCTTTTTAATATGTTTCTTAAAACTTTTTTCTCTGTTGACATATCTAAAGCACTGGTTGCTTCATCTAATAATAATACTGGTGTATCAGCCAGTAAAGCTCTAGCAATCGACAGTCTTTGTTTCTGCCCTTCAGAAAAGCGTCTTCCCAGTTCTCTTACCGATGTATGAATACCATCTTCCAGCTGTTCAACAAACTCCCAGGCACAGGCTGTTTTTAAAACTTCTATTATTTCTTCTTCACTAGCTTCTGGTTTGATCATCGCAACATTTTCAGCAATCGTTCCACTAAACAAGGTATTACCTTGAGGGATATATCCAAAAAGACAGCGGGTTGCTGAAGAAATGTCAATCATTTCATATCCAGGATTGCCAATTTTCAATGATCCTTTTCGAATATGAAATAATCCTAATAACAGATTTAAAGTTGTTGTTTTTCCCTGACCAGAAGGACCTAATAATCCAATAATTTCTCCAGGACGAGCATAAAATGATGCATTTTCATAGACTGGTTTTCCACTTTGATACCAGAAACTGACATCATTCATAGCTATCTCTACTCCCTCAGTTTTAGCTATGACTAGTATTTCTTTCGCTTTATCATTATCCTCTATTTTTTCTCGTGGTAATGAAACAATATCCATAATTCTTTGTGCGTTAATACATGAACGTATCAAGGTAGGAGCTAGATTAACAATTGAACTGAATGATCCTCTTAAAGATCCTGCCATACCAACAAACATCGTCATTGTTCCATAACTGATGGCACCCTGCCACAATCGAAATAAGGCATAGCCATAACAGGCATAACCAACGACCTGACCAATCAATGAGGTAATAATCGAAGCAAAAGACTGATATTTATTCTGATCTAACGATATTTTCATAGACTGTTGTTGAACAGTATGAAAGCTTTCAATAAAACGAGGAACCAATCCAAAAGCTTTGATCATCTGCAAATTTTGGAATGTTTCCTGATCAAAAGCCATTTTATTACTTGCAAAATCCTGGTTTTTCTCTGTATATTCACGCATTTTGCGCATCGTATAACGAGATGATATTAAAGTGATAGGTGCTCCCATCAAAGCAATCACTGCCATCATCGAATCATTTTTAATCATGATCCAAAATGCACTGCCAAAACTAATAAAAACGGAAATAACCGTAGGTATAAACGTTAAAATACTATTTGCTACCATTCCGGCATCTCCGTTAATACGATATAATAAATCTCCTGTACGATACTCTGACAAAGCTTCCCAGTCAGTTTTCATAATTTGAGTATAAACATCTTCTCGAATTTCTGTTTGAATCTTTAATTGAATACGCAAAGAAATACGGGTCCTGATTACACTAATTAAAATCTGTCCGATTCCTGTACCAACATACAATGTAATAACATAAGCAATATCAGCCACATTATGTCCCGTGACAGCATCAACCAGATCTTTAGATACAACTGTTGAACCAATACTCAATAAAGAACCTGATGTCATCAAAAAAGTATAAAGAGCAATCAGCCACCAGTATCTTTTAACATAAACCGATAACCAAGTCAATTCTTTAAACAGTTCTGTTAAACGACCCTCACGAATACGTTTAATTATATGTTCGATTCTATTCATCACCAAAAATCTCCTGTTTAACCAATTCAACTGATTCTTTATCTGCTCTATTCGTCAATTCATAAACTGGAACTTGCCTTAACATCTGATTTAAAATATCCAAAGCCATTTCTGTTCCATTCTCTAACCAAGTAGGATAAAGAACATTTTTTGCAACTTTTGATACCATTTCAAATGAACTTAATCTTTTCATTTTGTTTTCTTTCCCCTGTTTCAACACAATGATTCCTACAATAGGTACGCACATATTTTCACAATATGAAGAAGATCCATGCCACGGTGTTCCCCAAACAAGAATTTTCTTTTCCATGCATTGAACAAAGCCCACATCACCGTTAATAATCTTTGCGTCCTTATACTCTTGCCAAAGCTCTGCCTGAGTTGTTTTTCCAATGCCTGATGGACCTAAAAATAAGATACCTTTACCATGATACGCAATAACCGAACAGTGTAACTTAAGCATTTGCCGTTGCAATGCATTTGTCGAAAACAGATATGCCAAAAAAATTGAATTTATATATTGATCATATGTAGAACTATAAGCATATTGAAATAGCTCATCTGCTATTACAAAAGAACCATTTGATACAAAGATATTTTCTGCATCTTTACACTTTCCATATATAAGATCTCGATTAATTACTCTTGAAACTAAAGGACAAAACACAATCTCTGCATTTATTTGATTATCTGCTGATTCAAATATTTGCCAACAAGATTCCAAAGAAAAAGTTGAAGATACTTTAATGTTAAGACCACCAATCTTATATGTTGTAAACTTTAATATTGATTTTGCCAACATCCTCTCCCCTTATCATCAACTAAATATTGAAATTGTTGAACCAGGTCTATTTTACTTTGCTCATAAATGGTATTAACATGATTTTGCCAATTCAAGAATACATCATTTAAATTGTCTTTCCCGTTATTAAAACGACTAATAATGTCATTCAAAGTAACCCCATTTTTTTGTATATAATAGCCTATTGGTGTATTAGTATTGTTTTCGAACCACCCGTGACCAGTAAATCCAGAAGGTGAGTCTAATGAATTCGTTGGATCATACACCCACAAAAAACGTACACCTCTCGTTACAGTAGTGTCATCTCCAAACCCGCCTGATATTATACCACTCTCGTTATTATCAACTCCATCTACTTCTAATGGCGTATATACTTCATTACTTCTAGTTATCATAAAATTTCCCTCCGTTTTTTCTTATTTTATTAAATTCTGATTGCATTATCTTGCAATAATGATTTTTGTTTTTTAAATTTGTAACTGTTGCTGCACATTTAGCACAAACCGAAAATGCATTACATATTTGACATTTTTCTGGCCAGTTAAGCATTTCCTCATAATCTAGCAGTTGTTGCCATGCCTTAATAAAAGTTATATCACGCACTGAAATACTAGGTTCATTCATAAAACTGCAAAAACGCATTGATCCATCCCAAAGTATCCAATAACCTATACGATAATCTCGGCAATATGTACATGGCTTTTGATTTTTTTTATAAAATTTTCCCTCATCAAAGCATCCCTTTACGCTGTTTTTCCAAATTTGTTCTAATTTATCAGTCACCTGTATAGATGAGACATCTGTACCATTATAACGTTTTGAACCTTTAACACTCGCTGTTGAAACCCATGGTAAATGATGTAAATATGCATAAAAAGCCATTTTCTGTACATCTTTTTCATTTTGTTCAATAATGGTACTGACCAATGTCACTGGGATTTTCATACTCATAAGAGTATGTATTCCGTCATTAACATTTGTAAAACCTTTTTTTATCCCACAAACAGATTCATACACTTCATCATTAGTCCCATATAAAGTGATTTTAACCTGACGTGGGGGATACTGTTCAAAAAGCTTGATTATTTCTTCTGTTATTAATGATGCGTTCGTCTGCAAAGTTAAGAAGAATCCCATTTGACATAGTTCTTTCCATATTTTAGAAAATTCTGGATGAAGCAAAGGTTCACCACCAGTAATACACAACCATGCTGTTCCTGCTTTTTTCGCTTCTCTAGCAATTCTTATCCATTCATCAGCAGTGAGTTCTTTTCCATGTTTGGAAATCTGATTTTCTTTTAAATGAACATAGCACATTCTACAATTAAAATTGCATCGTGGTGTTAATTCAAATGTACCCGATATCGGTATTCCCTCTGCAAATGCCTTTTCCCATACTTTTTTATAAAAAGGATCTAACCATTCCATTCGATGACAGACGGGTTCAAAATTAACACTCACTTTGTAATATCCTCATTTTTTTTAGATAATCCTTCTTTAGGCCACAAATTATCAAGTATTTTTTTTGAAATATTCACTTCAGAATTTCCTCGAATAATACCATCATCAAGAATACTGTAACTTGTTAACTTATCAATAAATTTATCTACATCTTTTGTCGCCTGTTCAATGGTCACCCCAATATAATGTTCCATGATTCTTTTTACCAAATCTTCTTTTTCAAACTCATGATCTTGCATATAATCCCAAAGATAAGCCGCTGACGAAGAAATATAGACAATTGAAGTTATCTCTTTTACTCTTTGACCAGTAGGAACAATAACATACTGTCCTGCTACTTCTCTTAATACTAAACCACTTTTTAATTTCACATTCATCACCTCTTAAGCATGAATATACAATAGTAGTCTATTGATTAACCTAAATCATACCTTATCAATACTTTTCATGTCAAACCATTTCGTAAAGTAGAATTTACCTGCGTAAAATAAAGGTTTTTTACATTTTTCATTACTAAATTTTAGTTGTTTTGATACAATAAAACAAAGACAAACTATTAAATGTCAATAATTAATATAAAATTGATTTTAATAGTGTTTGTCCTGATTTAAAGGAGCAATCTGATGTTCTTTGATGTATTTAGTGGATTTTTGAGTACACTAAAAACAACTTTTCAAAGCACAGTGTTAGAAAGCTCTTGCATTTTAGAATTTCTTTGCTTTTAGGCTACTGATTCCGTCGCTCCATTTTTATATACAAAGCGATGAATTTCGCCATTGATATTAGAATACTGATAAATCTGTTTTCTGGTATTCTTTGGAAAATATAAAGATATTGAATTGAAGAACGTATTTCGGGTTTCTTCTGGTAATCGCATGATATGTTCATGCATGATTACAAAACTGCTTTTGCTTTTCATGATTGAATAGATATATCTGGCAATACGATTGGCAACTGAAATAACTGCCAGTTTATGACGCTTTTTATTTCCATTCTTCACTCTTTCAAAGAGATGTCTAAGAACAGGATTATGTCGTCTGGCAAATTCAGCAGTCATATAAAGAGCGTGTCTTAGATATCTTGATCCTTTCTTGGAAATCTTGCCCATGATTTCCACAGACTTGCCGGAACGCTTGTTTCGTGGCGATGAAC
>CASETM010000063.1 GCA_949290865.1 uncultured Bacillota bacterium
AACTCCCTGCTTAAAATCATCATCAAATACTGGTTTTGTCATAATTCGTTACCATTTAACCCTTTCTTTTATACTCATGATAGTGTATCAGATTCTGATGAATTCTTCCATTTAACCTGTCCGTTTTTTATACTAGCATCAATTTCAGATGTATGGTAAGGAAATAGTCTCGTATGGAAGAGGTGAATGATTCTGATATTTTAAAACACAATGATTTCAATAAGAATTGGACACCAGAAGAAAAACTCGAATTAGTTTCTCAAGTACTTGCAGGAAAAGCTAATCTAGCAGTTGCCATTGAAGCGGGTATTAATGAAGGTATGCTATATCAATGGGTTCGCAAATATAAGGTTTATGGTTATAATGGTCTTATAGATAAAAAGAAAGGTCGTAAATCTAAGAATCAAGACATGAAAAAAAACATTCACAACCCAAGGAAACTTGAAGAAACCGAATACGAAGAACTTGTTCGTTTAAGAGCTGAAAACGAACATATCAAAGCGGAGATTGAAGTGATAAAAAAACGGATGGCCTTGAGGCAAGAAAAGGAAGCTGCGCGTCTCAAGGAGAAAAAGCAGCAATCATCAAGGAACTCCGTGAAAAAGGATATCAGTTAAAACATCTTTTAAGAGCTATGCAAATGGCTAAATCTACGTATTATTTTGAGATAAATAAAATTGATGCTGTAAAATCCAGAAACAAAGGATTAATGTCCGAGATTCAAAAAATTTTTGAATACAATAAAGGTAGATACGGAGTTCGAATAGTCCACAAAGAACTGGTAAATCGTGGTTATAATGTAAATCATAAACGGGTTCAGCGTCTTATGCATGACATGAAACTGTTTGGAAAAACACCAAAAGAAAAATATCATTCCTACAAAGGCAAAGTTGGAAAGATTGCAGATAATATCATAGATAGAGATTTCAGTACAACTGCGCCATTACAAAAATGGACGACAGATGTATCACAGTTTAGTTTTTCATGGGGCAAGTGTTATCTTTCTCCAATTCTAGATATGAATACAAATGAGATTGTTTCCTATGATCTGTCACTAAGTCCAAACATGGAACAGATTCAAAGAATGCTTGATATAGCCTTTGAAAAATTCCCATCTGTGGAAGGACTAATATTCCATTCCAATCAAGGCTGGCAGTATCAGAATGCGTATTTTAGAAATACATTAAAAGAACATGGGATTATTCAATCGATGTCAAGGAAAGGCAATTGTTATGATAATTATATTATGGAAACTTTCTTTGGAAGACTTAAAAATGAGATGTTTTATGGCTATGAAAAAGATTACAGCTCATTTCATGAATTTTCAGAAGCTATTAGAAAATATATCGATTACTACAACAACGAAAGGATTCAGGCAAAAACAAAATGGATGCCACCTGTAAAATACAGGGAAACATCCATGTCATAATTTTTTCAAATGAAATTTTAACGTGTCCAGTAAAGAGGGTACATATCATCTCAAACAGTTTTTTATTATGCCATATCTTCGGCAACGCGTTTCAGATCTTCACGAATCGCGATATGCTGAGGACACATTGTTTCACATTTTCCGCATTGACGACACTGACTTGCCTGTTCAGCTCCCATTTGAGCATATTTCTTTTTAAAAGTTTTTTCGTCTTCATAGATGCTCATATAGTTCCAGTAGCGGAAGTTGTTAGGAATATTGACACCAAAAGGACAAGGCATGCAGTACTGACATCCTGTACAGCCATTTTTTGTTTTGGATTTTAGCGTTTTGGTGACTTGATCTACAAGATTTAATTCTTCGTCATTCAGTTTTTTGAAGTCATCAAATGTTGCCAGATTATCTTTAACCTGTTCCATTGTTGACATCCCGCTTAAAATAACCTTGACAGCAGGCAATGTTCCAACATAACGCAGTGCCCATGAAGAAAGCGAACAATCAGGCAGATAGTTTTGAAAAACAGTTGCTGCATCGTTTGGCAGTTTGGCCAGGCTGCCACCTTTGATCGGTTCCATAACGATAACGGGTAAATTCATTTTTTCGCACAGTTGAATGCCTTTCATGCCGGCCTGGATATCCATATCCATATAATTAATCTGTAGCTGGCAGAAATCCCATTGATAGGCGTGAACGATTTTTTCAAAAACATCATATTCATCATGAAAACTGAAACCAATATAACGAATCTTTCCTTCGTTTTTTAGCTGCTCAATGGTGTTTAAGATCTGAAACTGCTGAACTTTTTCCCATTTGCTTTGATCTAATGCGTGCAGCAGATAGAAATCAACATATTCAACATCTAATCTTTTAAGCTGTTCATCAAATATTTTTCTGACATCTGCTTCGCTGTTAATGTTCCAGATTGGCAGCTTGGTTGCCAGAAAATAATCTCTACGGTTATATTTTTTTAATACTTTTCCAACGAATGGTTCACTGTTACCATTATGATAAGGGTAGGCAGTATCGATATAGGTGACACCATGAGCAATGGCTTCATCTATCATTGCTTCTGCTTCTTCTTCGTTGATTTCACCATTTTCCAGAGTTGGAAATCTCATACATCCAAATCCTAATAAAGATGGTGAAATATTTAATTTTTCAAATTTCCTGTATTCCATGTTTTTTCCTCCTGCTTATATTATAACAAAGAAAAATTTTATTTTATTTTTTTTTCAATAAATACAATTTTTGTTTCCTTATTGATGGAGAAAAGGTATAATATCTGTGCATGTATGTAAAATAGAAAAAGTATGCTATAATGGATGAGGAAGGTGATTTTATGGCATATTCGCGAGTAAAAAAATATCAGGAACTCAGAGATGGGATAAAAGAAGAAGCGGGAATTGACAGAGAAAAAGTGGTTGATCATATCATTGATGATGAAGATGATGACTTTTTATCGTTTATAAAAAAAGATGTTGAATTTCAAAAACCTCAAAATATAGAAGATACTTTGACAGAACCTAAAACTTTTGAACAGATGCGACAGGAAGGATCCAAAGAATTAGAAGAAGCGTTGAGAGATGCTAAAAAAGGGGTTGGAAAAGATAATCCTTACAATACAAGAATGGATATCCTGTCAAAAATAAGAGATGGTGAAAAAACAACGATTAAAATTGATTCTGTTGATGAATACAGTACTGATGAATTTGCCAGAGGAATGTTTTTAAATGAAAAAAAAGATATTCAGGCAGAACATCCAGAACAGGAAGAAACAGTAAAAGAAGACGAACCAAAGAAAAAAATGACTTTAATGGAAAAACTGGCATCAATTTCTCCTGAAGAAGATGCTAGAAAGGCACAGGAATTTTTACAGGAAGAAATGGAGAAAGAAAATAATGAAGATCTCCAGTTTGAAGAACCTGAATCAGTTGTAGATGAAGAACCTCAAGAAGAAACAGTTGAAATAGAAAAAGTTCTGGAAGAGACGAAAGAATACCAGCAAATTGAAAATGATGATCAGCTGCAGAGAACTGACAAAGACCGAAAAGAGGAAAAGGTCAAAAAAGATGGGAAAATCGTTAAGGTTCTTGATATTATTATTACTGTTCTGGTCATGATTCTTATTGTTCTATTATGCATCATTATTTATCAGAATTTCTTTTAAACTAAGGGGTACCTTAGTTTTTTTAAGAAACAGCTGTTTATAAAGAAATTTAGGAAAGGAGAATCAGCAGATATTTGCTGAAGAAAGAAGATGAAAAAAAATATTGTTGTTGCTATTGACGGGCCTAGTGCTGCCGGGAAAAGCACAATTGCAAAATTAGTTGCCAAAAAAGAAGGATTTATATATATTGATACTGGTGCTATGTATCGCAGTGTTGCCTGTTACTGCAGAATGCAGAATGTTGATTTAAATGATGAAAAAGCAGTTGCAGACTGTCTGAAGGATATCCGTATTCAATTGACACAGGATAATAAGGTCTTTTTAAATGATGAAGATGTCACCGAAAAGATCAGAACGGATGAGGTGTCACGAGGATCGAGCATCGTTTCACAATATGAAGCGATTAGAAAGTTTCTGGTTGACAGTCAAAGGGAAATGGCAGCTACTGGTAATGTTATTTTGGATGGCAGAGATATTGGTACAGTCGTTTTACCAGATGCTGATCTGAAAATTTATCAGATTGCCAGCGTAGAAACGAGAGCGTTGAGAAGATATAAAGAAAATATTGAAAGAGGTCTGGAAGCAGATCTTGATACGATCAAGAAAGAAATCGAAGAACGTGATTATCAGGATATGAATCGTACGATTTCACCTTTGAAAAAAGCGGATGATGCGATCGTGGTCGATACATCACAGTTAAGTTTAGATGAAGTTGTAGAAGTTGTGTTAAAACTTATCAGTAAAGTGAAGGAGGGCTAGTATGGCTGGTATTGTAGCTATTGTAGGGCGTGCCAATGTAGGAAAATCTACGATTTTTAATCGTATTGTCGGACAGCGAATATCTATTGTTGAAGATGTTGCTGGAGTTACAAGAGACAGGATCTATGCGAAAGCCAGCTGGCTGACAAAAGAATTTAATGTTATTGATACAGGAGGAATTGAACTTGACAACGCTTCTTTTACTGATCAGATCAAAATGCAGGCGGAGATTGCCATTGAAGAAGCTGATCTGATTGTTTTTGTTGTCAATGGCAGAGAAGGGGTTACCCTGGAAGATGAATATGTTGCACGAATACTGCAAAAGTCTAGAAAACCGATTCTGTTGGCAATCAATAAAATTGATGACAGTAGATTTATGGATAATATCTATGAATTCTATTCTTTAGGTGTTGGAGATCCAATTCCGGTTTCAGGGGTTCATGGGATTGGTATCGGTGATTTGCTTGATGAGATTATTAAGCAGTTAAAGGTTGAAGATGAATCTGAGAATAAGGATGAAATCAGTTTTTCAATTATTGGCAGACCGAATGTCGGTAAATCTTCATTAACTAATGCTATTTTAGGAGAAGAGCGTGTTATTGTATCGGATATTGAAGGAACGACACGTGATGCAATTGATACAGCCTTTGTCAAAGATGGTCTGAAATACCGTGTCGTTGATACAGCCGGTATGAGAAAAAAAGGAAAAATCTATGAAAATGTAGAAAAATATTCTATTTTAAGAGCGTTGACAGCAATTGAAAAAAGTGATGTTATTTTAGTTGTTATTGATGGTGAAACAGGAATAAGAGAACAGGATAAACATGTTGCCGGCTATGCTCATGAAGCTGGAAAAGGAGTTATCATTGTCTATAATAAATGGGATCTTGTCGACAAGGATGAAAAAACAATGCAAAAGAAAGAAAAAGAAATTCGTGAGGAATTTAAATATCTTGATTATGCACGTATCATCTTTACATCAGCAAAAACAGGGCAAAGAGTTGACCAGCTGTTTCCACTGATCAACGAATCATATCAGAACTGTCGAAAACGTGTCCAGACAAGCGTTTTGAATGATGTCCTGGTTGATGCACAGCTGATCAATCCGACGACAACTTTCAACGGAGGCAGACTGAAAATTTTCTATGCGAATCAGGTCAGTATCTGTCCACCAACTTTTGTGCTCTTTGTCAATGATCCTCAGTATATGCATTTCAGCTATAAACGCTATCTGGAAAACCGATTAAGAGAATCGTTTGGCTTTGAAGGGACACCAATTCATATTATCTGTCGAAAAAGAGATTAATCATGCTGTCACCATTTTGATGAAATATCATAAAATATAGTGGTGATAGAATGAAAGATAAAAATGAATTTGTTGATCGTGTTGCAGATAAAACCAATCTGAAAAGGGAAGATATATTTAAGCTCGCCAATGATCTGCAGACCAAGGATCTGAATAATGAGCAGGATATCAGAAGTTTTATAGCAACGGTTGCTAAGGTAACCCATCAGCGTCTTGAACCAGCGAAAGTTGATAAACTGGTTAAGATCATAAAAAATAAACAGGTTCCGCAGGATATAGAAAAAATGTTGTAGAAAAATATAGCTATACAGTCATTTATTGATTGACTTATTGGTGCAGTTTCTATATAATAGGTTGTGCGGTTATGGATAGGTGATTAATTTGAAATATAGCTTACAGTGGATTATTAAACATAAAGGTGTATTTAGCTTTGAAGAAGAGTTAACGTTTCCTAAAGAAATGTTTGATGGCTATACGCAAATTAATGGCCTAAAAGACGTAATAGTCTCAGGTACCGGGAATCTTGATACAAAAGATAAACGATTATATGTTGATTTAAATATTAAAGGAACGATGATTCTTCCATGTGCTTTAACATTAGAAGATGTAGATTATCCATTTGATATCGATTCGACGGAAGTATTTTCTTTTGAAAAACCTGATCCGCTTGAAGAAGTTCATGAAGCAAAAAAGAACGTTGTTGATCTTACCTCTGTGGTTTTTTCCAATATTATGCTGGAAGTACCAATGAGAGTGGTCAAAGGCGATGCTAACATTAAAGAATCAGGTAAAGGCTGGAAGATACTCGATGGTCATTCTAGTGAGCAAAACGAAGAATACATTGATCCAAGGTTAGCAAAATTAAAAGATTATTTTAAGTGACAGGAGGATATAAAAATGGCAGTACCTTTTAGAAGAGTTTCAAGTACAAGAAGAAACAAAAGAAGAACACATGACAAATTAACTGCACCTACTTTAGTTGTATGTCCAGAATGTGGAGAATACAAATTATCTCATAGAGTTTGTAAACATTGTGGTACTTACAAAGGTCAGAAAGTTTTATAAAAATCGTCCAATATCTGTTGGACTTTTTTTATTTTTCAGGCATGATCATGCGTTAAATTTCTGCTTTTTTACATGATTTTCCATATATTTATATAAAGTGATCTTTCGTTGAAAAAGATCACTTTTTTTTGTTTTTTTTACCAAAAAAGCAATGAAAAAAACATTGATTATACCAGGGTGGAATAGTATAATGGTGGTATAAAGTGGTTTTCGGGGTTATGAATGTGTAAAAAAGTGGGTGATAAAAATGTTCATGGGTGAGTACAGACATTCGATTGATGCCAAAGGACGCATCATTATACCATCATCGATCAGAAACTTATGTGAAGGTTCTGTAACTGTAGCCCGTGGATTTGATAACTGCCTGGCACTTTATACCCAAAAGGAATGGGAACCATTTTGTCAAAAGCTGCTGGCATTGCCTACTTATAAAAAAGATGCCAGAAAAGCAGTCCGTTTAACAATTTCAAGTGCAAAAACATGTGATTTTGACAAGCTGGGAAGAATCAATATTCCAGCAAATCTTAGGAAGCTAGCGGGAATTGAAAAAGAATGTGTCATTATTGGCGCTGGCGATCATGCTGAAATCTGGTCAAAAGAAAGATGGGATGCATATTACGAAGAAAATGAAGCGGATTATGATGATATTTTTGAATCACTGGATCATCTTGAAGATTAGGAGGATATGATGTTTAACCATGTTTCGGTCATGCTCAATGAAGCAGTTGAAGGTTTGAATATTAGACCAGATGGTATTTATGTGGACTGTACTTTAGGAGGTGCTGGACATTCCAGCGAGATTCTTAAGAAACTGACAACAGGTCATCTGTACTGTTTCGATCAGGATGAAACAGCGATTGCTGCAGCAAAAGAAAGGCTGGAGAAAGTGGGACATCAGTTTACGATCATTCGGTCTAATTTTAAAAATATTGACAGTGAACTGATGCGTTATGGAGTCGATAAAGTAGATGGTATTCTGTTTGATCTGGGTGTATCTTCACCGCAGTTTGATGAAGGTTATCGTGGCTTCAGTTACAATCATGATGCTTATCTGGATATGCGAATGGATCGAAATGCTTCATTGAACGCACATGATATCGTTAATAACTGGTCTTATGAACAGCTGGTTGAAATCTTATACAAATACGCAGATGAGAAATTTGCAAAACAGATTGCCAGAAAGATCGAAAAAAGAAGAGCAGAAAAACCAATCGATACCACATTCGAACTGGTTGAAATCATTAAAGAAGCTATTCCTGCCTATGCCAGGCGGAAAGGTGGACATCCAGCGAAAAGAACATTCCAGGCATTGCGTATTGCGGTAAATGATGAACTGAATGTTTTTGATGTAGCACTGAAAAAAGCTTTGGAGCTCTTAAATGTCAATGGACGAATCGCTGTGATCACATTTCACAGTTTAGAAGATAAAATATGTAAGTATACATTTCATGATGTATCACAGTTAAAGGATGTTCCTAAAGGACTGCCGATCATTCCTTTAGAAATGCAGCCAAAATATAAATTAGTGAATAAAAAAGCAGTTGTTGCTGGTGAAGAGGAACTTAAGGCCAATCATCGGGCACACTCAGCAAAATTAAGGGTTATAGAGAGGGTTAGATTATGAAAAAAAGAAAAACTGGTTTTGAAGCATTTGCACAAAGATTTTTAATTGTTACTGTCCTGGTCTTTGTATTTGGTATTATTGGTGTCAAATCTGTTGAATCAAGTTATAATCGCCAGATTCAGGAACTGAAAGATGAAATCGAAACAGTGAATTCTGAAATAGACAGTCTGGAAATGCAGAAACAGGAACTGGTTTCTTTTGGACGTATTTCTGATATTGCTACAGCCAAGGGTTACACATATCAAAATGATGCAACTGCATCTTTACAGTAAAAGGGGTTAAAAAAGAATGAAAAAATATAAAAGTGCAAAGATAACAACTGTTATTTTTGCATTCATTATTTTATGTCTTGTTATCAATATTGTTTATTTAGGATTTACTGGACGTCATTTGATCAGTGGTGAAGATATTGCGACTTTTGCTAAGGATCGAAGCAAAAAAGAAACGGTCTTATATGCACAAAGAGGTCAGATTTATTCAAGTGATGGTGAACAGATTGCCATAAATGTCAAAAAATACAAGATCATTTTGACAACAGATGAAAACAGAGTTTCTTCAAACAATAAAAAAGCATATGTTACAGATGCACAGAAGACAGCAAGTCTGATTGGACCAATTCTGGGAATAGATGTTGATGAATTGGCTGAGAAAATTCAAAAAAGTTTGGATGATGAAGATGTTAAACAGATCGAACTGGGAACAAAAGGAAAAGATCTGACGACCAATGTCAAAAAAGAAATCGAAGCTTTGAATCTCCCTGGAATTGAATTTGTGGAATCAAATGCCAGATATTATCCGTTAGGCGATTTCTGCAGCTATGTTGTTGGCTATGCTAAAAATTATGATGACAGCAGCGTGAAAAAAATGGTTGGAGAAATGGGCCTGGAACTGGTTTATGATAAAGAACTGAAAGGGAAAAATGGTTATAAAGTCTACCAGACTGATGCCAAGGGATATGAACTGGTTGATGGTGTGTTAAGAGAAAAAGATCCTGTGGATGGTAATGATATTTATCTCACGATCGACAGTGGACTGCAGAGAAACCTTGATTATCTGCTGTCAGATCTTTTAACGAAAACAGAGGGTGAATTAGCTTCCTGCGCTATTATGGAAGTAAAAACCGGGAAAATCCTGGCTATGTCTTCTTATCCTTCATTTAATCCTAATGAAAAAAACATATCAACATTCAGCAATTTCTTTCTGCAGGGGACGATGGAGTGTGGATCGGTATTCAAACCGTTTGTTTATGCGACATCTATCGAAGAAGGAAAATATGATCATAATGCAACTTATAATTCAGGTTCTTATAATGTTTATTATGGTAATGTTCTGGCAGCGACGATCAATGACCACAATAATGGTCACGGCTGGGGAACGATTACTTATGATGAAGGACTATATCGCTCCAGCAACGTTGCTATCTGTAATCTGCTGGACAAAGGATATGTGACAAAAGATGTCCTGACGGAAAAACTGAATGATTTAGGCTTTTTCCAGGAAGATACGATGGATGGTTTAACATGTTCAGCGTCAATCAATGCCTATACTAGAAGTTCTGCAAAAAATCTGGAATATCTTACAACAGGATTTGGTCAGGGGTCGACAGTAACACCATATCAGCTGTTAAAAGCCTACAGTGTTTTTGGCAATAATGGGAAAACTGTACAACCGTATGTCGTTGATAAAATTGTGAACCCCGATACGAACGAAGTCGTATATCAGGGGAAAACAGAGTATTCTGAACAGATTTTTTCAGAAAATACGGTCAAAGAAATGAAAGATCTGATGCTTGGTGTCATTGAGAATGAAGCGGGAACCGGAAAATCATTTAAGCTTGATGATATAAGAATGTTTGGAAAAACTGGAACTGGTCAGGTTGTTGTTGATGGAGCCTACAGTTCATCTATCCATATGCATTCGTTTGCGGGTCTGGCACCATATGATGATCCTCAGGTTGTCATATTCTTAACAGTGAAATGTAATGAGACATACAGTCTATATGCACCAGATCTGGTTAAACCATTGATGAAGGAAGCAATTCAGGTAGTTAATCAGTATAATGTTGAAGATACAACAATTGATGAAGGCTATACACTTGATTCTTATATGAATCAGTCTGTCAGCTATGTAAAATCTAAACTGGAATCCAAGTCTTTACAGGTAACGGTTATTGGTAATGGAACGACTGTAATCGATCAGCATCCAAGTGCCCTGTCTCGTGTGACAAAGGGAGACAGAGTCTTTATTAAAACAGATGGTGATGACATAACACTGCCAAATATGACAGGATGGTCGAAAAAAGAAGTTCAGTCCTATGCATCAATTGCAGGTTTAACATTGAATATTCAAGGAACCAGTGGCCAGGTCGTTGCACAAAATGTTGCAGAAAATACGATCGTGCATAGTGGTGATACAATTGAAATAACACTAGGGTCATAATTGACCCTTTTTTTTCATACAGTAAAGTGGTGATTTCATGTTATTTGAACATTCCGTAAAGAAAATTTTCAAAGTAGAAGCAGTCATTGCTTTGCTGATTGTTGCGCTTATTCTTAAGATCAGTTATATTCAGCTGGTCAATAGAAATGAAATTTACAGCAAAGCACTGGAATCATGGCAGCGCTCTTTTCCGGTGCAGGCAAACAGGGGAAAGATTTATGACAGTACAGGACAAATTCTGGCTACTGATTTGACAACGTCATCACTGGTTGTTGTTCCCAGTCAGATTACTGATAAGGCAACAGCGGCGATAAAACTGGCAAAGATTTTGAATGTCAGTGAGGATGTTTTAAAAGAAAAATTGGAAAAAAAAGTATCAATTCAAAGAATTTCACCAGAAGGCAGACAGCTTGATGAGAGTGTTGCCAGACAGATTCAAAGACTGCAATTGCCAGGAGTTTATCTGATCAAGGATACCAAACGATATTATCCCAATGACAGTTATTTAAGTCACTGTCTGGGATTTGTAGGTATTGACAATCAGGGACTGTTAGGTTTGGAACTGGAGTATGATGAATATTTAAGTGGAGAAAATGGTTCGATTGATTATTATATGGATGCGAAAAGCCACAATCTACAGATGTATCCCAGTCATTATACTGCTCCTCAGGCAGGAATGAATATCACTTTAACAATAAATGGAGATGTTCAGGATATTGTAGAAAGAGAACTGAATAATGCGTATGATACGTACCATCCTGATGGAATATGGGCACTGGCGATGGATCCCCGTAATGGAGATATACTGGCAATGGCCAGTAAACCTGATTTTAATCCAAATGACTATCAGAACAGTGATAAAGATATTTATAATCAGAATATTCCTATTTGGAAGACTTATGAACCGGGATCGACCTTTAAGATCATTACGTTTTCCAGTGCTTTAAATGAAAATCTGTTTGATATGGATAAAGATACTTATTATGATGTTGGATATGAGTATGTTGGTGGAGCCAAAATCAAATCATGGAAAAAAGGAGGGCATGGTTTGCAGACTTTTCGTGAAGTTCTGCAGAATTCTTCCAATCCTGGATTTGTAGAAATCGGCAGAAGACTGGGAAAAGAAAGGTTATATAATTATGTTAAGAATTTTGGATTAACAGAAAAAACAGGAATTGATCTACCTGGAGAGTCCAGTGGGATCATGTTTGATTATGAGGTTTTCAATGAACTGGAACAGGCGACTGTGGCTTTTGGTCAAGGAATTTCAGTAACACCTCTGCAGCTTGTAACGGCCATCTGTGCCTGTGTTAATGGCGGTGAATTGCTTAAACCGCATATTTTAAAGGAAATCAGAAATAGTTTTAATGATGATACCGTCTATGAAAGAAAAAAAGAGGTGGTACGTCGTGTTATCAAAGAAGAAACATCAGAAAAGGTCAAGGATGCTTTGGAGAGCGTTGTCAGCGATGGCGGTGGACGGAATGCCTATATTGAAGGCTATCGAATTGGCGGTAAAACAGGAACTGCGCAAAAGGCAGTCAATGGCAGCTATGTTGGCGGTGGCTATATTTTATCCTTTGTTGGGGTCGCACCTATTGACGATCCACAAATTGTTCTGTATATAGCTATGGATAATCCAAAAAACTGTGTGCAGTATGGAGGAACGACAGTTGCTCCAATTGTCAGAAAAATGCTTGTCGATATCTTACCAGCATTGAACATTGAAAAAGCTGAAACACAGAAAGAAAAAACATATACAGCGATGGATATAAAGAGAGTAAAAGTAGAAAATTATATAGGGAAAAAGAAAAAAGATATTTCAAACGTTCAGGTACGTTTTAACTATATTGGGCAGGGAGAAACGGTTATTGATCAATTGCCTAGGCCAGGAGAATACGTTGATGAAGGAGATACAATTGTGCTGATGTTAGGATAAAAATGTTTACAAACAAAAAAACATCTTATAAAATATAACTAAATACAGAGAAGGGAAAGAGTAAATGATATAAACAGTTTCAGAGAGTTCTTGGCTGGTGAAAAAGAATACTGGGTTATCATTGAATACATCCTGGAGTAGGTGTCTGAATAGAGTAGGATTACACGGGTACACCCGTTACAGTGCAAGAGTATATTTGTACTTGAAGAGGTTATTACAGTGATGTAATAATGAACTAAGGTGGTAACGCGATGGTCTCTCTCGTCCTTATGGATAGAGAGACTTTTTGTTTATCAGGAGGAGAAAAATATGATCATTGTATTAAAAGCAAAAACAGCGGAAGCTGATCAAAAAAGAATTGTAGACAAAGTTAATGCCTTTGGTTTGAAGGCTCATGTTTCTAAAGGTGAAGAAACAACGATTATTGGTCTGATTGGAGATACAACAAGAATTGATAGAAAAACAATCGAAGTTGATCCAGCTGTTGAAAAAGTCATGTCGGTATCAGAACCATATAAACTGGCTAACCGCGCATTCCATCCGGAAGATTCAATCATCGATGTTGGAGGTGTCAAGATCGGAGGCGATCATCTGGCTGTGATCGCT
>CASETM010000064.1 GCA_949290865.1 uncultured Bacillota bacterium
ACAGTGTTAATCAAATGACGACAGTATCTCAATGAAACTGACGACAACGTATTAAGCAAAATGACGACACCTTTTTTTTCAAAAGGAAGAGCGTATTATATTATCAGTTACTCTTCCTTATTCTCTTGTTTATTCTTTTTCGTTTTCTCGAGTTCTCATTGATTTTGATCCTTTGATATGAATTTGATAGGCGTTAGCTATGATTCTGTCCAGTATTGCATCTGCAATAGCTCCACCTCCTAAATTCTGATGCCATCCCTGAGGCAAAAACTGCGAAGCAAATATAGTTGAATGTGTGTCGTATCTCAGTTCCAACAGTTCTAGAAGATCTGCCTGCTGTTCTGGTGTTGTTGGTGTCAATAAAAACTCATCAATGATCAGCAGTTCTATTCTGGATAATGCCCTTAATTTCTTTTTATAGGTATCCTTGTTTTTTGCCTGCTGCAGATCATACAGCAGATCTGGCAGTCTTATATATCTGACATTGATGGCTTTTTTACATGCCTCATTTCCCAGTGCGGAAACATAGAATGATTTTCCCGCACCTGTTGCTCCAACTACAATTATATTAAGATGATCTTTCACATAGTCACAGGTTGCTAATTTTGCTGTTAATGTTCTGTCAATTTCCCTGTCTGGGTAAAATCTGATATCACTTACTGCAGCGTTCTTCATTTTTATGTTAGATCTTTTTTGAATGCCCGAAACAAGTCTGTTAAATTTGTCATCGGTTTCTCCATCTATCAGCAGTGCCAGTCTTTCATCAAATGTCATTTCCAAATAAAGATTGTTTGACAGCTGATCTCGATACAGTTCTGCCATTTTGTTCAGGTTGAGTTTTATCAGTTTTTCATAGTTTTGATTGATCATTTTATTGTCCTCCAAAGTATTCTCCGCCTCTTACCAGGGCGTAATTGTTCTTTTCATTTTTGAGTTTGTTTCGCTCTTGAATATCATCAAGTACTGCTTTAAAATTTTTGTGTATGGGAGTAATATGTTTAGACA
Organism: uncultured Bacillota bacterium; assembly: GCA_949290865.1. Taxonomy (GTDB): domain Bacteria; phylum Bacillota_I; class Bacilli_A; order Erysipelotrichales; family Coprobacillaceae; genus Faecalibacillus. Next base: position 1,006 of record CASETM010000064.1, read on the forward strand.
GAACAGTTTCCGAAGCTGCTTCCAACATACCTTCAGAATACCTGTCTTTCAGTTTCAGGATCGTTAGGCACTGGTTATAGACCTGCTGTTCAATTCTTGCGTTCATAAAGATACTGCATATTACCTCATGCGTATTGGGTCCGATGCTTTTTGCCCAGTCGGTGATTCTTTGCCTGTTCCAGTCACCATATGCTTTATGACTGTCAGGCATATGTTCTCTTTTGGTAACATATTTGTTGATTCCAGACAGGATGCGAGGATGACTGGCAATTCTGATGCTGTCACAGTATATTTCAATCATCCTTTTGGTTATGCGCAACTGCACCTTCTGCTTTGCATACTGATAAGGTATGGAATAATAATTACGTTCAAACTGAACATGATAGTTGTATGAAGGCAAAGCATTTTTCCATACCGCATATTCATATGGCATGTCTGGCAGGTGTTTCAGATATTCCTTTTCTTCGTTTTCAAACACATATGTTCTTGAATATTCTCTTTTCTGAAATTCTTTGCTGTTTATCTTTTTCAGTTCGATCAGAATCTGCTCATTCAGCTCTCTTAAAGAAGTAAACTTACGGTTTCTGAATCTGCCAACGATCTGATTTGTCAGATAACCTGCGCTTCCTTCAGCTGAATTCTTGTCACGTGGTGCCCTCACACGTGCTGGTATGATAGCTATGCCGTAATACTCTGCCATTTCCAGATAGGCTTTGTTAAAAATAATCTGCTCATATTTTTTATGGGATATCACAGCTGTTTTACAGTTGTCACAGACACAGATCAATGGTGCTCCACCAAAATAATTGAACATGTCAATGTGGTGACTGATCCAGGATTCTTCTTTCATGTCGAGTGTTGCCTGTGCAAATATATACTGACTGAAAGGCAATACACCGACAAAAAGATAAGCCTTGCCGGTAACATTCTGTAATGACAGATCATAGATCGGAACAGTTGTTCCCAGCCAGTCCACCTCACATTTTTCTCCAGGCTTGTGCTTAATATGCATGGTCAGCTGGTGGTCTTCGACATACTGCCTGTAAACATTACAGAACTGAGTGTATTTTGAATATGTTTCGTTAAGTGCAATGCTTTCACCAACATACTCCTCCCATAAAAGCATGAGAGTTACACCTTTACGTTTCAGTTCCTTGTGGATATGGGCGCAGTCAGGTGTTCTATGAATACTTTTTACCTCCTTCCTTTTTTGTTGAAAAAGTGCCAGAAATGATTCATCATCCATATCCTTAACATCATCATAAGTATAGTTTAATTCTGACAGTCTCTTCATTACCTGCCTGATCTTGCGGTCAGAAGTTCTGATCATTTTGCAGATTGAACGCTGAGAAATACCCTGATTTGTTAAGCGGATGATTTCCTTTTCTTTAAGCATAAAAAAAACCTCCTTTCATTAAAATAGATGTAGAACAAGTCTACAAAATAATTCTAACTCTAAAGAGGTCGATTTTTATATATAGCTGGTATCAAAAATGTCGTCAAATTGATTAACATGATGTCGTCATTTTATTAATAGAGTGTCATCATACTAGTGAAATATTCACTTTTGTTTTTAACTCGACAATATTATCTTTTTTATCATGAGTTAAAAAAGGAAAAAATAACATCATCATAAACAAACATACAGTCATCAATACGCCAAATTTTCTCATCCATTTCTCCATTCATAACATCTTAATTTTCTATGATATCTTATCATTTTTTTATAAAGTTTGTTTGCCTTTTCTCTTTGTGTTTCATTATACATATTAGTTTCTTTCCTTGTCTAGCTTTTTGTCCGCACCCTTTTTTGGTAAAAAAAGATTGATAATATTAGGGAATCGTCAATTCCTTTATCTACATAACTGACAGCAGCAGAAATGAAAGAAGGCTGTCAAACGGGCCTATGGAAGGATATAACAGGATACCCAAGGATTTTAAAAGAAATTAGAGAGGACTGAAAAATTTTGAATATACCAGAAGCAGGCTGATCTGGACCAACAGAAAAAAGAAGCAGTATTAGCTACTCCAAAATCAAAAAATAACATATCAGAAGTATCTGGACAAAATGAAAGGAACAACCATTTTTTTGATTGTTCCTTTATGCCTGAGTGTTCACTGAATTTTCGGGCAGTCCCTAAAGTGCCCCCTAACTTTCAACAGTGTTTTCTCAAGTCCCCTAAATAATTTGGCTACCTGGATAACCGTTTCGGTTTTTTAGTGTAATCATAAAATAGAAATACGTGTCTATGATTAAAATAATAGTGCAAATCATCAATTTGATAAGAGCTATTTATTGTATATTGGATCTTTTGGCTTTATCATATTCTTGCGTACTTTTAATAATATCGACAATATAGCTGTCTTCATCTTTATTATAAATAAAATCAATAATTTTAGTTGGTAAAACAATAACTGTTGAAACTAAAGAAATTGATGCTGTCAATAGACTCACTAAATCTTTTAGATTAGAAACCTTGGCATGAGAAATATGACATAAAATCGTACATGATATCACAGTGACAATAACAAAGCAGCCAACAAATATAACAAATGCTATCCAACGCGTACGTAATTTAAAATTTAAAGTCTTTTTTAGATAAGTCTGATAATTTTGTATAAGTGTTGTATATTCGGTATTTCTTACTTTTTCTTCTTGGGTTAAGGTATTATCATTAGGGAGATAATTATTGTTTGACATCAATACATCTACAGTATTAATATTTTGTACTTGCTCTTGAGTAGGCTGAGTATTATTGTCCATCTTGAAGAACTCCTAATTCTTTTAATTCTTTGATTCTTCTATCAATGGCGGTTGGAGATACTTGAAATTCGTTAGATAAGCGATTTATTGTTTCGTAATAATTGCTTGTATTCTTTATTTTATTGTATCGTTCTATAAAAGTATTTCTTGGCATAAGCAGTGCAGCAGCGAAGCGGCTGGCTCTTCGTTCGGTAGCATTTATGTATATATTTTCTGTTCTATAAAAGTCATAATATTTATAATCTTTGGTTTCATTAAAATCAAAAAGATAATGTCCTAACTCATGGGCAATAGTGAATCTTTGATGTTTAGTCGTATCATTCTTATTAATGATCAGTATCTTGTCAGTGTCATATTTTTCTATTAAATCACCATCAATAGCAATCATTCCAGAAGAATTTCTATATGCATCCATGGTCTTGCCCAATAATGAAAAATCACTTTCATAGTTTTTAAAACCTAAATGATTAGAAATGGCTATGATAGGCTGAGCATAAGGATAATCTTTGATTCGTTCTATATCCTTATTCTTATTGATAATTTCTTCAGTAAAATAATCAGCTATGTCTTCAATCTTTAAATTTTTTTCATTTTTTTCTCTAAGAGAATCATTTTCTAAATCAACTAATAGATTCGAAAAATCATATTGATATTGATTTTTGATAGTTCTTATTTCTCTGCACATCCATATCACACTCCTCACCTCCGCCCAAATTATATAATATGGGCGTTTGTAGGTTTTATCAAAAATTGTAAAAGAATTCCACAAAAAAGTAACAATTTACACCAATTATTTATGAGTATTATTATAATATCATATTTATCGACATGAGTCCATGTTAATAGATTATGATTTAAAAATGAGCCAAAGAATATGTTATTTATAATTTAAGTTTTGTAATGGTGTATTAATTCCTAATATTGTAAAAAATTATCAAATAAATACCGTTAGTGTCAATTATTAACTACTAAAACATTAGACTTATACGAATAATACCTGACTTTGGTATCCGGCATTAAAATATAGTGATAGTTAAACAAACAGCAGAAAATCTTGTATATGTTAATTTAAAACTGATCCATAAAGATTGAAAAATCAATCGAAAAGTGATCAGTTTTTTTGTACCCTTATATCAGGACCTTTGTCCTGGTAAGGAGTTGAAAGGGAAGATAAATAATGAAAAGAAAAGTATTAAGTTTTATATTAGTATTAAGCGTGGCTATTGGAATGACTTTTTTGTCTAAGGCAACAGTGTTTGCTGAAGATAATGATTAAATGCAGATACTAAAATTATTATTGAAGCCTATAATGGGGGAAATAAGCTTGGAGAAAAAGGGATTGGGAGTTATCTTTGTTAAAACTGATTTTAGCTAAAATGATAGAACGGGAATTTATGGATGTCATGATTTTTTAAATATATTTTGATAAGTGTTAAATTGAATGATGATCTAAAGAGGATTGAGAGATGAAGGTCTCTCTTTTTTTGTTTTCTAATAATTGGATTGTTGAGATTGACAAAGTGAGTTAATCTTTAGTGTATTTTTCAACACCCCCCAAATGTGTCATAAAATACAATTTATATAAGATTGAAAATATGACAAAGGTGTCATATAATATTATTGAACAGGAAATCTGTTCTATGGAGGAGAGATGAAAAAATGCCTGGTACGATAAAAAATATACGATTAAAACAGCTTAGAAAAGAAAGTAAGATCACACAGGAACAATTATCGAGCTATTTAGATGTAGATCAATCAATGATTACAAAACTAGAAAATGGAACAAGAAATTTAAATGTAACACTCATTGAAAAAATATGTAATTTATTTGGATGTTCAGAGGCTTATTTGTTAGGGGAAGATGATGTTTATATACCATTAAATTTTGCCTTTCGTTCCAATGGCATCCAGAGTGAAGATTTAGAAAGTATTGCGGCAATCAATAAGATTGTCATGGACATTCGTTATATGAATGAAAGGCTGGAGGATGAGTAGTGATGAAAACAGCACAGGAGTTAAATTCATTAGCATTAAGAACACGGAGAATGTGGAATGAAGATGGATATTCACCTATTGATATTTTTGCTATTGTTAATGGCTGGAAAGATAAAAAAATTACAATAGTGAAATATCCTCTGTCATCTCGTATTAGCGGGATGTGTACGAAAGAAAATGAAGATATTATTATATGTATCAATTCGACAGCTTCTTATGGCAGGCAAAGGTTTACGTTGGCTCATGAACTGTACCATGTCTTGTATGAAGAAGATATGCAACGAGTTATTTGTGACATGAGTATGAGTGATGATAAACCAGAATCAGAAAAAGAAGCAGATCAATTTGCGAGTTATTTATTGATGCCATATGATGCTCTTTTAGAATATGAATATGATAAAACGAAATGGAATCTTGAAAAAGTAATCGATGCACAGCAGTTTTTTCAGATCAGTCATAGGGCCATGCTTCATCGATTGGTATGCGACAAACTTATCAGTGATGAATCTGCTAATGAGTATAAAACAATCACAGTTTCCATAGAAGCTGCTAAGCTAGGATATGGTAAAGAATTATATTTTCCAACTGCTAAAAATAAACAATATTTTACAACTGGAGAATTTATCAGAAAGGTTGAAAAACTGGCGGAAAAAGAACTTATTTCTCAAGGAAAAAAAGAAGAACTTTTGTTAGATGCATATAGAGCGGATATCGTATACAATTTTGATGAGGAGGAAGTTAATTTGAATGACTGATGATTTATTTTTCGACACCGACTGTTTATCAGCCTTTCTATGGATTGGTGATACAAATATATTGCATGAACTTTATGGTGGTAGAATTGTGATACCAGAACCTGTTTATCATGAATTGTCGAATCCAAGTATTCCTCATTTAAAACAACGTGCAGATACCATGATTGACAGTAAGGATGCATTTGTAAAAACAATTGAAACAGGTAGTGATGAATATAAATTATATGTAGAATTAATAAGGGACGAAAAAGGAAAAAAGAGTATAGGTCATGGTGAAGCAAGTGGCATTGCCTTAGCCAAAACCTATAATGGAATTCTGGCTAGTAATAATTATAAAGATGTTGCTTTATATATCGAAAAATATAATTTAAAACATACTGATACAGGAGAAATTTTAGTAGAAGCATTGAAAAGAAAGTTAATAACAGAAGCGGAAGGTAATATTATTTGGAACAAAATGTTAGCCAAAAGACGAAAGTTACCAGCAAATACTTTTACCGAATATTTGGCAAATCGACGAAAAGATGTATAGAGAAAACTCTTTACATAAAAACTGCCAAGCACTCGACTTGGCAGGGTGTCAAAGAAAAAAATCTTTAACGTAATTATTCTCACAAAATAAATATAACAAAAGAAATTTTCTTTGACAAGAATATCTTGCAAAGGAGGTTGAGAATATGGCAGTACACCATGGTGGAAAAGTTGGGAAAGCGGGAAAGACTTTAGCCAGTCATACATCAAGTAAAAGTGCAAAAAGCAAAGCCGGGAAAACACTTGCTAATCACAAAGCAAAATGTCATTGATATAAGAAAATTTACACGATCTGAATAAGTCGAAAAACTATTGTTTTTTATATGCAGAAAGTATATTGCTGAAAGGAATTAGACATTATTTGATTGAGAAAAGTTTAAAGTTTATTAAGATGTCTGGATTTTGGTGTAGAAATATTATATACATCTTTATCATTGTTTAAAGTAACAAATGATGATAGCTAAATAAAGGCAAAATAAATGTTATCTTTAAATAAGAGTTTTGATGAGAGATGACATTTTTTTCTAAGAAAAAGTGTATACATCCAAAAATTAAAAAGATGTTATAAGATTTTGATAAAATGGATTGCATAACAGCAATCTTTTTTAGTAAATGGTTTATAATGTAGTTGAAAATTGTACGAAATCTAGTGATTTTTATTGAGTATAAGGAGGATATGAGGATGCCTTTTGAAATAGTACGCAACGATATTGTGAATATGCAGGTAGATGCTATTGTCAATACAGCTAATCCACGCCCAGTTATAGGAGCAGGGGTGGATAGTGCCATACATAAAAAAGCTGGTGAGAAATTATTGCAGGCACGCATGAAAATAGGAGATATTGAATTTGGTAAAGCCGTCATTACACCAGGATTTGATTTAGATGCGCAATATGTCATACATACGGCTGGTCCTTTGTGGAATGGAGGAAATCATGAAGAAAGTAAAATTTTAGCTTCGTGTTATCGAGAATCTTTAACTTTAGCGAAAAAGTATCATTGTCAATCGATAGCTTTCCCTTTAATATCTACCGGGAGTTATGGTTTTCCCAAGTCTTTGGCTTTACAGATTGCCATTCATGAAATAAGTGCTTTTCTTCTAGAAAATGAAATGCTTATTTATCTGGTGGTTTTTGAAAATGAATCTTTTGTCCTTTCTGAAAAACTATTTCAATCGGTGAGCAGTTATATTGATGAAAACTATATCAGCGATAAAATATTTGATGAATATGGTGTAGCGAATATTGAGCGAATTCATCTGGATTCTAGACGTTTTAGACAATATGATTATCAAAATATGAAAATGTCATCATCTTTAAATGATGATGATAAAACTGAATTTAACAGTGATGTTTTGAGTGATTGGCTAGAAAGTCTTGATGCTGGATTTTCAGAAACGTTGTTACAGCTGATCGATCGTAGTGGGAAAAAGGATGTAGAAATCTATAAAAAGGCAAATGTAGATAGAAAACTGTTTTCTAAGATTCGTAATAATAAAAATTATAGACCGTCTAAACCAACGGCTATTGCCTTTGCTTTGGCTTTAGAATTAAATCTTGAGGAAACCAAAGATTTAATTGGACGTGCGGGTTTTGCTTTGTCTCATAGCAGTAAGTTTGATGTTATCGTGGAATATTTTCTTATCAACAGAAATTATAATATCTTTGAATTAAATGAGGTGTTATTCGCTTTTGATCAGCCTTTGATTGGTGTATCGTAATGTCGCATGCGATGCGACCATTTAAGCTCTTGCTTTTTCTATAATGAAACCACAATAAAGAAAAGGGAGGAGTTTAAAATGACTGAACTCGTATTTATTTTAGATCGCAGTGGTTCCATGTCAGGATTGGAACAGGATACAATTGGAGGTTTCAATGCAATGCTGGAAAAACAGCGAAAAGAACCAGGAGATGCTATCATATCTACTGTATTGTTTGATAGCACAATAGAAGTTATTTATGATCGTATTAATATTAAGGAAGTCAAAAATCTAACGGATAAGGAATACTATCCTCGTGGCTGTACAGCGCTTTTGGATGCCGTTGGTGGAGCTATCCATCATATTGGAAATGTTCATAAATATGCCCGTAAAGAAGATATACCAAATAAGACACTTTTTATTATTACGACTGATGGAATGGAAAATGCCAGTTGCCGTTATACCTATGAAAAGGTTCGTTACATGATTGAGCGTCAGAAAAAACGTTATGGCTGGGAATTTCTTTTCCTTGGTGCTCATATTGATGCCGTCAGTGAAGCTGGAAAGTTTGGGATTCATGAATCGATGGCTGTTAACTTTCATAGTGATGCTGCTGGTACAGCTTTAAATTATGAAGTCATTAGTGAAACTATTACCCAAATAAGAACACAAACATCACCTTTATCGGCTGACTGGAAAAGAAGAATTGATGAAGATTATAGAAATAGAGGTGGAAAAAGATGATAGGTGCTATTTTAGGTGATATGATAGGAAGCCCTTACGAATTTGACCGTGGGAATAAGAGTAAAGAATTTCCTTTATTCTCACCAGAATCGACTTATACTGATGATACTGTTATGACGTTGGCAGTAGCAAAAGCTTTTCTTGATATCAATGAGAATACTAAAGATGAAGAAATCTTACAAAATCTTGCTAAATCTATGCGAGAATTTGGTTTAATGTATCCTGATGTTGGCTATGGCAGTAGGTTTTATACGTGGTTATTTGATCCAAAGTGTCAGGCTTATCATAGCTATGGAAATGGTGCTGCGATGCGGGTTTCTGTAGTGGCATGGTTATATAACGATATTGAAGCGGTTAAACATGCTGCTAAGCTTTCTGCTTTGGTGACGCATGATCATCCTGAAGGCATCAAAGGTGCTCAAGCTACAGCATGTGCTATTTTTCTGGCGAGAACAGGACATAGTAAAGTAACAATCAAAGAATATATTGAACATGAATTTGGATATGATTTAAGTCGTACGTGCGATCAAATCAGAAAACATTATTATCATGTTGAAACTTGTATGGAAACTGTGCCAGAGGCCATTACCGCTTTTCTGGAAGGAGATAGTTTTGAAGATGTGATTCGCACAGCGGTATCTTTAGGTGGTGATTGTGATACTTTGACAGCAATCGCTGGCAGTATTGCCGAAGGTTTTTATGGTGTTCCCTTAGAGTTAAAGGAAGAATGCTATTCCCGTCTTCCACAACCGCTATTAGAGATGTTAGAAAGATTTGAAAAATATTTGCAACAGATTGATTAAAATATAAGATAAAGAATGAAGTCTATGAATCTGATAAAATTAAAATATATTGTAGAAATAGCAGATAGTGGTTTATAATATATTTAGATAATTTCTTTTTCTTCAAATTAAGAAATTATTCTCCGTACTTGATGGGCTAATGATTGCATTGATAATTTCTATAACAGAAATTCAGCTTAGAAGGTGACCTTTGATGTCCGCTATTATTTGCAACTTTAGTTATGGAATCAGGAGAAAGGAGAAAAATATGATTAGAGTGAGAAAAGTTTCTGGAAAAACGCATACTCAGCAACAACTTAATGATTATGCTAATCAAAACAATCCTAATAATTTAGCATTTCAGGCAAGGAAAGCAAACAAGAAAGCTAAAAAAAAGAAAAATAATCGCTATGATTATTGTGTAGATAGCTTAGAATGGTTTTGTTATGGAAACCCATATGATTATGAATAAATCAAATGTTTCCTGCTAGATATGAAAAATATTAAGTCTAGTTTAGTCGCTTATCCATAATAAATTGGTAAGCGATTTTTGTATACGACTCCATTATTATAGTTACATACATATATTTTAAATTAAGGTCAATGTAATGGTATAACGATAAAAAAGTGGTTATCTAAAGCAAAAATAATTGTGGGGTCAAGAAATGCTGGAAAATAAATTAGGAATAACAGATGCGATAGCATTAGCCATTGATTCATCAATATTTGTTTGCTGAAATTTATGATTTTGCAGGGCAGCAACGTCAAATCGATATTGCTAAAGGTCATTTCAAATTTGCACCAGTGCTTTATTTAAAAACGACGCTACAAAGTATCGATAATATGTCGCAGTCAACCTTTGATGAAATTATCGAAAAATATGTAGAAATGAATATTGCTCATCCCTTTAGAGAAGGCAATGGCAGAGGTACAAGAATATGGCTTGATCAGATATTGAAAGGAGAAATTGGTTATGTAGTAGATTGGAGCAAAAATCAAGAAGGAAGATTATCTGTTAGCTATGGTACGAAGCTCAGTGAATGATATCAATCTTAAATTGTTTTTCAAAAATGTATTTCCTCATCATATTAATGATGAGGAAATTTATAAAAAGGGTATAGCTTATAGTTATTATTATGAAGGTTTTGAACTTGATATGATGAGATCATTCATACCAAAATAAACTGATGCAGATATGTTTAAATAATTTGATTATCATCATATAAAAAACATGAGTATATCATTTGAAAAAAATGCTTTATTATCTTAAGCATCTTTTTGTTATTTTACTGGAAACTCAATTTTTCTTCTTTCCTTATGACAGTGTTTTTCAAATTCTAAAGCTACTTTATTCATCAAAACAAGTTCACTGATATGATATTTGTAGTTTGTTAGTGTGCTTTTACGACAGTTATAATGATAAAGATGATTGACGCAGTTTATATAAATATGCTGGTAGAAATGATGATTTAGAGGGTGATGATAAAAATAATCTTTCAGCATTTTCTTTGGCAAATTATGACAATGAGAAAAAATGTATAATCCATTGTTTTGATATTGTTCATAGTTTTTGCTTTTTTCCAGTTTTCGCGTAATAGCATTATCAATTTTTTCTATGACAAAATGAAGATCATGGGCGTTATGATCAAAAGGATTGATATTTAAAAGGGCATAAAGTGGTTTTTTGATATCAGCAACCGCTTCTTGCGGAGTTAATGCCTGTGTCACCTCAATGCCGAAGTTCACGCGGGGTATCCTTAAGTCAGGACGATCATCCTGAATGATATCTTCTTCGTTTACATCAAGTATTTTTATAAGCGTTAAGGCTGCATATTTTTCAAAATAGTTTTTACTGTATGTTTCTTTCATCTTAATCACCGTTTTTCATATTATAACATAAAAAAGACAGTTCCTGTAGAAACTGTCTTCATGGTTATTATTTTTTAAATTGTGGTAAATAGTCTTTATGAGCTTCAATCAGTTCATCAACAACGATATTTGCCAGAGCATCACTTGGACATAGTGGGTTCATATTTAAAGCTGTAACCGCTAAGTTACGATCTCCAGTTACAGCAGCTTCACAAACCAGTCTTTCAAATGCTTTCATCATATGAACATAGCCGCTAATTGGCAGTTTTAATGGACCTGTAGCTACTGGTTTTGGACCATCAGCAGTGATACGGCATGCCACTTCAACCGCACTGTCGTATGGTAAATCAGCAATCGCACCATTATTTTTAACGTCAACATATTGAATATCGCCAGTATTATTATAAATTGACTGAATCAGATTGCAGGCAGCATCAGAGTATTTTGCGCCACCACGCATTTCTAACTGTTTTGGTTTAACAGCTAATTCTTCATGACTGTATAATTCGAATAATTCTTCTTCAGTTTTGCTGACAACTTCACCACGAACGGTTCCGGTTTTAAATTGTTCCTGTTCTTCTTCTAACTGTTCTTTAGTATAGAAGTAATAGTTATGGTATGGACATGGAATTGCTTTTAAACCTGTGATAAATGAAGGAGAATAAGGTAATGAAACGAAATTTTTCATTTGAATTGTATCTTCTTCTTTTAAGTTTGCATATTTATTTAACAGTTGATCAAAATATGATTTACCATTAACATAGACGTCAGTTGCGAAAATGAAATGATTGACACCTTGAATTTCCATAGTAACATCTTTTTCTTCAACACCTAACATTTTCGCAAATCCACTGACCATATTAACTGGAACATTACATAATCCAATAGCACGTTTAAAATCAGTATAACGATAAATCGCTTCTGTAACCATGCCAGCAGGATTTGTAAAGTTGATTAGCCATGCATCAGGACAGATTTCCTGAATATCTTTTACGATATCTAAAATAACGGGAATTGTTCTGAAAGCTTTGAACATTCCTCCAGCACCATTTGTTTCCTGTCCAATCATACCATGAGAAATAGGGATACGTTCGTCTAAGATTCTGGCTGGTAAACGTCCAATTCTCATTTGAGTTGTTACGAAATCGGCACCTTGTAAGGCTTCGCGACGATTATATGATAATGTGACTTTCATTGGTAAACCAGCTTTTTTTACCATTCTTTGAGCTAAAGCTCCAACTGTTTCCAGTTTTTCTCTTCCTTCAGGAATATCAACTAAACATAGTTCTTTAATAGGTAATGTTTCGTAGCGGTTGATGAATCCTTCGACTAATTCAGGAGTATAACTGCTTCCTCCACCAATTGTGACAATTTTAACAGCTTTTTTGTTTTCCATATGAATCCTCCTTAATGTTGTTATCTTTTACAGTTTCTATTATACGATACAAAAAAAAGAAAGCAATTTCATTAACTGTTAACTGTACTAGTACAGTTATGGTATAATGGCTATAGAGGTGGGGAAAATGAAACGTTATGAACAGATTGTCAATGATATAAAAAAAGATATCGAACTGCAAAAAAGAAAACCGGGCAGTAAACTTCCATCTTTGTTAACTATGGCTAAAAAATATCAGGTAAGTAAAGGAACGGTTTTAAAAGCTTATGAAATACTGGAAAAACAGTGTCTGATTTTTGCTAAGGCACAAAGTGGCTATTACATTGCAGGTGGTTTAATTAGTGATGATGAAAAAAATGAAGGCTATCATTTAGAAACAGGTAATCCTATGGTTAACACTTATCTTTTTCAGGAAATGAAACAATGTTTTCAAACGGCTGCTCAGCTTTATTCTTTTAAAACATTAGATTTAACGATTCGAGGAGTTGACAGTTTAAATGAAATTTTGCCGTCATATTTAAGTGAAGATGGTATTTATACATCTTCCCAGAATATTTATCTGATACAAGGCATTATGCAAATGCTGACAATATTTTCTAATTCATCTTTCCCTAATCATAAACAAACCATTCTCATTGAAGAGCCAAGTTATAATTTTTATATTAAATATCTAAAAAAAATGAATTTGCCTGTTAAAGTCATTAAACGGGATCAAAATGGAATCAACCTTAAAGAACTGGAACATATTTTTAAAAATGACGATATAAAATTTTTCTATACGATTCCTCGGCATCATAATCCTTTAGGAACATATTATGATCATCAGAGTCGAAAAAAAATCATGGAACTGGCTATTCAGTATGATGTTTATATTATTGAAGATGACTATTTCAGTCATTACTATAAAATTCCAAAATATCTGCCATTGTATTATTTTTCTAATGGCAATCATTGCATTTATTTACGTTCCTATACCAAAACTATACCTTTTATCAGGATTGGTATTGCAGTTGTTCCTGATGATTTTATCGAAACTATGAATCAAATGACAGAAATATCTTACTATTATTCTTATCATATGCCTTCTCTTGTTTCTCAGGCAACCTTAGAAGCATATATTCGAACGGGTCTTTATCGCTATCAAACTGAGATCATTAATAAAGGATTAAAACGGAAAATAAGCATTATAAAAAAGGTTTCAGCAGCCTGGGATCAAGAAATGGTACATCTTGCCAGTCAGATAACAGGATGCTATTTTAGCCTTGAACTTAATGATAAGATAGATAGTCAGCGTTTGGTTTACTTGCTTAAAAAAGAAAAAATATACGTTTCAGGTAATCAAAACAGCTATTATCTAGGTTATAGGCATAGTATTCGCTTAAGTTTGTCCAGAGTAAATGAACAAGAATTAAAATATGTGCTAGAGCAGATATATACAATCATTGAAAATTTATACCAGCAAAAAAAGATATGAAATGAAGTGAACCTTTCATTTCATATCTTTTTATATGCATGTAACTGAGAAACGGTTACAAACTGAAATCCTTTTGCTTTGAGCTTTGGAATGAGCTTTTTCAAAGCGGAAATGGTTTGCTGGTTATCATCATGAAAAACAATGATATCCTGATCTTTGATTTGATGGAGTACAGTATGATATATATTTTCCGCTTGCGGAGACGACCAGTCACCACTATCCAGGCTCCAGAGAACTAATGGCTGGTTAATATTTTTTTTAACATCATCATTTACATGGCCATAGGGAGGACGGACATATTTTAGTTTATAATCTGGGATTATTTTTTGTATTGCTGATTCGGTTTTATAAATTTGCTGTTTGATTTGTCTGGAGGACAATTTCGTGAGATCCTGATGAGAAAAAGTATGATTTGCTAGCTCATGCCCTGTGTGAGCCATTTTTTTGATCAGCAGTGGATAACGCCGAATATTTTCACCAGTGACAAAAAATGTTGCCAAAACTTGCTGATTATCTAACAGTTTTAACAGTTGAGGGGTATAATGGCTGTTAGGTCCATCGTCAAATGTTAAAGCAATCATTGGCTTATCACGATCAATGGTATAAATAATTGGTTTTTGTATGAAGTATGATTTTAAAAAGAAGAAACTCAGACAAAAAATCAAGAAAAAGATAAATACAGGAAATATCATATTTTTTAATTTCATGACCATTCTCCTTTTTTATGCATTAGACGTGTGATATAGCCATGAATAGCGGCTGTACTTTGAATGAGCTGGAAGCTAAATAGAAAAGCAACAAAGCCTATGAAACTGTTAACAAAAGGAATATTAAGTTTTCTTTGATACTGATACATGTTGAAATAAAGCAAGGTACAAATAAGGATTGTCCACAAAGTTAAACATCCAACAAAATAATTGAAACCTAGAAATGCCCAAATAACACCAGGTATCAAACCAAAGAGAAAAGCTAAATCAAGGTCAATGATGAAAAGATTGACAGTTGTGAAATATCGGGAAAAACCGTTACCCTGTTTCCATGGGGGAACGGTAATGAGACCTTCAATCATACCGATAGCCCAGCGTTTACGCTGCTGATATAATGTGTTTAAACTTTCAGGAACAACCGTATAGGCGACGGCTTGTGGTTCATAATCAGAAAGCAGATTTTGCTGAAGCAGCTGATAGGTTAAAACAATATCTTCACCTAAAACATCTTTCCAGCCGCCAATTCGACACACTGCTTCTGTTTCATAAGCGCTAAAAGCACCTTGAGCAACTAATGTTGAGTGATAGCTTCCCTGGAAACGTTTGATGGCACAAATACTTAAAAGATAATCGTAATTTTGCATCTTAGTTATAATTGAATGATTGCTATTTGCAACGTAGATATTACCAGCAACACAGGCGCATTTTTCACTCATAATGTGGTTCATGATTTTTTGCACAGCACTTTTTTCTAAGCATGTATCACCATCTACAGTAATGAAATAGGGTGTACATACCAGTTTTAATCCTGCGTTTAATGCATGATGTTTGCCAGCTCGGGAACAAAAAACATATTCGATCTGTCGATTTGGAGTTGATTGACACATTTTTTGTTTGATAATTTTTTTTGTATGATCAGATGAACAATTATCAATCACTAGCAAACGAATGCATCCTTGATAATTTTGATCGATAACTGCCTGTATAGCTTTAGCGATGTTTTTTTCTTCATTATGAGTGCACATGATAACTGTAGTTGCATCCTTGACATTAGGATAGTTTTTGGTTTTCCAGTTCAGCAGATTTGAAAAAAACATGGTACTCATCAGCAAACCAGGCAGTAATGCAATGCTAATAATGACCCACCAGATATAAAAATCAGGAAATATTCCGTATAACTCTTGAGCCCAGTAAAAAGCAAAATAACTGGAAATGGTTAACCATAGGCCACCTAAACTTAAGGACAGTAAAAATTTTTTTAGCAAATTATCACCTCCATGGCAATGTATGAATGTTTTTCATGCTTTGAAGAGGTGTTTATCATAGGATTTTAAAATTTCACAAAAACAAGTGTGTTTTCTTTGACAATTGTTTTGATATTGGGTATTATCATCATGCTACTATACAAATTAAATAGGCAAACCTGTTGAAAAGCAGAGTACGCAAAGCTATAGGGTCTAAATCATAGAGATATGATAAGACAGCCAGTTGCATTTTTTCTTAGCGTACTTTTTGTGCGTTTTTTTTGTTAAAAAAATATGTTAAGGAGGATTAGGATTTGAAAAACAAATTATTTAATTACTTAGTAGTAGGTATGGTCACAGTATCTGCTTTAGCCAATCCATTTGGGATTTTTGCTGAGAGTAGTCAAGAAGCTGTTCAAAATATTGATTTAGAAGATGTTTTGGATGCGACACATCAAGATGTGACAGTTGAACAGGCTCAAAAAGATTTCGAGTCCGTAGTATCTGATGATGTGGAGATTGCTGAAAATGAAATTGCTGCATATTCACTAGATCAGAAACAAACAAGTCAGTATATTTATTTATCTGATTTGAATTATTTATCTCAGTCAGCTGCTGGCTGGGGAAATATTCAAAAAGATAAAAATGTTGATGGAGGAACCATTACTTTACTTATAGATGGTGAAAAAACTTTTTTCTATAAAGGTTTAGGAGCACATGCAACATCTCATCTGATTTATGATTTAAGTCAGGTCGATAAGGAATATTCACGTTTTAGTTCATATGTTGGTGTGGATCATTCTAAAGTTGGTAAAAGTGATGGAGTTAGGTTTGCTGTTTATGTTTCTAATTATGAAAACAAAGAATGGCAATTAGTGGGATCAACAGAAGTTTTAAGACCACAAGATAACGCTTATAAATTTGATATTGATTTAAGTCAATATGAATATAAATATTTAAAATTAACATCTACCGTATATGGAAGTACTTCTAGTGATCATTCTGTATATGGAAACTGCCGTTTGCTAAAAGCTGGATATGATGAAAATGATGAAATCTATACTGGATTAAAAACGGTATCAGAATATGATAAGGAAATTTCATCTCGTTCGATTGAAGATAACTATGAAAATCATCGTGATGATATTTTAAAAAGAGAATTTGTTAATAGAATTGGATATCAGAATATCCAAAGTTTGATGCGACAGGATATATCTTTAAAAGATACGTTAGACTGGCTGTTAGAAGATGACAATGCCTTACAGCTGTTTATTGAAGCGGGAGGATACTTCAGCGGTAATGGTTATAATGCCTTAAATGCTTTACATTGTTTATATCAGGAATTCAAAGATGATATGGGAAGCAGTGGTGATAAGCTGATGTATAAAAAGATGCTGTTAGCGACTGCTGCGGGATATTCAAAAACGATTAGAACTTTTTTAGTGAATTATGGCGGAAAAGCCTATAATTCTGATCCAGTGGTTAAGTTTAAAGAATTCAAAGAGTTATATGATAATGATGGATTTATTCGCAAAGATGAATTTAAATCTTATCCTATGGAATTAATAAGAACAGTTATGGATTCACGTATTAATGATGTGGAAATTGACTGGTTAAGAGATTATATTGATATCAAGTATCCACCTGAAACGCATCTTAATAACTGGGTGAGATATAATGGTTATGGATATGCTCGTTATGTGAATACAGGATATAATAAACCTGAATTCTATAGTGAAGAAAATAAAACCAAATGGGATAACAAATATGGTTTCTTAAAATATGGTATTAGCTATGGTGAAAGCAGTTTATATCGTATTTGGATGTTTATGGAAGCTGGAGCTATCTGCTGGGGATTATCAGGACTGGGAATGACTGTTAATGAAGTTCAAGGTATTCCTGCTGTCGGAACTTATCAGCCTGGACACGAAGCTTATCTGTTATATAGTGTTAATGCAAAAGGTGAAGGAGTTTGGTCGATTTCGGATAATATCGGTGGCTGGAAATCGTCTTATACAAGATGGGGAAGTACAACAGCAACTGAACATCGATTATTATTAGAATGGGGACAAAAGGATTACAATGTTTTAAATAGTGGCAATAATACATCATATATGTTATTGGCTCAAGATGCTTTAAATCACTATGATGATTATTTAGATTCAATGTTCTATTATCTGCTGTCTAACAGTTATAAACAAGGTAGTCAAAAACGTGAAGAGGCATTAACAAAATCATTAGAATGTTATAGTAAAAACTTAGATTCATTGTATGGATTATACCAGTCTTATCAAAGTGATGAGACAACAAGTGATCAAAAATGGCTAGAGCTGGCAAGAACTGTTGTCGATGAGTATACATATTTTCCAGCGCCAATGGTTGATTTATTAAAGCTGATCAAACCACATATTAAAGATGAAGTTTTACAGATTGAAGTCGATATGTTACAGACAGAAGCCTTGCATTTAGCAAGCGTTGCAACAGAAAAAGAAAGCTTACAGTTTAATGCCTGCCGTGAAGTAGCAAAAGCATTATTAGGTCAATCAGCCAAAGAACTGGCAACTTTCTCTTTTGATGGAGAACATGCCAATACGATCATGATCAATGAAAGTTATAATGATACGATGATTCAAGTCAGAGTTTCATTAGATGGTGGAAAAAACTGGGAAAAATTCGCTAATGATGAAACCTACACTTTTGATCATCAGATTCAGTTATCTAAAGAACAGGTTGCAAGAATTAATGCCGATGATGATATTACAATTGGTTTAATGGGAACAGATAAAAATTATATCATTGATATTAAAGACGGATTAAGTTTAGGTAATGATGTTTATAAAAATGATGATGAAAATTTACTGATTGGTAATACCAAAAGTTTACAGTATAGTATTGATGCAGGACAAACCTGGCATGATTATGATGGCAGTCTAACGAGTCAGACACGTATTGAAGGTGATACAACGGCACTGTTTAGATATAAGCCAACGGGAATCTATTTGCAGGGTCCTGAAAAATCATATCAGTTTACAGCTAATAGCACAGATGAAAAAAATCAGTATGTGCAGTTAAAAAATGTATATTTAAAAGATTTTTCATCACAACAGGATAATACCAAAGACCGTGCTGCACTGAATTTAATTGATGGTAATCAATATACAGCATGGCATACCAAATATAATGATAGTAGCGATCAAAGATTTTATACTGTAGGATTTAATAAAGTACGTTATATTTCTCAACTGTCTTTCTTGCCAGGAACAGGGAATAATGGACGTCCTAAAACATTAGAAATTTATACAAGTATCGATGGCCAAGATTGGATATTAGTCAAAACAGAAAGTCTGGCCAACAATGCTCAATTAAAAAACATTCAATTAGATGAAGCTACAGCGGCTAAATATATTAAGTTACATGCGAAAGAATCATATGGTAACAGTACTGGTGAAAACAACATGTATTTCAGTGGTAGAATGTTATGGTTCTATGAAGATACAACACAGCAGTATGTATCTCAGCCAACAATTGAATATTCAACAACAGAAATGACAAATCAAAACGTCACAGCAACTTTACATTTGCCTGCGGGATGCCAAAGTGATATTACAGAATATACTTTTGAAACGAATGGAACTTATCAGTTTGTTTATCAGGATGAAAATGGTGATGAACAGACAATAGAAGCCCATGTAAGCTGGATCGATAAAGAAATCCCAACGGCTCAAATCGTATATAGTACGGAAAAATTAACGAATGGTTCTGTTGTCGCGACATTAACTGATTTTTCAAAAGAAGATATGACGATTACTTCACAAGGTGGAGCAACACATGTCTTTGATGATAATGGGGAATTTACCTTTGAATTTAAAGATCGTGCGGGAAATACAGGCAGTGCGGTCGCAACAGTGACATGGATTGACAAAGATGCCCCAGTCTTTACTGTCAGCTGGAATACAACAAAACCAACAAATCAGCCTGTAATCGCAACAGTGACAGGATTAGATGAAGGAGATACTGTTATTGGAGAAGCCACACATACGTTTACCGAAAATGGATCATGGACATTTAGAGTTCAAGATGCAGCAGGAAATATCAGTGAACAGACAGTGACGGTTTCATGGATCGATACAGAGAAACCAACCGGACAATTAAAATATTCATCCAACAGCTGGACCAATGAAGCAGTCACTGTTTCATTAGAGCAGTTAAGTGAAAATGTAACTTTCTTAGATGGTTCAAATGGGTCATATACTTTTAAAGAAAATGGCAAATATACATTTAAGATTCAGGATGAAGCAGGGAATATTTCACAGTACACAGCCAAAGTGACTTGGATCGATCATTCAAAAGTCAATGATGATGAAATGATCGTTTATGATCAGCAGGGACAACAGGCACAATTAAATATAGATCCGGCATTTGTAGAAATTTTAAGTGTTAATGGACAAAAAGCAGATCATACTTTCAAAATGACAGAAAATGGCACATATACATTTAAGTTAAGATTGAAAGATAGTGATTATGAATTTGAATATACGGTTGTTGTTGATACTATTCAAAATCTCCAAAAAGAAGAAAATAAAGTGACTGTTACAACATCAGATGAAATTCAAACCAATGATTTATCGGTTGCGGTTAGCGGAAATATGAGACAGGAAGAACAACAAAAAACTTATACAACCGATGATGATCGTGATGAGTTAGATTCATCGACCGATACAGGTCAACAAGTAACAAAAGATCACTCTAATCCATTAACTACGCAAAAAGAGAGTCCAAAATCAGCGAAGAAAAATTATATTATTCCAATATCTGTTGGTGGTGGATTAGGATTAGGAGCACTGTATTTCTTCTTTAAAAAATATATATAATGATTAAAAACATGCAATGAATTCATTGTATGTTTTTATTTAATGTTCATACTTGTATGAATATATTGACTTAAGTCAGTTGAGCACACAAAAGTATGCAAAAAAAAACACGTCCTATTGTAGAGGAGCTCCATCAGTTTTAGTATAACTTTTGGAGTTCAGGTCATTTAGACGTGGTTTTTATTAGCTTTTATGTTTCCAGTATTCTTTAACCGAGATTTCGGGATGATCAAGTGACCAGTTTGCTTCATGTCTTTCAAAATAGCCAATAACTTGACCATTGTCGTCTTTGACCGGAACAAAAAATTCACGTTCGTGAGTTTTCTGATTAAAAACCTCAAACATTTCATCTTCCCCTGCGTCAGCTCTTTTCAAAAACTGTTCAATTTTTGTTTTAGAATTTTCATTGTGACAGTTAAAAAGACTTTGCCCAATTTCTAAACGTCCCTGATATCGCTTTTTTGCGGTTTTGTTCATGTATTGAACGATATGATCACGATCAACAAAGACAATCTCATAAGCGTAGGCATCTAAGATAGCTGCTAATAATTCTTTTGTAATTTCCATTGTTTCACCTCTTCTCCATTTTATCAGTAAAAACTGATTTTTGATAGACGATTTATTGAAATCGTCTATATATTGACTTTATGTAAAAGTCGTCAATTGTCAATTGAAATAAATGAGATATGATAAAAGCAGAAAAGGTGGGATAAACATGAACATAATGAAAAATGAAAAAGGACAAGCTATTGCTCCTAAAACAAAAATTATTACTAAGGCTGCTTTTCAGCCTCTTGGACATACGGAAATTAGATGGTTAGGTGGCGGTGGTATTATGATTAACAGCCGAGGAACAAACCTTATGATTGATCCGGTATTAGAAGGATTTGATATGCCTTTATTGATTGAAATGCCAATTCTTCCTCATGATATTCCTAAACTTGATGGTATTTTGATTACTCACATAGATAATGATCATATGAGTGTTCAGACCTGTCAGGATGTCAAAGATGTGTGTTCAGCTTATCATGCTCCTCATTATGTTGCTCAATACATGAGCAGTCATGGTATTGTCACACAAGGGCATGACATTGCTGATCAGTTTAATATTGGAACAGTAGGTATCACATTGACTCCAGCCAGGCATAACTGGCAAAATGGTTCTCAAAAGTATCAGTATCGTTTTTGGGAAGAAAAAGATTATTGTGGATATTGGCTAGATACGGAAGATGGTACGATTTGGCTGCCGGGCGATTCTAAATTACTGAAAGGTCATTTACAGATGCCTTCTCCCGATGTGATTTTATTTGATTTTGCGGATAATGAATGGCATATCACTTTGGATGGTGCCATTAAACTGGCTAATACGTATCCAGAAGCAACACTGATCTGTATTCATTGGGGCAGTGTTGATGCACCAGATATGACACCGTTTAATGGTAATCCTGAAGTTTTATTTGATAAAATTATTCATCCTGAGCGTATTCAGGTTCTGGCACCAGGAGAAGCATGGCTTTTAGGAAGGAATGAATAATGATGAAAACACTATATCTAATGCGTCACGGAGAGACGCAATTTAACGTGTTGCATAAAATCCAGGGCTGGTGTGATTCACCTTTAACAGAAAATGGGAAACAGCAGGCTATCAAGGCCAGACAATGGTTTGCTGATCATGATATAACATTTGATCATCTTTACTGTTCTACTGCAGAAAGATGCAGCGATACCTTGGAACTGATATCTTCTCAACCTTATCAGCGTTTAAAAGGACTGAAAGAAAATTATTATGGTTTACTGGAAAGTGAAAATGATTTTTTGGCGGAAAATGATCCGAAAAAATGTGAAACTTATTATTTGCAGTTTGGTGGAGAATCATCGAATACGGTTAGAGACCGAATGGTGAAAACATTAACAGCGATCATGGAACAGGATGATCATCAAAATGTTCTAGCAGTCAGTCATGGCGGTGCCTGTTTTAATTTTTTAAGAGCCTGGCAGGATCCCAGTGAAGAATTGCAGAAAGGATTTGGCAATTGCTGTATTTTTATTTACGAATATGAAAATAAAAAATTTGAATTGAAAGAGGTCATTAGACAATAGGAGGTCAAGATGAAATATATACAATTAGGGAAAAGTGATTTAATGGTTTCTAAAATATGTTTAGGATGTATGGGGTTTGGCAATTCAGCGCAAGGAATGCATTCCTGGACTTTACCAGAAAAAGAATCACGTGAAATTATTCAATATGCTTTAGGTCAGGGCATTAACTTCTTTGATACAGCAATGGCATATCAGGGAGGAACAAGTGAGGAGTTTCTTGGCCGTGCTATCAAAGACTATGCTAAACGCGAGGATGTTGTGATAGCAACAAAATTTTCACCACGTACTCAAGAAGAAATTGATCAGGGCATTGATGGCTGTCAGCACGTCAAAAACTGTCTGGAAGCCAGTTTGAAACGATTACAGATGGATTATGTTGATCTGTATATCTGTCATATGTGGGATTATCATACACCGATTGCAGAAATCATGCGGGGCCTGCATGAAGTTATAGCAGCGGGGAAGGTCAGATATATTGGTATATCTAACTGTTTTGCCTGGCAGCTGGCAGAAGCCAATATGATTGCCAGAAATCATGGCTGGGAAGAGTTTATCAGTGTTCAGAATCATTATAATCTTCTTTTCCGAGAAGAAGAACGAGAAATGAAAGGATATTGTCAAAAAGAAAATATTGCAATGACACCGTATAGTGCTTTGGCTTCTGGAAGATTGTCAAGACATCCGGGAGAAACATCAAAACGTATGCAGGAAGACAGCTATGCCAAAGGAAAATATGATGCAACGCAAGATATTGATCTCAAAATCATAGAACGGGTAGAAAATATGGCCAAAGAAAAAAATGTATCAATGACAGAAGTATCATTGGCCTGGCTGATGACCAAAGTAACCGCACCAGTCGTAGGTGCAACCAAACGTCATCATATTGATGGAGCTGTCAAAGCGGTTGAACTGACCTTGTCAAAACAGGATCAGGAGGTTCTGGAAGAACTTTATCAGCCTCATGCCCTTGTTGGCGTGATGGCAGAAAATCATTAAATTGAAAGAGCAGCAATGCTCTTTTTCTTTTTTGTGTTAAAATAAAGATAGTAAGGCAGGATGATAACAATGAATATTAAAGAACTACTTGCAGATGGATTATTAGAACTTGTTAACAGACAGAAACTGGAAAGCATCTCAATCAAACAGCTGATTGAATATACGCATATTTCTAAACAGACTTTTTATAATCATTTTTTAGATAAAAATGATTTGATTCAGTACATATATCTTACCAGAATTATTCCTGATTTCAATGATCCGCAAAAACAGATCAGTTTTGTTCAGGCAATGGAAAATGTTTTTGATAGAATGAAACAGTATCATGTTTTTATGAAACAGGCTTTGATGATGGAAGGACAGAACTGTCTCAAAGATTTTATCTTTCAGCATTGTCAGGAATTTGATCTGCAGTTTCATCAGCAGCGCTATGGAGCTAAACCGATGCCTGATACACTGCGCTTTGCGACAGAATATCATGCGATTGCATCAAGTTCGATGTCGATTTCATGGGTTCTTTCAGATATGCCAGTGAGTTCGCGGGAAATGGCTACGCTGATCACACAGTTAAGAAGTGTAGGAATGGAACAGCTGTTTGCTGAAGGAGAAACCAAAGGGAATCCATACCAGTAAAAGGAGAAAAGAAAAAATGATATACAGTAAATTACCAGTTGTCTTTTTAAGTACGCTGGCCAGTGAAAAAAAGGGGTCAACCAATGGCATGATTGCAACTTATATTTTAGATCATTTAGAAAATATGCATGATATTGGTATTAAAGAACTGGCTGGGCAATGTCATGTGGCGGTCAGTTCGATTTCTCGCTTTTGTAAGGAAATCGGATTAAGGGATTTTGCAGAGTTAAAAGAACTGTTGAACAGTCCAGATTTATTCTTTGAAAGACAGTCACATCTTAATTCGTTTTCACAACGTGTCGGTGAATATCAGCAAAAAGTATATGAAAGCATCAGGATGGTTGAACAAAGCATTTCTGAAAATCAGCTCATGCATCTTTGTGATGATATCAGACATTATCAGCGCGTTGCTGTTTTTGGACTGCTGAAAGCTGGTTCTGTGGCGATGAATCTACAGAGCGATTTGTTGATGCTGGGTAAACAGGTTTATACCAATATTTCCTACCAGGAACAGATGAACTATATTTTTAATGCCCAGAGAGACGATCTGATTATTATTTTTTCTTATACTGGATCGTATTTTGACTATCAGGAAATAAGGGCTGAAAAAAAGAAACTGTCCACACCAAAAATATGGATGGTTTCTGGGGAAAGAGATCATTATCCGGAATTTGTTGATGAAGTTCTTCATTTTCGCTCATTACAGGATCAGGGCAGCCATCCTTATCAGCTGCAGTTTACAGCCAGCCTGATTGCACAGGAATATGCTAGAAAATATTGCTAATAGAAAGAGGGAAAAAGCACATGTATGATAAAATCAGAGAATTAGCACAAACATATCATCAAGAAACAATTGATTATCGAAGAATAATACATCGTTATGCTGAAACTGGATGGCTGGAAATGAAAACAGCGTGTCTTGTAGCTGACAGACTAGAACAGCTGGGTTATGACGTTTTGGCTGGAGAGGAAATCATGAATAAAGATGATCGTATGGGTGTTCCATCAGCCGATATTCTCAACTTGAATTATCGTCGGGTTCAACAGGAAGGGGTAAACAGTCCTTACCTGGAAAAAGTTAAAGATGGTATGACAGCAGTAGCTGGAATTTTAAAAAATGGAACTGGACCAACCGTTGCCATTCGTTTTGATATTGATGCCTTGGGGCTAGTTGAAGATAAAAGTTATGATCATTTTCCAGTTCAGGAAAACTTTGATTCGTGTCATGTGGGTATGATGCATGCCTGTGGTCATGATGGTCATACTGCTATCGGCTTAACAACAGCAAGAATCATGATGGAATTAAAAGAACAGTGGCACGGGACGCTGAAACTGATCTTTCAGCCGGCGGAAGAAGGGGTCCGTGGGGCTAAATCAATCTGTACAAGCGGTTTTTTAGATGATGTTGATTATATTTTTGCGGCGCATATTCTTCCTCGAGATGGTGATTATGATCTTTATTTTGGGATGGATGAATCATTTGCGACGACCAAATTGGATGTGACCTATCATGGTGTTTCTACTCATGCTGCTGAATCGCCGCAGTTTGGTAAAAATGCTTTGCTTTCTGCCGCAAACTGTATTATTAATCTTCATTCCATTCCTCGTCATGCTGATGGACAGACAAGAGTGAATGTTGGAACGATTCGTGCTGGTACAGGGAGAAATGTTGTTCCCGAAACAGCAAAACTGGAAATTGAAGTTAGAGGTGTAACCAGTGAATTGAATCGTTATATGGAACTGTATGCTAGAGATATTATTCAAGGCTGTGCCTTGATGCATGATACCGTTGTGGAAATCAAGGAAATGGGTAAGGCCTATGCCTTAGAGTGTGATGAAGATCTGATGCAAGAAATTCGTCAGCTTTGTCTGGATAGTCTTTCTGATTTGAAAGTTCCAGAAAAGCTTTTAAGCCCATTAGGTGGCAGTGATGATTTTTCATATATGATGACTTATGTTCAAGCTCATGGCGGTAAGGCTACTTATTTGAAACTGTTGACGGAAATTAAGGCATCACCACATAATAGTCTGTTTGATTTTGATGAAGAGGTATTAAATAAAGGACCAAGGATCATGGCATCGATTGCCTGGTATTTATTACAGTAAAGGAACACGGGTGTGTTCCTTTTTAAGATGATGTACTATCAAGCATTTGCTGCAGGGTTTCCAGAAAATACTGTGCAGATGGATTAAAGTGCTGATATTTTTTCCAGATAAACAGGATATCTGCTTTCACTGCTGGAGATAATGGGCGAAAACACAATTCACTGCTAGCATCGGTACTGATGAGTTTGTCTAGACCGATTGCCACACCAATACCATTTTTCACCATTAAGGAGGCGTTGAAGATCAGATTATAGGTAGCTGTAATATGGTATTTTTTATGATCGTTGATAAATGCTGGCAGGAGACCGTTTTTAAGATCCTGACTAGATACGATCAATGGAAGATCACAGAGATCGTTTTCGCTGATGACATCTTTTTTCGCTAATGGATGATCTTTTTTCATCAAAACACCACAGATATCCTGACATGGCAATCTTAGATGCTGATATGAAGAGGTGTGATTGATGCCGATGACAACGCCAAAATCAATCAGCCCTTTTTCTAGACGTTCCATAATATCCTGAGCATTGCCGCTATGCAGGTGAAAGCGCACATTTGGATGAATATCTTGAACAGCTTTGATGGCGTTGGCAATATAAGACATCCCTTCTGTTTCGCCACAGCCAATATAAATATCACCATTTAACATGATTTTTCCTGATGTGATATCTGTTTCTGTTTTATGCACCAGATCAATAATTTCTTCTGCTCGTTTTCTTAGTAAAAGACCATCTTCAGTCAGGGTAATGCGACGACTGCCTCTTTCAAACAGAACGGTTCCTAATTCTTCTTCCAAATCTTTGATCTGACGGGAAAGTGTTGGTTGGGAAATATGTAAAAATTCCGCTGCGCCAGAAATTGATTCTTCTCTGGCGATTGCCAGAAAATACTGTAAAACTCTCAGTTCCATTTTTATCACCTCCTGATTTTATGATTATGGAAAAACTGTGAGAAGATCACGGTGAAAACAATGATTGCTGCACCTGCTGTTTCTTTGAGGGAAGGAATTTCATGCAGCAGGATTGCTGCAAAAAGCATACTGTATACCGCTTCCAGAGCTGATATTATACCTGCCAAATAAGCTGGTACGGTTTTCAAACTGGCGATAAATAAAGTATGTGCAAAAGCGGTGGTGATGATTCCTAGAAACAGCAAAGCGCCAATATCGCTGATTGTTGGCATATCATGGATCAAAATGACAGCAGGACATAGCAGGATTGCAGCACTGCTTTGTTCGTAGACAGAAATTGTGATACTGTGATAATATCTGGCAAAATAACGATTGATCAGCGTTAGCAGGGCATAGGTCAAAGCAGAAAAAAGACCAATGATTGCACCTTGAAACTGTTGACTAGTGATAGAAAATGATGGAATCATCACGAAGACGCCACATGATATAATGATACAGAAAATGATATTAATCATCTGCCATTTTTCATGAAAAAGCAGCGGTTCCAGTAAAGTGACAAATAATGGGAATGCGGAAAAAGCAATGGTTCCAATAGCTACCGAAGAAATCTGGATGGCGTATAAAAAAGAACACCAGTGCATCGCCAGGATACCACCGGCCGCGATAAAAAAGAACAGATGCTGTCTTTTTGCTGGCTTGAGACTGATCTTCAGGCAATAGGCCATAATCAGTAGAGCAATCGAAGAAAAGAAAACTCTGCCAAAAGTTATTGTTATTGCTGGCAGATCGATGAATTTAGCAAACAGTCCTGCGAGTCCAAATAGGATGACAGCCAGATTGGTTTTTAATAATGCCAGATTGTTATTCATAAAAGACCTCATATAATTAAAATGTATAGTAAACTATTGAATATAAGTATTTGTTATTGATAACTGATAATTATATAATATACTCGAGGTGAGAAAGATGCAATATGATCAATGTATGGCAGCATCTTTAAAAGAAGATTTAAAACAAATCGGCTGTTCACAAAAGATAATCGATGAAATTATTATCAGCAATCATCCAGATAGAATTATGCAGCTTTTGTATCAGTATCGCTTGCAATTGTTAAATAAGCTTCATGAAGAGCAAAAACAGCTCGATATGCTGGACGAATTGTTGTATAGATTGAAAACAAGTAAAGGAGGAAGCTACCATGGAAAATATCATATATAATCAGCATTTTGATGAGGAAAGGGCATTATATCATCTAACTGATACGGTTGTGAAAAACTGTGTTTTTGCAGGAAGTCAGGATGGCGAATCAGTTTTGAAGGAAACAAGACGTATTACAGTTGAAAACTGTCAGTTTTCATTGCGTTATCCACTATGGCATGCCCAGAACTTTCAGTTATTAAATTCCCATCTAGATGAACTGACTAGAGCGCCAATCTGGTACAGTCATCATGGCAAGATCGATCATTGTCAAATTGAAGGGATTAAGATATTAAGAGAGTGCAGCGATATTGATGTGACAAACTGTACGATCAATTCTCCTGAATTTGCCTGGTATAGCCGCGATATTCGTGTTAAAGACTGCGAAATTGATTCTGAATATATTTTCTTGAATACTGATCAGGTGAAGATTGATCATCTGAAGTTTAAAGGGAAATATTCTTTTCAGTATATGCATGATGTTGAAATCAGTAATTCTGATTTCGATACGAAGGATGCCTTTTGGCATAGTGAAAATATCGTTGTTAAAGATACGGTTTTAAAGGGCGAGTATCTAGCCTGGTTTTCTAAAAATTTGACGTTAATCAACTGTAAGATTATAGGAACTCAGCCTTTCTGTTATTGTGAAAATTTGAAGCTTGTTAATTGTGAAATGATTGATACTGATCTGGCTTTTGAATACAGTGATGTTGAAGCGGATATCAAAGGGCATGTTATATCAATTAAAAATCCTAAAAGCGGGAAGATTACAGTTGATAGTGTCGATGATATTATTTTTGAGGATGCTATCATGCCAGTTTGTGGTCAAGTAAATATTAGAACAAAGTAAAAAACAGCCTCGTTCAGGAGGCTGTTTTTGTACGAATATATTGTCTACATAAGGTATAAAGGATTGATGTAATGGGAATAAACAGGAACATACCAAAGACACCCATAAGATTGCCGCCAATAATAACTGCAGCAAATACCCAGATCGATGGCAGTCCCACGGAGTTGCCCACAACATGAGGATAAATGAAATTGCCCTCAATCTGCTGTAAAACCAGAAATAGAATGACAAACCAGATGGCCTGCATCGGATTGCTGATGCCAATCAGCAAGATGCCGATAAAGCAGCCGATAAAAGCACCAAAGACAGGAATCAAAGCGGTTATTGCGATAATTACACCAAGCAACAAGGCATAGGGCATCTGCAAAATAGTCATTGAAATAAAAAACATCATACCTAAGATACAGGCTTCTAGACATTGACAGGTTATAAAATTAGCAAAAGTTGTTTTGGCCAGGGTAATAAACCCACTGATTTGTTTAGTTCTTTTTTCACCAATCGTGATTGTTGCTAAAGTACGAACCTGACGCGTCAGTTTATCTTTTGATAACAGCAGATAAATGGAAAAGACAAAGCTGATAAAGAAGGTATAAATCCCGCTGATCGTAGCGGTAATTAGAGTATAACCAGAGTTAAAAATTGGCTGCCAGTTTGCTTTGAGATTAGTGAACATAGTCGTGACATCTTTGTTAGATTGAATCAGATTATTGATTGTGTCTTCAAAAACGCCACCAAAGATATGTTGGTTTTCTTTCAGTAAATTTATCCAGCTTTGATAGGAAGCGGGTAGCTGTTTTGCAATTCTTTGAAAAGAAGCGACCAGTTCTGGACCAACGATGAATAATATCAGAATAATGATACTGATAACAAGAATAAAACTGAAAATGAATGAATAAAGTCTTCTGTTTTTGTGAACGTTTTTAAATAAAGTTTTTTCAAACTGTTCAATAATAATATTTAAGATAAAGGCAATAGCAAAGCCAACTAAAAAAGGTAAAAGAATTTTCCAGATATAGGCAATAAAACTGATAATATCATTAAGATGCAGGATAGCTGTTAAAACCACACCGGCCAGTATGATCAGATAAGCAATCCTTTTTGTTGTTGTTTTGGATAGTTCCATGTCATCACCTCATAAGCTATTATACCGCAATATATGAACTTTTGATAAACAATGCAGAGTTATTTATAATGAAATCAATTCATTTTGTGATATACTCAAAGAAAAAGAGGGTAGAAATATGAATTATGCAGAAATAAAAAATTGTGATATTGCTAATGGCTTAGGTGTCAGGGTTTCACTGTTTGTTTCAGGATGCACGCATCACTGTAAAAACTGCTTTAACCAGATGACATGGGATTTTGATTATGGGCAGGTTTTTGATGAAAGCGTTGAACAGCAGATCATTGATTATCTCAAACCCAACCATATAACGGGATTGACTTTGCTGGGTGGCGAACCGATGGAACCAGAAAATCAAAGAGCTTTGCTGCCGTTTGTCAAAAGAGTAAAAGCTTTATATCCACAGAAAGATATCTGGGTGTACAGTGGCTATATATTTGATAAAGAACTGCTGCAGGACAGTCGCGCACGCTGTGAGGTGACTGATGAATTGTTAAGCTATATTGATGTTCTGGTAGATGGGAGATTTGTGGAAGCATTAAAAGATATCAGTCTGAAGTTTCGAGGTTCATCTAATCAGCGAATCATTGATGTACCACAAAGTCTGAAAGAAAAAAAGGTTGTCTTGTATAAGGATCTTAATGAAAATAGGAAGTTTCAAAAACAACAGTAAAAAAATATTGAATTTTATGTTATTGATATGTATAGTAGTAAAAAAATGGGATATATCGTTACTTTTTGACAATTATGAAATAACTATGTAAAAAGAAAAAAGTATGATATAATGTGGTCTATATAGAGGGAGTTAATTATGATAGGATATTACAACTATACCGTTATATTAACGTACATATCATTAGCGTTCGCCATGATAGGGATTCATCTTTCATTTCATGGCCTGTATCAGTGGGCTTTTATATGTCTCATTATGTGTGGGATTTGTGATACATTTGATGGTATGGTCGCAAGAAGCAAAAAAGACCGCAGTGAAGAAGAAAAGAAGTTTGGGATACAGATCGATTCATTATGCGATTTGATTTCTTTTGGCGTCTTTCCTGCGATTTTAGGATACAATGTCGGTTTATCATCAGTCGGATGGCTTATTATTGAAATCTGTTATGTATTGGCAGCAGTTATCAGACTGGCTTATTTTAATGTAACGGAAGAAATCAGACAATCACAGACAGAAGAAAAAAGAAAGTATTACCAGGGATTACCGGTAACAACATCAGCTTTTATTTTACCTTGTGCTTTTGCCCTTCGCTATGTTATTTTTGGATTAGATTATTTATATGGAACTTTGATGTTGATTACAGGTGTTTTGTTTATTGTGGATTTTAAGGTTCCAAAGATCAAGGGAAAGGGACTGGCAGCATTAGCAATCCTGGTTGTTGTTGAGCTGATCCAGATCATATGGTTTTCATGATTAAGGATCGTCAAGGCAATATTGTCAAAGGAATTGAAGGGCAGGATCAATTATTAAAGAAACTTTATGGCACATCGATGGGAAGATGTGCTTTAAAAATCTTAGTTTCACCATTTGTCAGCAAGCTTGGTGGCCTTTACATGTCATCACCGCTGTCAAAAAGACATATTCGTTCGTTTATTGTCAATAATGATATCGATATGTCACAGTATGAAGAAAAGAAGTATAGAAGCTATAACGATTTTTTTACTAGAAGGATCAAAGAAGGACAAAGACCTTTTGCTGATGATAAGAATTTATTAATGGCACCAGCTGACAGCAAGCTGACCTGTTATCATATTACACCGGATGCGCTTTTCCATATTAAAGGAACAGCATATCGCCTGAAAGATCTGCTTGCTGATGAAAAAATGGCAGCAGAATATGATCAGGGAACATGCCTGATTTTCCGACTGGCGGTTGATGATTATCATCGTTACAGCTATATCGATGATGGTCAAATCGTTGCCAGAAAATATATTCCGGGTGTATTTCATACTGTTAATCCACTGGCAAATGATTATTATCCGATTTATAAGACCAATTCAAGGGAATATACAGTTATCGATACGGTGAATTTTGGAAAAGTCATTCAGATGGAAGTAGGCGCCATGATGGTGGGAAAAATTGTCAATTATGATCATCAGATGGCTTATAAAGGTCGTGAAAAAGGCTATTTTGAATTTGGTGGATCGACCGTTGTTTTATTTTTTAAAGAAAGAACTGTTGAAATTGATCAGGATATATTAGATAATTCTATGCAGGATATAGAAACCAGGGTAAAACTTGGTGAAACGATAGGACATAAGTTAGGGGTGTAAGAAATGACAAAGATTATAGCGATTACAAATCAAAAAGGTGGCGTTGGAAAAACCACGACGAGTGTCAATTTGGCTGCAGCTCTGGCAAAGATGAATTATAAAGTTTTATTGATTGATATCGATCCACAGGCCAATGCTACACAGGGAATCGGCATTGACCGGGACTATATCGAATATTCAACTTATCATGTTTTAACTGAAGAAGCGGGAATGGATCAGGTCATTGTTCATTCCTATATTGAAAATCTTGATGTGGCTCCAGGAGAAATCGATCTGGCGGGTATTGATCTGGAACTGGCTCATGTTAAGCAGGGAAGAGAAACCAGACTGCGTAATGCCTTGGAGAAAGTTAAAGACCGTTATGATTTTATCTTTATTGACTGTCCACCGGCTTTGGGACTGTTAAATACCAATGCCCTGACTTCATGTGATGCTGTACTGATCCCAGTGCAATGTGAATATTATGCATTGGAAGGATTGACTCAGCTGTTAAATACGATCAAGCTGACGCAAAGTCATTTTAACCGTAAACTCTCTATTGAAGGCTTATTGCTGACAATGCTGGATCAAAGGACCAATCTGGGACTGGAAGTTTCGCAGGAAGTTAGAAAATATTTTGGTGAAAAGGTTTATAAAACGGTTATCCCTAGAAATATCAAACTGTCAGAAGCACCTAGTGCAGGAATCTGTATTTTCGATTATGACAAAAATTCAGTAGGCGCTGTTGCCTATCAGGAACTGGCTAAGGAAGTGTTAAGTAGAAATGGCTGAAAAAAAGAAAAAATTAGGAAAAGGACTTGATGCGATTTTTGGTGGTGATATTACCACTTTGATCAGTGATATTGAAAACAATACTCCGGCTTTCACACAGGAAAAAATACTATTGGCTGAAATCAGGCCTAATCCATATCAACCACGTAAGGTCTTTAATGAAGAAGCGATGAATGAACTGGCTTCATCGATTAAGGAACATGGTATTTTTCAGCCGGTTATTTTAAAACGTGCGATTCAAGGCTATGAAATCGTTGCTGGAGAACGTCGCTGTCGTGCTGCCAAAATGGCTGGACTGGAAGAAGTGCCGGCAATCATCGTTGATTTTACTGATCAGCAGATGATGGAAATTGCTTTGCTGGAAAATATTCAAAGAGAAGATCTTAATGCTATTGAAGAAGCGCAGGCTTATGCTATGATGATGGAAAAACTGCAGCTGACTCAGGCTGAACTGGCCAAAAGAATTGGTAAGTCAAGAACTTATATTACTAATACCTTGCGTCTTTTGAATCTGCCTGAAAAGATCCAACAGTATGTGTTGTCAGGACAGCTAACAATGGGTCATGCTCGACCACTGATCACACTGGACAAGGAAAAAGCTTTAACGCTGGCTAAAAGAATTATTGACGAAAATCTGACTGTGCGTGATGTAGAAAACATTGTCAAAGGTTTTGAACTTCAGCAGGCCAGAAAAAATAAACCAAAACCAGAAAAAAACAAAGAGTTTGTTTATGTCGAAGGACTGCTTCGTAAAAAATATCGTACGAGAGTCAAAGTTGATGAAAAGACAATCACGATCAAATATACTGATACTAAAGATTTAAATCGACTGCTGGAACTGATGGGAGTTATTGAAGAAAGCTAAAAAGAAGTGAAAACTTCTTTTTTTACATTGGAGGTGAGATCATGGAATATTTGGATATTGTTGATGAAGAAGGAAATCCTACTGGGGAGATCATTGAAAGAACGGTTGCACATCAAAAAGGAATCAGACATCGCACCAGTCATGTTTGGATCTTAAGAAAAAACAAGGACACTATTGAAGTATTGATGCAAAAAAGAAGCCTGAATAAGGATTCTTATCCAGGATGCTATGATATTTCCAGTGCTGGACATATTCCTGCTGGGTGTTCATATAAAGATTCTGCTTTACGGGAATTGAAAGAAGAACTGGGAGTTCAGGCAAAAAAGGAAGATCTTCATTTTATTGGTATAAGTTATAGCGACAGTTATCATATTTTTCATGGGCAGCCTTTTCATAATGTACAGGTTTCCCGTGTCTATGCCTTGTGGTATGATGGTGATTTTGTCTTACAGGAAGAAGAATTGAGCGAAGTTTGCTGGATTGGCTTAGATGAATGTATTGAAAAGGTCAAGAATAATGGATTTAAGCATTGTATCAAGTTATCAGAGCTGCAAATGATCAAAGATTATCTGTAGCTGTTTTTTTTGTATTTCAAAAAATGAAAATGACTGGGAAATGTATTAAAATAAGAATATAAATAAATTATAGTTAATAAAGGAGGAAAGCAAATGACAAAAAAATTTCCCGAAGGGTTTTTATGGGGTGGCGCAGTAGCGGCCAATCAGTATGAAGGAGGATGGAACGAAGGCGGAAAAGGTATCTCAGTTTCCGACTGTGCTCGTCATCATTTAGATGTCGATGTTCAGGATTATGCTAAACAGAATGAAATTTCGACAGAAGAAATTCTGGCAGCATTAAAATCAGACGATACAAGCCTATATCCAAAACGTCATGGTGCCGATGGATATCATCACTGGAAGGAAGATATTCATTTATTAGCAGAAATGGGGTATAAAGTCTTCCGTTTTTCAATTGCCTGGACAAGAATTTTTCCTAATGGGGATGACGAACAGCCTAATGAAGAAGGACTGAAGTTTTATGATGACATCATCAATGAATGTAAAAAATATAATATTGAACCATTGATTACGATGTCACATTATGAACCACCAATTAACCTGGTTTTAAATTATAATGGCTGGTATGACAGATGCGTAATTGATATGTTTGTTCGTTTTGTTGATGTGATTACAGACCGTTACGGACAGAAAGTGAAATACTGGCTGACATTTAATGAAGTTGATTCCATGATTAGACATCCTTATACAACTGGTGGACTGGTTAAGGACAGATTTGCCGATAAGAATTTTGATGAAGTCGTTTTCCAGGCGATGCATCATCAGTTCGTTGCTTCTGCATTGGCGACTAAGATTGCTCATGAAAAAAATCCTGACTGTAAAGTTGGGTGCATGTTGACAAAGCTGACTTATTATCCTTATACATGTAAACCAGAAGATGTTTTACAGGCTCAGCAGGATATGAGAAGTACTTACTGTTATAGTGATACACAGGTTTTTGGAGAATATCCAGCATATTTATTAAGCAAGTTTAAAAATGAAGGTATCAACATCAAGATGGAAGATGGAGATCTTGATCTAATGAAGAAATATCCAGTTGACTTTGTTTCATTCAGCTATTATTCATCAAGCTGTGTGGCTAAAAATGATGAAGGTTTAAAGAAAACGGCTGCCAATACAATGACAGCAATCAAAAATCCATATATTCCTAGTTCGGATTGGGGATGGCAGATCGATCCAATTGGTTTAAGAGTTTCGCTGGTAGATCTTTATGACCGTTATCGTAAACCATTGTTTATCGTTGAAAATGGTTTAGGTGCCAAAGATGAACTGGTGAATGGCACTGTTGATGATCAGTATCGTATTGATTATTTTGCTGCTCATTTTAAAGAAATGTATAATGCAATCTATGAAGATGGCGTTGATCTGATGGGATATACATCTTGGGGATGTATCGATCTGGTTTCTGAAAGTACAAAACAGATGTCTAAACGTTATGGTTTTATTTATGTTGATGCTGATGATTTAGGAAATGGAACTTATAAACGTTATAAGAAAAAATCATTTGACTGGTATAAACATGTTATTGAAACAAATGGTTCATGTTTATTTGAAGAGTAGAGAATTCTGCTCTTCTTTTTTTAGATAAATAAGTTGAATGAATATGAAAAATGTTTATACTTAAGAATTAAGAAAAAAGGTGTCTAAAGATTTGAATTCATGTATAATGTATTTATTAGAGGTGAAAGAACATGATTAAAAAACTGGTTCAGGTACGGAAAAGTGTTTACGTGCTGCTTACAATTGAAATTCTGATCATTATGTTTGTCGCATTGCTGACGAAAAATGTGATCGCTATGATCCTGACAGGTTATGTTCTGTTAAAAAACATCATCTGTGTTGGTGTTATGTTTTATATGACCAGAATTATTGAAAATAATAATTACAGTGTTGCTGAAGCCTTGAATGCAGATTCTAAAAATGCCCTGATCTTCGGGGGCATTGGTTTGATCAAATATGATGAAAACAGAAATGTTTTATGGGTCAGTGATCTGTTTTATGAACAGGGGTTGCGTATTGCAGGAGAAAAGCTGCTGGAATGGCAGCCTTTGCTGGCGCCGATCTTTGATGATGAAGATATCAATGTTGTTGATATTAATTCACGAAGATATGAAGTCTATAATTCCCGTGATAATCGTCTGCTGTTTTTAAAAGATGTGACAGATCTTTATGATCTCTCTAAAGAATGTGAAGATCAGCAGTTATGTGTTGCCTATATTACGATTGATAATTATAATGATACGATTGAATATGCAGAAGAACAGAAAGCCGCAATGATTCAGTCACTGGTGAGACAGACGTTGTTTGACTGGGCTCATGATAATGGTATGATTTTAAAAAAATACAAGGAAGATGGATATCTAGCTGTTTTTAATGAAAGAATTTATCGTAAACAGGTAGAAGACAAGTTTAAAATTCTGGATATCTTTAAGCAGAAAATTGAAGAGAAAGGTGAAGTCATGGCCTTGTCAGTGGGAATTGGACGTGGTTCTAAATTGTTTAGGGAACTTGATGAGATGGCTTTTAACGCCCTGTCGCTTTCTTATTCGCGTGGTGGCGACCAGGTAGCAGTGAAAACGCTGGATGAAAGTACCAGATATTTTGGTGGAAACAGTCAAAGCAGTGAAAAATCCAGTCGTGTTCGTGCCCGTGTTATTTCGCAGACACTGATCGGTCTGCTCAAACAAAGCCCTCATGTTTATGTCATGGGCCATAAACAGTCGGATTTTGATTCTTTTGGAGCCAGTATAGCAATAGCGGCCCTGGCCAAAGCTTATGAAACAGATGTTCATATTGTGTTGGATTTTAATTCATTGGAAGAAAAAACGGCATTGGTTGCTAACAGGCTAAGAAATCAGGATAAGTATAAAAATCTGTTTATTTCGCCGGTGAGAGCACTGGAAATAGCGAAGGAAGACAGTCTGCTGGTCGTTGTTGACAATCATAAGCCATCACTGGCAATCAACAATATCCTGCTGGATGTTATTGACAGGAAAGTTGTTATCGATCATCATCGTCGAGGTGAAGAATTTATTGATATGCCGATTTTGACATATCTGGAACCAGGTGCGTCTTCAACGGTGGAACTTATCGTTGAACTGTTTGAATATTCTAAGATTGATGTGCAAATTTCTGCTGAAGAAGCAACAATCATGTATGCTGGTATGCTGATTGATACGAATAATTTCAGGACCCGTGTCGGTTCCAGAACATTTCAGGCGGCAGCCAAACTGAAAGAGATGAACGCAGATGTATGTGAAGCCTATGAATATTTGCAGAATGATTATAAAACAACACAGGATATTCTTTCGATTTCATCGAGCGCCTATCCATTTGGCCAGAATATCCTGATTGCCTATGGCAAAGAAGATGAGATCTATGATCGCACTTTACTGGCTAAAGCAGGAAATGAACTGCTGGATATTACTGATATCAAAGCAGTCTTTGTTGTTGGGAAAACTTCAAAGGAACAGATTTCGATATCAGCCAGATCAAAAACTGATGTGAATGTGCAGATAATCATGGAAGAATTGGGTGGAGGTGGTCATTTTTCAATGGCTGCGACCCAGATTAAAGAAACTGACATAAAAAGTGTATTGAATCGTTTGGAAGAAGCGATCAATCATTATTTAGATGGAAGGAATGGTGAATCATGAAAGTCGTATTATTACAGGATGTAAAAAAAGTGGGGAAAAAAGGAGATATCGTTAAGGTAGCGGATGGTTATGGACAAAACTATCTGATCAAAAATAAACTGGCTGTTAAAGAAACAGCAACAGCGAAAAAAATCGTTGAAGAACAGAAAGAACAAGAAAGACTGCAGGATATTGAAAATAAAAATAAAGCTCTGGAACTGAAAAAAGTCATTGAAGGACTAACTTTAGAATTTGTTTTAAAATCAGGAAAAGATGGAAAGACATTTGGCAGTGTATCAACGAAAATGATCGTTGAACAGTTAAGAGAAAAGTATGATATTAAAATTGATAAAAGAAAAATCATTGATGCCAGACCAATTGGGGCATTAGGATATACAAATATCAAGGTTGAATTATACAAAGGAGTCATTGCGACTGTAAAAGTGCATCTTAAAGAAAAATAGGAGGGGAAACAATGGCAAGAGAATTACCACATGATATTGATGCGGAAAGATCGCTGTTAGGTGCGATGCTTATTTCCCGGGAAATGAGCCAAAACTTTGTCGATAAAGCAAATGCTGATGATTTTTATGAAAATGCGCATCATCTTCTGTTTCTTGCTATGTCTGATCTGATTCAGAAAAACGTCCCTGTTGATGTCACGACAGTGACATCGTATTTAAAAGATCATGGCCAGTTAGACAAGATTGGTGGTGTTGAATATCTTGTTACCCTGGGAGAATCAGTGCCAACATTGGCTCACAGTGATCATTATTACAGAATTTTGCGCGATAAAGCGATTTTACGAAAGATCATCAAAGAAACAACAAGAATTGCTGAAGAAGCTTTTGATGATGTTGAGAATATTGATGATTTTATTGACAGCACTGAAAAAACAGTTTTAGCTATTGCTCAGGACAGAACGGCAGGAGAATTTGTTGACGTTAAAAGTGTATTAAAATCAGTTACCAAAAGGTTAAATCTGCTGCAGAAAAATGATGGGAATATTTCAGGAGTTAAAACTAATTTTTATGATCTTGATAAAATCACTTCGGGGTTTCAAAAAGGTGATCTAATTATTTTGGCTGCTCGACCAGCTATGGGGAAAACAGCGTTTGCCTTGAATATTGCGCATAATGCGGCCGAAAAATCAGAAACACCAGTGGCTATTTTTTCTTTAGAAATGCCTAAAGAACAGCTGGTACAAAGAATCATCTGTTCGATGGGAGGGATCGAAGGATCGACCATGCGAACTGGAGAAGTCTTAAGAAATAATGCCAATAAATACTATGCGGCAGTTGAACGCGTCAGTCACTGTAATCTTTTTATCGATGATACACCGGGTGTCAAGATCAATGAAGTGATTGCTAAATGCCGTAAGCTCAAACAGGAACAAAAGGGGCTTAAACTTGTTATCATTGACTATCTGCAGCTGATTTCAGGAAGTTCAAATAATCGTGAATCCAGACAGCAGGAAGTTTCTGATATTTCAAGACAGCTGAAAATGCTGGCCAGAGAACTGGATGTTCCAGTCATTGCACTATCCCAGCTGTCGCGTTCGGTAGAACAGAGACCGAATAAAAAACCAATGATGTCTGATTTAAGAGAATCGGGAGCCATCGAACAGGATGCGGATATCGTGACCTTCCTGTATCGAGAAGATTATTATGCTCAAAACAATGCAAAAAGTTCTGGAGAAGAAATCAAGGAAACAGGACTGACGGAAGTTATTATTGCAAAGCACAGAAATGGGGCAACGGGAACGGTTAATTTGAGTTTTCAGAAAGATTTCAGCCGTTTTACCAATATTTCTAATCGTGCGGAAATAGGAACCAAAGATGTAAGAAGTTAGGGGGAATAAAAATGTATCATCAGTATAGAGCCGGATACATTGAAGTCATCTGTGGCTGCATGTTTGCTGGAAAGACTGAAGAGTTAATTCGTCGTGTCAATGTTTTAAGTTATGCTAAGCAGAAAATCATGGTTTTTAAACCGAAAATTGATGATCGCTATTCAGATACGGAAATTGTTTCGCATTCAGGACGAAAAATTCCTTGCTATGTGGTTGACGATCCAGAAGATATTCTAGAAAAGGTTGATAGTGACGTTCAGGTTGTGGCGATTGATGAAACACAGTTTTTTGATGAAAAAATTGTTGATGTCTGTGAATATCTGGCAGATAAAGGTGTTCGTGTCATGGCAGCTGGACTGGACAAGGATTTCCGCGGTGAACCATTTGGAGTCATGCCTATTTTATTGACAAAAGGGGAATTTGTAACGAAATTAACAGCAGTGTGTGCTAAGTGTGGTTCGCCAGCAACCCGTACGCAAAGACTGGTTGATGGCAAACCAGCATCATTTGATGATCCTGTTGTCATGGTTGGGGCCATGGAACATTATGAACCAAGATGCCGTCACTGTCATGAAGTTGTCAATAAACCGGTAAAAATTCATAAAAAGAGGAAAAGTTCACAATAAATTAACATTATTATATTAGTATAATAGTGTAATAGAAAACCTCCCCTTAATAAATATAAAAAATGTATTAAAAAAGCACAAGGGAAAACTTGTGTTTTTTTCTTTATGTATTTTTTTGTTATAATAGACATGAAAGGTGTGAGAAAATGATAGTGGAAGCATGTGATCACGATATAGATGATGTTTTCGATTTAATGAATGAACTGGAAGATGGGACTTTAGATCGACAGAAATTTGAAAAGCTGTATAAAATGTGTATGGAAAATAAGAATGTTTATATTTATTTATATAAAGATGTAGAAATTATGGGATGTCTTACGTTATATATTCATCATTATCTGCATCATTGTGATTTAACGGGAGAGATTGGAGAATTGATTGTCAAGGAAAAATATCGCAATCTTCATATTGGTGAACAGCTTTTAAATTATGCAGAACATAAAGGAAAGGAACTGCAGTTAGAAGAAATCAGTCTTTCTTCAGGAATGAAAAGGAAAGATGCACATCGTTTTTATGAAAGACATGGTTATATCAAGGATCATTTCTGTTTTGAAAAAAAACTGAATAAGTGACATTGCAAACGTTGTTTCATCGTACTATAATAGCCTCGGTGAAAAAATATGAACGATGAACAATATCTTAAATGTGAAAAATGGTACATATTCTTACTGCTGATTACCATTGGTGGTTTCTATGGGGGTTATACCTATGCACAAAAAGGTGGTATTTTCTGTAATGCGCAGACAGCCAATATCGTTCTTTTTGGAATGGCCATTGGCAATCAAAACTGGCATCAGGTGCTTTATCTGCTGATTCCGATCAGTGCTTATTTTCTAGGAACAATGGTTTCTGAGTATACGGCTTTACAGATCAAGAAATTTCATCTGCTAAGATGGGATACGGTTCTGGTAGGTATCGAGATGATTGCTGTTTTGATCATGGGTTGTTTGCCATCATCGGTTCCTGATCAGGTGTTTCAGGTTATGATTAATTTTATATGTGCGATGCAGTTTAATACATTCCGTCAGGCTGAACATATTCCTATGGCAACGACATTTGTGACGAATCATGTCAGACAGACAGGTAGCTATCTAGTGCGCTGGCTAAGAAAGAAGGAAGAAAGGAAATATCTGTTTATTTCATTAAGACATTTCTGTATGATCTTTATGTTTGTGATTGGTGCCGTTGTTTCTACGGTGTTATGCCATTATTTTCATGATCAGGCAGTTCTGTTTGCTTTGATCATTCTAGGTGTGTTATTTGTCGATCTGGTTCGAGCTGATCTGATTGAAGAAAAAGAACTGTTAAATAAAGTACCAAGTGGGCATTAATTGCCCCTTTTTTCTTGTTTAAATCAGATAAATCGTGTATCATTATTGCTGATGATGAAGGAGGTTTTTATATGAATGAAAGTATGTTAGATAGACTGATGTCTATGGAAAATAGATTTGAAGAATTAGGTCATATGCTGATGGATCCCGATATTGGCAGTGATATCAAAAAAATGACGGAAGTAACAAAGGAACAGGCCTCTTTACAGACTGCTTTTGATTTGTTCCAAGAATATAAAGCTATTCAGTCAGGTATTGAAGATGCTAAGGAGCTGATGAAGGAAAATGATCCGGAAATCAAAGAAATGGCGAAGATGGAACTGGAAGAACTTGAAGAAAAACTGCCAGAAATCATTAAAAAACTAGAAGTTGAACTGATTCCAAAGGACCCTAATGATAATAAAAATGTCATCATGGAAATTAGAGGTGCAGCTGGTGGCGATGAAGGAAATATCTTTGCTGGAGATCTTTACCGTATGTATGTCAAATACAGCGAAAGTCAGGGATGGAAGATTGAAGTCATGGAAGCTGAAGAATCAGAAGCCGGAGGTTTTTCACTGATTTCCTTTAACGTGATTGGTGATGGTGTTTATGGCAAGCTGAAATATGAATCAGGATCTCACCGTGTTCAGCGTGTTCCTAAGACGGAAACACAAGGCAGAGTTCACACTTCAACGGCAACAGTTCTGGTCATGCCAGAAGTTGAAGAAGTTGATGTCGAAATTAATAAAAATGATTTAAGAATTGATACTTACCGTGCCAGTGGTGCTGGTGGTCAGCATATCAATAAGACCGATTCAGCGGTGCGTATTACCCATTTGCCTACTGGTATCGTTGCAACCAGTCAGGATGGACGTTCACAGCATGACAACCGTGATAAGGCAATGAAAGCGCTGGTTGCTCGTGTTTATGACTATTTCCAGTCTCAACAGACAGAGGCTTTAGATAATGAACGTAAATCAAAGATTGGAACTGGGGATCGTGCGGAAAAGATCAGAACATACAACTATCCACAGAATCGTGTAACTGATCATCGTATTGGATTAAGTATTCAGCAGCTGGATCGTATCATGGATGGGAAACTGGATGATATTATTACCGCTTTGATCAATGAAGATCAGCGTTTGAAATTAGAAGGTCAGAAATAATGAAAACAGTAAGAGAACTGATTAAAGAAGCAGAAAGCCGTCTTGATGATGAACATAAAGATGTCAATGTGGCTAAAGTACTGTTTTATCATTTGGCACATAAAGAACCCCATGAGTTATATTTGATGATGAATGAAGAAGTTGACCCGGAACTGGAAGCAGCATTTCTGAAGGGGATGGATCAATATTATCAGGGAACACCGATCCAGTATATCAAAGGATATGAAACTTTTTTTGGCAGAGATTTTATTGTCAATGAAGATGTGCTTATTCCCCGTTATGAAACTGAGGAACTGGTTGAAAATATTCTTTATCGCATTGATGATTATTTTTCTGATGACAGAGAAATTCATCTGTGTGATGTTGGTACTGGTAGTGGAGCTATTGCTATTACTTTGGCTTTGGAAGAACCACGTTTAAAGGTCATTGCTACTGATATTTCCGAAAAAGCTTTAGCGGTGGCAAAGGAAAATGCCAGTCGCTTATCAGCAAGCGTGGAATTTCGTGCAGGTGATCTATTAGAACCCTTATTAAAGACAAATGAAAAAGTCGATATCTTTGTCTCTAATCCACCTTATATTCCTGATGATCAGGAAATCGAAGCTATGGTCAAAGACAATGAACCTCATGTTGCTTTGTTTGGTGGTAATGATGGTCTGTATTTCTATCGTAGGATATTTCAGGAAGTTAAACCTTTACTGAAAGAAAAAGCTTTGCTGGCTTTTGAAATGGGATTTGA
Source organism: uncultured Bacillota bacterium (assembly GCA_949290865.1). GTDB lineage: Bacteria > Bacillota_I > Bacilli_A > Erysipelotrichales > Coprobacillaceae > Faecalibacillus. The sequence goes on from CASETM010000064.1 coordinate 45,583, forward strand.
TCAAAGAGAACTGATGGAAGAAGCAATTCATCAGTTTTTTGGTGACCATCCTTTTGAAATCATTAAGGACATGAACGGCAAAGACAGGATGCTGTTTATTTACTATCATTTAAAATAACGATGGAAATTGAAACTTTACGGTTAGTAATCAAAGATCTTTCATTGGATGACGTTTGTCGTTTCAGTGAATATCGCAATAAAAAAGAAGTGGCAAAGTATCAGTCATGGAAAGATTATCCAATAAAAAAAGCCCAAAAGCGAATTGCCTATTGTCTGAAACATCCTTTTCATGGTCAAGTAGGCAATTATCAGTTAGGGATTTATTTAAAAGACAACGATTATCTCATTGGTGATTTATTTATTGAAATTGAAGGGAAAACCTCGTTTACCATTGGTTATACCCTGGATAGTCTGTACTGGTCAAAGGGTTATGCCAGTGAAGCTTTGACGGCAATCTGTCGCTATATGGCACGGCAGTATCATTTTAAGATCTGTCTGGCCCATGTTTATGAAGACAATGAGAAATCTATACGGCTGTTGCAGAAACATGGCTTTGAATTTGTTCATAAATCGTGGTTTTATCAGGATATTTTGTATCGAAAAAGAATTAATGAAGAAGGAAGCGATTAATCGTCCTTCTTTTTTTGTGCTGTTTCATGGAAACCTATTTTAATGACAAAATATTTATCTGACGGTCTATATAATGTAGGCGAGGTGGAAAAATATGGAGTTAGTCATATCAAAAAAAGTAAATTATTTTATTCCGTTAAGTTTATTTACAGGAACATTTATTTTAGCTTTTATGCAGATCAAGGGGACGTCTTTACCTTTTGTTGTACCACTGCTGATTATTTCCTTTTGCAGCAGTTATGCTCATTTGGGACTTTATCTGCTGGCGGTGACGATCGCCCTGATACTTTCACAGCAGGGCTTTACCCTTATTGTTGTTTATACTTTGTTGTGTGTTCTTTTTGTTTTGAATATTTTTAAGGTGATGAAAACCAGACAGCTGCCGCTGCTGTTTTCCTTTTTGTCCATACCGTTTCTCTATATGAATGAGTATGGCATTTTTGACATTGTTTTTCTGGTTATGTGCAGTCTGATCAACAGTTATTTTTATCTGCAGCTTTTGCCTTTGCTGATTCATCAGACCAGTGATCTTTATAATAGAAAAAGGCTGATGATCATTGCCATGGTAATAGAAACCATGATTGCTACGTTGGCATTTTTCAATGTTGCCTATTGTATGGTCATTATGCGTTATTTTCTGCTGCTGGCCGTTTTCTATCTTTCGATAGAAAATGTTATGCCGACAATTTTGTATATTTCTTTGATCATGATCGTGATGATGCCATCATTAAAGAATGAGATGCTGGCAATGATTTTAACGATGAGTTTTTTCTTTATTCGCCAGCCCAAAAATAAAATGCTGTTTATCAGTGTTTATTTGCTGGCACATATGATCTTGCCGATTTTTATTGTCTATGACTATCAGTATTATGCACTGATGGTCATTATTTCAGCTGTTCTGTTTCTGTTTTCACCACAGCTGAAAAACAAGACATTACAGATTCGCGAAGATTTTCAGGAAATCACATATCAGAATCAGCTGAAGAATAAGGCTGAGGCCTTTGCTTCTTTATATCAGCAGCTTGTTGATATTTTTAAAGAAGAAACGAAAAAAACGAATATTTCTGAATATATTGGCTATGTTTATGAAGAGGTCTGCAGTGGCTGTGCTTCAAGAGATTACTGTTTCTACAGTCAGGATGGATTAAGCAGGCTTGGCAAGCTGATCAGTAAAGGAATGACCAGTGAACTGGATATCAAGGATATTGATTATGTTCAGCGGCATTGTCTGAATCCTGATGATTATTTGGAAAGTATTGATCATCAGCAGAAAAGTTTCTATAAAATGATGAAAGTGAATCATGTTAATGACAGTATGAAAAAGGAGCTGTTTCAAGAATTTTCAGTAATGGGGCATGTTTTTGAAAATTTTTCTAAAAATATTAAAGATAATGATGAAGAATTTCATATCGCTGAACAGTTAAAAGCCTATAAATTTGATGTAGTGTTTGTCAAAAAAAACAGCTTTAATCAAAATTATACGCTGGAAATAGGTTTGGCTGATATAGATAAAGGTGTTATTGAAGAAGAACTGGTGCCAATTCTGGAAAATTTTCTGGGGGAAACCTTAGATATCGTCAGTGTAGAACGGCAAAGAAAATATCTAGGTTACTGCTCTGTGATTTTGAAACATGAACTGAAATATACAGTTTTATTTTCCAGACAGCAGTATTCCCTGGATTCAGCACAATGTGGAGACAGCTATATTTCTTTTGATCATGATCATCATCATTATATTGCTTTATCGGATGGGATGGGTCAAGGCTATGTGGCTCATAAAGAAAGTCAGCTGACATTGAATGTTCTATATCAGCTGATCAAAAATGATATAGGGTTGAAAGATACTTTGAATTCTGTCAATGCTTTACTGAAAATCAAAAATCAGGGAGATATGTATACAACGCTTGATCTGCTTGATTTTAATCTGATCAATGCCATGGTCAAAGTTATCAAATATGGAGCCAATGACAGCTATCTGCTAAGAAATAATCGTATTGATGTTATTACTTCGCATTCCTTGCCGGTAGGAATGTCAGGACGGTTGAAGATTCTGTCATATGATATCAAAGTGCAGGAAGGCGATATTTTTATTATGGCCAGTGACGGTGTTGGCGATCATTTTTTACGTCTGCTGGAAACACATAAAGAAAAGCTGGCACAGATGGAAGTTTATGAAATGTCATCGTTCTTGTTCAATCAGGCTTTTGATGACAAGAAACTGGATGATATGACGATTCTGGTCGTAAAAGTGATCAGTCGAAAATAAATTGTCAACCGGGAAGAATTCCCTTATAATAGCCCTGGTGATGAAAAATGCTTGATGAAACGTTATTAAATCAAAATCAGAAATATATCGTTGGGGTTTCTGGCGGGGTCGATTCGATGGCTTTGCTGGATATGATGGTCAAACATAATTACCAGCTCGTGGTCGTCCATGTCAATTATCATTTCCGCAGCGACAGTGATATCGATGAAAAGCTGGTGCGTGATTATTGTGCTTCACATCATCTTGAATGCTATGTCAGACAGGGGGATAAATCTGACTATGCCAACGGGAATTTTGAAATGATGGCCAGAGAGATGAGATATGCTTTTTATGAAGAGACAGGGGAAAAACTGCATATCGATCATGTTATTCTTGCACATCATTTTGATGATGTCGTAGAAACAATCATCATGCAGCTGCAAAGACACAATAATCATGGCTATCTGGGTATAAAAGAGGTGTCTTTTGTGCACAATATGCATGTTATCAGACCACTGCTGCATGTCAGAAAGGAAGATCTAAAACAGTATTGTCAGCAAAACCGGGTTGTCTATCATGATGATTATACAAATGCTGATACGAGCTACACCCGCAACCGTATTAGACATGAAGAGATTGTTCACTATGATATTGACAGACTGTATCAGCAGGCTCAGGAACATAATCAGCGCTATCTGCAAAAACTGGACAGACTGGCACCTGTTTTCAGCCAGTATGACCAGCTAGGCTTTTTGAAACTCAGTGACATTGATTCTGATGATTTACAGGATGTAATTTACCATATGCTCAAAAAAGCAGTTTATCCGCCATATATATCTCAAAATCTGATTGATGAAGTGATGCGACAGCTTTCTTCAAAAAAACCAAATATCGAAATGAATCTGCCAGTTAATGCTGTGTTCATAAAAGAATATGATAATATACGTGTTGGTAAAAAAAGTGCCGATGATCATTACTGTGATGTGTATGATCATCCGGTTTTGGTGAAAACACCTTATTACGAAGTGAAAGATGATGGGCATATTCATGATGGGGTGTTTTTAAAAACTGAGGATTTCCCTGTTACGATTAGAAACTCTCTACCCGGAGATACGATAAAGACATCAGGAGGAACGAAAAAGGTGGCTCGTCTGTTTATCGATCGAAAGGTTTCCAAAGCGGAAAGGAAATACTGGCCGATTTTATTAAACAGTAAAAATGAAATTATTTTAATTCCGCATATTGCGAAAAATATCGAGTATTTATATACAAAACCTAATATATTTGTGGTAAAATTAGACACGTCTAAGTGAGGTGTGTATATGCATAATGATATTAAAGAAATTTTGTTTACTGAAGATCAAATCAGAAACAGATGTATAGAACTAGCAAAACAGATTGATGAAGATTACAAGGGTCAGGATTTGATCCTGGTGGGACTGTTAAAAGGTTCAGTACCTTTTATGGTAGAACTGGCTAAACATCTGCAAAGTGATGTTAAATTTGATTTTATGTCAGTCAGCAGCTATGATGGTGTACAGTCTAAAACTCTTGTTGTCAGACAGGATCTGAAAGAGGATATTCGTGGGAAAAACGTACTGATCGTGGAAGATATTCTTGATACCGGAAAAACACTTTACAATGTAAAAGAAATGCTGGAAAAAAGAAACGCCCGCAGTGTCAAAATTGTGACGATGCTGGATAAAGAGGAAGGTCGTGTTTTTGATATGAAAGCCGATTATTCTTTATTCAAGATTCCTAATGCCTTTGTTGTTGGATTTGGACTTGATTTTAATGAACGTTATCGTCAGTTGCCATATGTCGGTATTTTAAAAGAAGAATGTTATAAAAAATAGTAAGGAGAAAATATGGGTAAGAGAAAAGGATTAATCAAATCTTTATTGCCTTGGCTTGTCGTACTGGTTGTTTTAAGTGTCGCAATTCCTTTTTTTAATCAAGGAACGAGCACAGAAATCACATATGATGAGTTTACAAGGATCGTACAGGAAGATAAGATCACAGAAGTGGAGATTGTACCGTCTTCACTGGTTATCGATGTTAGTGGGAAATACAAAAAATCAGGAAGCAAGGAAGAAACAAGCTTTTCAGTTGTTATTCCAAAAACGGAAACTGAATTAGATTCATTAGTAGGTCTTCTTGATGAAAATAAAGCAGAAGTCGTTATTGTTGATGCTAATGAAAGAGGATTGTTTTTAGATATCATTCTTTCGATTCTGCCATATGTCCTGCTGATCGGGGCAATGTTCTTCTTTGTAAGAATGATGTCAAATACAGCTGGAGGAAACAATAAAGCCTTTGAATTTGGCAATTCTAGAGCAAAACTGGAAAAGAATTCCAAAACAAGATTCAGCGATGTTGCAGGAATGGATGAAGAAAAAGAGGAAGTCAAAGAACTTGTTGATTTCTTGAAGACACCTAAGAAATTCGTTTCTATGGGAGCGAAAATTCCTAGAGGGGTCTTACTGGTTGGGCCTCCAGGTACAGGGAAAACATTATTGGCTAGAGCTGTTGCTGGTGAAGCTAACGTTCCTTTCTATTCGATTTCAGGTTCTGAATTCGTGGAAATGTTTGTTGGGGTTGGAGCAGGACGTGTCAGAGACATGTTTAAAAAAGCCAAACAGACAGCACCATGTATCATTTTCATTGATGAAATTGACGCCGTTGGGCGACAAAGAGGAACTGGTATGGGTGGTGGACACGATGAACGTGAACAGACACTGAACCAGCTGCTTGTTGAAATGGATGGTTTCTCAGGAAATGAAGGAATTATCGTTTTGGCAGCAACCAACCGAGCAGACGTTTTGGATCCGGCGTTATTAAGACCAGGACGTTTTGACAGACAGATTCAGGTTTCAAATCCTGATAAACGTGCACGAAGCGAAATTTTAAAGGTTCATGCTCGTAATAAGCATTTTGCTCCTGATGTTAACTTTGACAACATTGCACAAAGAACACCAGGATTCTCGGGAGCAGAATTATCTAATGTTTTAAATGAAGCAGCGCTTTTAGCGGTCAGACAGAATCATGATCTGATCACGATGGCGGACATTGATGAAGCGGTTGACCGTGTTATGGGTGGACCTGCGAAGAAATCACGTAAATATACAGAAAAAGAAAGACGTTTGGTGGCTTATCATGAAGCTGGACACGCTTTGATCGGTTTAACTTTGGAAGATGCCAATAAGGTTCAGAAAGTGACGATCGTACCACGTGGACAGGCTGGTGGCTATAACCTGATGACGCCTAAAGAAGAAACTTATTTCCAGACCAAGAGTCAGTTAAAGGCCATGATTGCTGGATATATGGGTGGACGTGTTTCAGAAGAAGTGTTCTTTGGAGATGTTTCTTCAGGAGCGCATAATGATATTGAACAGGCGACACGTATTGCCAGAATGATGGTTACAGAATTGGGAATGTCTGATTTAGGACCAATCAAATACGATTCTGAAAACGGACAGGTTTTCCTGGGACGTGACTATACACAAAGAAGCAATACGCACTCTGGACAGATTGCCTACGAAATTGATGTGCAGATTCGTAAGATCATTGATGCATGTTATGGCAAGGCAACAGAAATTATTCAAAACAACAAAGATAAATTAATTACTATAGCAGAAGCGCTATTAGAACATGAAACATTATCTGGTGAAGATATTCAGTCTCTGTATGAAACAGGACATATGCTGGAAAAACATAATGGTTCAATTCATGATGATCATTTTGATGATAACAATAATGAATCACAGGCTCCACAGACACCTTCAATAGATGATGCTGATGATTTATTAGATGAAATGAAATAAAAGCGTTTAGCGCTTTTTTTCATTTGGGAAAGGAGAAAGTATGAGTACAAGAGCAAAAAGAATTTTTATCATTTTCATGGTGATGTGTATGATCATTCCGATTTTTTCTTCAGTACTCTATTGGTGGTAAATGATGAAAGATTATTTGATTAGAGGATTGGTTGAAAGCAGAAACTGTCGTGTTTTTGCCTGTTCAACGACGCATCTGTTAGAAGAAGCAAGAGTAAAACATGGATTATGGCCAACAGCATCGGCAGCGCTGGGCAGAATGATGTCAGCAACACTGATGATGGCGGCAATGAATAAAAATAATGAAAAAATGACCGTCACGATCAATGGTGGCGGTCCAATTGGAACGATGATGGCTGTGACCAATGGCGATGGCAATATCAAAGGATTTGTCGGTAATCCTCAGGTTCATTATACCTATAATTCAAATGGTCATCTGGCAGTCGGTGTCGCAGTTGGCAATCAGGGAACATTGCAGGTTATCAAGGATATGGGATTAAAGGAACCGTTCTGTGGGACTGTGCCTTTACAGACTGGAGAAATTGGCGATGATTTTTCGTATTATTTTATGTTGAGTGAACAGACACCTTCTGTTGTTTCGGTAGGAGTACTGGTCAATGATACGAATGAGATCCTTGCTTCGGGTGGCTTTATCATTCAGCTGCTGCCAGAAGCTACAGAAGAGGATATTACCTATATTGAAAGCAGGATCAAGGATTTTCCAGCAGTTTCTTCATTGATCAATGATGGCAAAACACCAGAAGATATTTTGGCGATGCTGTTTGATGATGTGGAAATCACTGATCATCAGGATCTGCATTATCACTGTGACTGTTCTCGTGAAAAAATGCTGTCAGCTTTGGCCACTATAGGAAAAGCAGAACTGCAGGAAATGATTGATCAGGATCATGGATGTGAAATGTCATGTCAGTTCTGTAATCAGAAATATACGTTTACTGAAGAAGAATTGAAGTCACTGTTATTGAATAACTGATTCTTATGTAAAAATAAAGACAGGCAAATGTCTTTATTTTTTTTGGAAAACAACTTGTATGATATAGATAACTTACATCTATTTTGGGGGAGGAAAATAGAGGGGATAAAGTAAGCTATCTGTTTTTATTATGGTTTTGTAAGTCTTTTTTATTCATTTTTTTTGTAAATAATGATAGTATATCAAAGAGGTCGAGAAAATGTTGAAAATAGGAAATGTAGAAATTAAAAATCAGGTTGTCATGGCACCGATGGCTGGAATTACTAATCTGGCCTTTCGTCAGATCATCAAGGAGTTTGGTGCGGGACTGGTCTATTCAGAAATGGTCAGTGACAAGGCAATCTGTTATGGGAATAAAAAGACACTGGATATGCTGAAAGTTGATGACGCTGAACATCCGGTTTCTATCCAGCTTTTTGGCGGAGAAGTGGAAACGATGGTCAAAGCAGCGAAATATATTGATGAACACAGTGACTGTGATATTATCGATATTAACTGTGGCTGTCCGGTTAATAAGGTCTTAAAAGCAAATGCGGGCAGTCAGCTGTTAAAAGATCCGCAGCTGATTTATGAAATCGTGGCGAATATTGTTAAGAATGTCAAGAAACCTGTCACTGTGAAGATTCGCAGTGGGTTTGATAAGGAGCATATCAATGCGGTTGAAGTAGCACAGCTGATCGAAAAAGCGGGAGCCAGTGCCATCGCTGTTCATGGCCGTACCCGTTCACAGATGTATGAAGGAAAGGCCGACTGGCAGATCATCAGACAGGTCAAAGAAGCTGTCAGTATTCCCGTTATCGGTAACGGTGATATCCGCAGTGTTGATGATGCTAAAAGAATGCTTCAGGAAACAGGCTGTGATGCTGTTATGATTGGACGAGCAGCGTTAGGAAATCCCTGGCTGATCAAACAGATCTGTGAAGGACTTAACAGTGACGAGCCAGTGAGTGAAGTCAGCTATCATGACAAGATCAGCTGGTGTTTGAATCATGCACAAAGACTGATGACAATCGAACCAGAAAGAGTGGCGATGTCACAGATGCGAGGGCATGCACCGTGGTATATCAAAGGTCTGAAAAATTCGGCGAAAGTCAAGAATGAACTGGCAAAAGTCAATACATATAAAGAGCTTGAAAAAATACTGTTAGACTATGAACAGACATTAAATGAAATTTATAAATAGAGCAGCTTTTTCCTGGCTGCTTTTCTTATATGGATTTTTTTGAAAAATGGCGAAAATTATATTTTGAAGTTCAAATGAAAAAAAAGAAGAATTTTAAGCGCTTACATATAAAAAAATATTGATTTAATGGTGATTTTTTAATGAAAAAGCTTTACTTTTTCTTAAAATAGTATAGAATACTGCTAGGAGGAAGTAGAAACAAAGGTTTTGAATTCAAAGTAAAAATGAAAACAATGATTGAAGTACAATACAATGGAAACAATGTCACTGATAAAGATTTAGATAAATATGTGAAAGAAACTTTAAAATCAGAAGGTGTGAAAACAACTGATGTGGATACATTAAATATTTATTATGTACCAGAATCAGAAAAATTGTTCTATGTTGCTAACAAAAAAGATGGAGAAAATGTAAATGGTGAATTAAACATCGCTGATATGCCAGATTACAGCGTTGCTGCAACTAAAGCACCAGCTAAAAAAGCTGCACCAAAAGCTGCTGCAAAACCAGCTGCTGAAAAGAAAGCTCCAGCAAAAACTGCTGCTAAAGAAACAAAAACTACAGCAAAAAAAGCAACTGCTAAAAAAACAACAAAGAAATAGTTGGGAGAGGGTCGATGCTTTCATCGATCTTTTTTTATGACTTATATTGACAATAAAAATGAATTGGGTTAAGATATCAACGAATCAAATAAAGGCGATGAATAGAGGAGTAATTGCATTTAACATGATAGAGAGTCTCGGTATGGTGGAAAGAGATGATGGGCGTGCAGTGAATAAAGACTAGGAGCTTTATTTCGGATTGAAAATGATGGAATAACGTGAGCCACGTTACAGGCAGGACTATTAATGGATAGTTGATGAGGTCAATAAGGTGACTTATTGATGAATTAGGGTGGTAACACGGTACTCTCGTCCCTTGCGGATTGAGAGTTTTTTATATTTTAGGAGGAGAAAGATGGAAGAAAGAAAGTTTAGTGAACAGGAACTGGTGCGTAGAGAAAAGATGCAGGAACTGATTGATAAAGGAATCGATCCATTTGGACAGAGATTTGATGTGACTGCTTATTCAAAAGGAATTAAAGAAACCTATGGTGATAAGACGCATGAAGAACTGGAAGAAATGAATATTGAAGTTGCGGTCGCAGGAAGAATCATGACGAAACGTCGTAAAGGAAAAGTCTGCTTTATGCATATTCAGGACCGTGATGGACAGATTCAGCTGTATATCAGAAAAGATGTTGTCGGTGAAGATGTTTACGAAATTATCAAAAAAGGTGATATCGGTGATATCGTTGGTGTTAAAGGAACTGTCTTTATGACCAATACAGGAGAATGTTCAGTAAGAGTTACTAAATATACACACCTGACAAAAGCATTAAGACCTTTACCTGAAAAATTCCATGGTCTGACTGATGTGGAAGAAAGATATCGTAGAAGATATGTTGACCTGATCATGAATGAAGATGCTAGAAAAATTGCTTTTGCCAGACCAAAGATTATTCGTTCTATCCAGCATTATTTAGATAACTTGGGATATGTCGAAGTAGAAACACCAGTATTGAATCCAATTTTAGGTGGAGCTGCTGCGAGACCATTTATTACTCACCACAATACTTTGGATATGAACTATTATTTAAGAATCGCGACAGAACTGTCATTGAAACGATTAATTGTCGGTGGTATGGATGCGGTTTATGAAATTGGACGTCTATTCAGAAATGAAGGAATGGACCGTACTCATAATCCAGAATTTACAACTATTGAAGTGTATAAGGCATTCAGTGATCTGGAAGGTATGATGGATCTGACAGAAGGGATCATTTCTAATGCTGCTAAAGAAGTGTGTGGAACTTATGATATTGAATACAAAGGACATCAGTTAAGTCTGGCACCAGGATTTAAGCGTATTTCCATGACAGATGCAATTAAAGAAAAAACTGGAATTGATTTTGCTGGTGATATGACTTTTGAACAGGCTAAAGAATTAGCGAAAGAACATGATATTGAAGTTGAACCACACTTTGGTTATGGACATATTATCAATGAATTCTTTGAAAAATATGTAGAAGAAACAATTATTAATCCAACATTTGTCTATGGACATCCTGTGGAAATTTCACCATTAGCCAGAAAGAATCCACAAGATCCACGTTTTACACAACGTTTTGAATTATTTATCTGTGGTAATGAATATGCCAATGCCTTTAATGAATTAAATGATCCAATTGATCAGTATGAAAGATTTGCTAATCAGTTGAAAGAAAAAGAATTAGGTAATGAAGAAGCTAACGAAATGGATTTAGATTATGTAGAAGCATTGGAATACGGATTACCACCAACAGGTGGAATGGGTATGGGTATTGATAGACTTGTGATGTTATTAACTGGTCAAGAATCTATCCAGGAAGTTATCTTATTCCCTCAGATGAAACCAAGAAATAAATAGTGATGAAATCAAGATAATTTGAATTATCAACGAATTAACAATATAAATATAAGCATAAATTTATGATAGGATAATACGAAGCAATTCATGGCTATTGATCATAAAGTTATGCTTTTTTTATTCCATAAAAGAGGTAGATAATTTATAGAAGATATGTAAGTGGATGCAAAATGGATGCATTTTTAAAAAATATGTTAAATTTTTATGTGTTTTTATATGTTTTCATACATTATCATGAGACACGGACGCATTTTTTTGTAAGTGGCTGCATCTGGTTAAAATGTATAAATATGAATCATTTGTTATATACTTGAAATAGAGTCAGGCTAATGTTATAATTGACTCGTAAGTTAAACAGCATTGTATCAATGCAAAAAGGTAAGGAACGCTACTCCTTACCTTTTCTAGTTTTTATAGTGAACTTAACACTAGGATAGTTATCGCTTTATATTTCTGTCTATCCATTTACAAATATAATATGCAATTATACCTGCCACGACAGATAAAACTAAGTTAAACAACATTGTATCACCCCCTTTCAAAGGAGGAACGATAACGATAATATTATACCAAACAATAAATTCCCTCTCAATTTAAATAATAAATAATACAAAAAAAGAACACCGAAGGTAAGCGCCAAATAAAATAGTGGATAAAAATATAGAACTCAACGAACTATAATATAGAATATGGAGACTGCCAAAACTATATTATAGTTTTTATATTCTCTAAAAATTATAAAGAAAGGAAGAGTGACTATATGACTATCCAAGAATTAACTCAGAATGAAAAATACAAGTTCTGGTATCTGAAAATCAAAGAATGTAAAGAGAGTGATTTATCTGTTCAGGATTTCTGTGAAAGAAATAACATTAAGGCATCAACTTATTATAGGTATCAACAAAAGATTAAAGCTATTTTGTACAATCATATGAACAATGAAACTGAACTTAAAAATGAGGTCGCTTTTATACCTGTTGACAAACAAGCATATCATAATGAAAGAATACTCATTATCAAAGGTAGTATTAAAATAGAACTTGATTCCAGTACACCCTATTCATCTATTGAGCCTCTCTTGAAATCACTGCTATGATTGGAGATATTTCAAAAGCAGAACATATCTACATAGCTGCTGGCTATACAGATATGCGCAAACAGATTGATGGACTATCAGCTATTGTCCAGCATCATTTTAATCTTGATCCTTTTTCTAATTCTGTGTTTCTTTTTTGCGGAAGAAATTCAAGAATCATGAAGGTGCTGTATTGGGAGGGAGATGGATTTGTCCTGCTTTATAAGAGACTTGAAAACGGTAAGTTCAGATGGCCTAGAAATGAATATGAAGCTCGGGAAATCACACCTCAACAATTCAGATGGCTACTTGAAGGACTGTCCATTGAACAGTCTAAAACCATTAAAAAAAGTTATCCACAAGTTGTATTGTAAACCCTTGATTTCATAGGAAAATAGTCTTGTTTATGATATAATATGTATATGAAATGGAGGTGCTTTTAATGGCTGATTCTACTACTGGTACAGTTGAAAATTTATCTTTAGTCATCGCTAATCTGTCACAGTCTATTGAGGAATTAAAAGCTACGATTGCATCTCAGGATACTACGATTGCATCTTTAAATGGTACCATTGACAGTTTGAAATCTGACAATGAATATTTAAAGAACAACAATGACCTTTTACGTGAAGAAAATGCATATCTGAAGAGAAAGCTGTTTGGTACCAGAAGTGAAAAAATGTCATATTCTCAAGATCAGCTTTCTCTTTTTGATGAAGCAGAAAATGAATGTGAACCAGAGCTGCTTGAAGATATTTCATATACCAGAGCCAAGAAGAAACAAAAAGGTACACTCGACATTAAATTGGCCAATCTTAAACATGTCAAAAAAGTTTATGATATCGATGCAAAGGAAAGAATATGCGATGAATGTGGTTCTCAATTGTCCTATGCAGGTGAGGAATTTGTAAGACATGAAGTCGTTTATGAACCAGCTAAATTATATGTAAAAGATATATATAGAAAAACATATGAATGTCGCAACTGCAGAAAAAACGGTAAAAGTGTCATGTTTAAATCAGGGACACCCAAGCCAGTTATTCCACACTCATTTGCATCACCAAGTGTACTGTCACAAGTCATCATTGATAAATATGTTAATCATATGCCATTATATAGACAGGAATCAGAATGGAAACGACTAGGACTCCAATTATCAAGAACAACAATGGCTAACTGGATCATCATTGCCGCTAAGGAATATTTCATTCCCATAGTGGACAGAATGCACGAATTGATGATACAGGAATCACATATACATTGTGATGAAACACCGGTTCAAGTATTGAATGAACCAGGCAAGAAAGCAACATCTCAATCATATATGTGGGTATATTCAAGCATCAAAGAAAGTCAACGACCTATTAAGATATTTGAATATAAGCCTGACAGAAAATCCACGAATCCACAACAGTTCCTGAAAGGGTTTAAAGGTACTATCATCACGGATGGCTATTATGGATATAACCACATAGAAGGTATAACTAATGCATACTGCTGGGCACATGCCAGAAGGAAATTCTATGAGACATTGCCTGTAGACATGAAGAAAGCATCTGGAACTCTCGCAAATACAGCTCTTGAAAAAATGGCTAAACTATTTGCGCTAGAAAAAGAGATGGAAACATTATCATCTGACGAAAAGGTGAAAATGCGTCAGGAAAGATCCAAGCCTGTTGAACCGCAAAATATCACCTACATTAAATTGCATTATAATTCAACATTACGAGAAGAAAACTACAAATAACTAGATTTGATTATTAAATATTTATTGATGTATCAAAAAAGCAGTCATTTTTAAGACAGACTGCTTTTTCTTTTGACACATCAATATCAAGAAATATTGATATTAATAAATGAGCTTTATTATTGTTTAAATTTAGTATTGGTATATGTGATAGAAAAAATTTACTTTAGTTATTAAAAAAAATTATATGTATGAAGTGGGAAAGATGTCCTACAAAATCAATATTTTCTATTTCAAGATTAGCAAGTTCCATTGCTTTTACATAATTCTTATTATAGGCAACACGATCATATAGATACACACAATGATATAATATCGTTAGGTATAAATCGAAAATTTGTATTCTATTTTTTTGTAATACTCTTTCTAATATATTAAATAAATTGGTCATTTGTTTGTGAGATTTTAATTTGAATTCAGCAAGTTTTTCAACAGTCACATTTGTTTCGATTATAGCGTTTAATATTTGATGATACTTAATAAAGTCTAAATGTTGATATATTGTTTGACTTATTACTTTTGATAATGAATCAGGATTTATTTTATCACGACTTAAATTATTTACAATATCTTGCAACATTATATCTTGTTTTTGCAAATATATCATCAAAAAAATTTCTTCTTTTGAAGTCACATATTTATAGAGTCCACCTCTTGCAAGATTCATTTCTTTGGCAATCATTGTTAGCGTTATTTCATGGTAAGTTTTTTCATAAAATAATTTATCTGTAGTATCCATGATTTGTTGTATTCGTATATTTTTATTCTCTTGACTTTTTGCTCTAATAAAGTTTTTTTTCATTATCATCACTCTTTCTTTTAGATTATAGCAAACAAATAAAAAAAATTCAATTGACAAGAGACACGATGTCACTTATTATATCTTATATAAGAGACGATATGTCCCTTATAGAGAGGAGAGATATTGTGAAAGATTTTGTATATCAAATGCCTGTAAAGGTATATTTTGGTGAAAACAGTGTCAAGAGATATCTTAAAGACGAATTAAAGCATTATGGCAAGAATATAATGCTCGCCTATGGTCAAGAATCAATCAAAAGAAATGGTATCTATGACGAAGTTATCGAAGTCTTGGGGGAATGCGGAAAGAATATTATTGATTTTCCAGGAATATCAGCAAATCCTACTTATGAAAAAGTTTTGGATGGAATTAGGCTATATAAAGAAAATAATGTTGATTTAATCCTTGCTATCGGTGGAGGATCTGTCATCGATTGTTGTAAAGTCATTTGCTCAGGTACTGAAATTAATGAGGACATTTGGGAAGTTCAATTAGAAAAAGGATTAATTCCAGAAAATATGGGAAATTTTGCTGTCATTTTAACTTTATCCGGAGCAGGAGCGGAGATGGATTGTTTAGGAGCAGTAACATATGAAAAAAGACATGAAAAGAAAACGTTAACTGGTCCGTATGCTAAATTTGTAATCGAAGATCCAAATTATATTATGACAGTTCCTCTTAAAGTATTTATGCCTGGAGTATTTGACAGTTTGACACATTGTATGGAAACTTATTTTGGAAAAACCACTAATGTATCAGACTTATTGAATGAAGGTTTAATGAAAGATATTATTTACAATATGAGAGAATTGATTCATGGAAATGATAGCTTAGAAGTTCGATCTAATTTAATGTGGGATTCATCATTAGTACAAACATTTTTGTTTAATGTTGGTAAGCCTGGTGACTTTCAAGCACATAAAATTGAAAATGCATTAGGAGCTTATTCTCATGGTACACATGGACAACAACTTGCAGTTATTCAACCGGCGTACTATAGAGCCGTTTATAATGGAGATATATCTAAGTTTGCTAGATTTTCACGTGTTATTATGGAAATTCATGATAAAGATTCAGAAGAAAATATAGCATTAAAAGGAATAGAGGCATTAGAGAAATTAATCAAGGAGGCTCAACTGTCAACTACATTTACAGAATTGGGGTATGAGCTAACGGAAGATATAGCAAGAACTGTGTCTCAGACATGTGAGATTTCTAAGACAGGTCCTAGAGAATTAACAAGAGAAGAGATATATGAATTATTATTGCGTTGCAAATAGCGATATTGTATTGGTTTGATTAGAGAGAAAGGAAGGCATTATTATGGTCAAACATCTATATTTAATGAGACATGGAGAAACAATGTTTAATGTAAGAAGAAAAATTCAAGGATGGTGCGATTCTCCATTAACGGAAAACGGAGTAAAACAAGCTAAGGCAGCTCGAGAAATTTTAAAAGATATTCAATTTGATCATTATTATAGTTCTACAGCTGAAAGATGTTGTGATACGCTAGAAATAGTCACTGATTATAAGGTTGAATATAAACGATTAAAACAGCTAAAAGAAAGAAACTTTGGTATTTTTGAGGGTGAAAGTGAAGATTTAAATCCTAAAAAGGATTGGTCATTCAATTATGATGATTTATTCCCGCATTATGGTGGAGAGTATTTTCAAGATGTAGTTGATAGGGTGGCTGGTATCTTAAAAGAAATTATGGATAAGAAGGATCATCAATGTGTACTTGCTGTTTCGCATGGAGGAGCGTGTTATTCTTTTTTAAGTAGTGTAACGGATCCTAGTGTTGTAAATAATCAAGGTGGATTAACTAATTGTTGTATTTTGCATTTTGAATATGAAAATGATACATTTAGATATATTGACAGTATAAGACCAGCCTTTGAAAGTTGCAAATAGATTTCTATCGTGTTTACTTATCATTAGAGTAAATGTGTACTTTTATTATCTTTATTAAAAACGTACTAATTATTAAAATAAACACATAATATGAATATAAAGTAGTGGCATACATTTCGGCATACAAAATAAAATAAATAAGTACAAAAGCTACAAATTTTAAGTATTTTTCTGTATCTACTAACACAAAAAAGCACATAAAAACATATATCAAAATTATATACGGATTGAAATGGATTTAGATTACGTAGAAGCTTTGGAATACGGTTTACCACCAACAGGTGGAATGGGTATGGGTATTGATAGACTTGTTATGTTATTGACTGGACAAGAATCTATCCAAGAAGTTATCTTGTTCCCACAGATGAAACCAAGAAATAAATAACAATAAAATAACATGTGCAAAATTTAAAATAAACATTGCACAAATGGATGCATAGAAATATTTTTGTATAAAATTGCTCAATATGAAATTAGACTGGTTACAGGTTATAATCTGCTTGTAAATCAGATAGAATTGTACCAAATACCAAAAGACAAGGGACATCATTCCTTGTCTTTACTTGTTTTTGTTTTTTTCTATAAACAGATGAATTCTTTTGTTATAAATAAATTCAGAAAAAATAATATTCATGCAATTTTTACTAGATTAAATAGAAAGAATGTGTTATACTTCTTTGTGTGATAAATTTTGGGGAATTGGTGGAACTGGTAGACACGACAGGTTCAGGGTCTGTTGCTTCACGGCGTGAGAGTTCGAATCTCTTATTCCCCACCATATTTATCTTGAAAGCTCTATTTAAGAGTTTTTATTTTTGTGGTTTAAATGGATATGAATATGAAAATAGCTTGTCAAAGGACTTGCAGTCATGAGATTGTTGAAGTGGGATAAGACCTAATGGGTTTTATCCCTTTATTTGTGTGCCGGGCATGGCACTAATTCAGTTGGAGATAAACCAACCACAGGTAGTTACCGCCAAGTGTAGTGACCCACAAGTCGTCAACAGTAATGTTGAGGATGAAGGAAGTGGTGTAGCGACTCTTTTGAGCGCACGAAC